>JASHRN010000193.1 GCA_030037335.1 Candidatus Acidiferrales bacterium | reverse complement strand
ACGAGCAAGAATTTCCTGGTGTCGAAGAGTTCGAGCTGCGCGTGGATTTTGTGGCCCTCCATCGTACCATCGAGGATCAGTTTGGTTGGGAAGACTTGTGTTTTTTCCTGAGAATCCAGCGGTGAATGTCGGGCCAAAACTCTTTGAGCTCGTTGCCGAAGGCATCCACGCCTAGCTGCGCTCCCCAATTTGTAAATGTGCTGTGAACGCTGGCTTCCGAATGGGGATAATACAGATTGGAGATTCCCGCAGCCAGAGCGCTGCCGGCGAATTCTGGGACGTTCAAGACGTTCCTGCCCGAATCTGTGCGCGTGACGGCGATGCGGCTGATAGCATAACCGAAACGGCGCGGGAATCTGCCGTGGCTGAGCTGAAAATAACGCGGATCGGTGCGCAAAATACTTGGAAACACGGCGCCTACCATCATGTTTTCATCCACGCCGTCGGCAAAAGCAGCGCCATACCTCTTGCCATAACCCGCAAGCCCTTCGCCAAATGCGGGATAAGCATCGTCGGCCTGACGAATTCCGGCGAGCACACCAACAATGAAGAATTCGTAGGGATCAAAGGTGCCCTCCGCAGCGATCGAGAATTTCTGCTTCCATGTAAGCGGCGGAACTTTGGCTTGATTCTCGACGGTCAAATAGTTTGGCATGACGTAAAACATGCGGTCATTTTTCTTCTGTGGCGTCGTGGACTGGCCTTGCTGATTTGAAGGATTCTGCTGCTGTTGAGATTCGGATTGGCTCGGTGAGGCTCCGGCATTTGTACTCTGCGCGAATGCCTTCGCAGGAAAGAGTGAGAGTGTAACTGCGAGCGCTGCCGTGAGAATCATGCAGGCCGGTCGCGACGGCGAGTGATGCCAATAAAGAAACGGTCCCGCGCCCCGCGTGATGCTGATCGGATCCTCCCAGGTCAGGTCTGTGCGCGCTCAGTCTAACACCACCTCGCACGATATGGTGCAGGCCATGCAGAAAACAATTTTGTTGAAGCGGTATGGCTCGTTGGATTTTCGATCGGCGGAATAACAGCTTGCGTTGCATACTACTCGGCTCGAAGGGCTTCTACGGGACTGACCGAGGCAGCGCGACGCGAAGGCACATAGCTGGCGACGAGCGCGGCGGCAACCAGGCCAATGGTGACGGCGATGTACGTCAGCGGATCCATCGGGCTCACATGGAAGAGCAACGAGGACATCAGGCGCATGGCCGCAAACGCCGCCGCGAGGCCGAACGCGATGCCGATTCCGGCTAGCAATAATCCCTGACGAACAAACATGGCGATGACTTCGTTCTGTTGCGCGCCCAGGGCGATGCGAATGCCGATTTCGCGCGTGCGCTGCGAAACAGAATAGGCAATAACGCCGTAGAGTCCCACTGCGCCGAGAAGCAGAGCCATAGCGCCTGCAATTCCGAGCATGATGAGAGTGAAAGAAGTACGCGCCATGGATTGCTGATAGTAGTAATCGAGGCTGTGGACAGCGGCGAGCGGAAGGCTGGCATCGACGGACCAGACGGCGCGGCGAACTTCCCTCAAAAAGGATTGTGAGCCGGTGAGAGTGCTGCGAATCGAAAAGGTGACTTCGCGACGGACTTCGAGCGGATCGCTCTCAAATTTGGCGACGAGAATGGGCCAATACACGGCGGAGGGCGCGGGTTGATTCAAGCCGTCGTAATGAACGTCGCCAACGACGCCGACGATTTCGCGCCAATCGTCGAGCGAGCCGACGCGGATACGCTTGCCGAGCGCGTTCTGCGGAGTGTGCCAGTAGTCGCGGGCGAAGCTTTCGGAAACGAGAGCGACAGGCAATTTGTCGTATGTGTCTTCCCACGTGATATTGCGGCCGGCGATGAGCGGAGTGCCCATGGTGCGGAGATATTCCGGTGAGATGAACATGAAGCGGCGAAGCTTGGGAATCTCTCCCTGAGCGTAGGCGCGATCCTGCGCGAAGACGGCATCCATCCATTCGTTTCCATTCATGGGAACGCCGCTTGAAAAACCGACAGAAGAGACACCCGGAATCGCGGAGAGTTTTTGCGAAATGGCTTGTTCGGTGTGGAGAACGGCCACAGGATCGGCCACACGCGATTCGGGAACGAAGATGCGAAAAGTTTGAAGCTGCGCCGGATTCGTGAAGCCCGGGTTGACGTGCGTCAGCGCATAAAACGTGCGAATCATCAGGCCGGAGCAAATCAGCAGAACGAAGGCGAGGGCGACCTGCAAAGTGACAAGAACATTGCGCGTGCGATGGCGTTCACGGCTCTGGCCGAGTGTGCGGCCGCCTTCACGAAGTCCGGTTCCGGCGGTTATGCCGGCATATCGCAGAACAGGAACAGCTCCGAAAAGCAGGCTGGTGACGATGGCGACGACAAGTGTGAAGAGTAAAACGTGGCCGTCGATGCCGATTTCGGTGATGCGCGGCAGACCGGAGGGCGCGAGAGCGATCAGGAAACGAATTGCGGCATAAGCAAGCCCGAGACCGGGCGCGCTTCCAATCACGCCGATGACTATGCTTTCAAAAAGCAGTTCACGTGCGATGCGTCCGCGGCTGGCGCCAAGCGCGGCGCGAATCGCTAACTCCTGCTGGCGGCCTTCGGTGCGGACGAGAAAAAGATTGGCTACGTTAGCACAGGCGATGAGCAGAACCATTCCGAGGCTGGCCATCAGAATCCACAACAGGCTGCCGACGGTGCCAACGACTTCGTCTTTTAAGGGCCGCAGATTCGGGCCAATGCGCGCGCTTTTGAAAAGATCGAGGCTAAATCCCGGTGGAACGGGGAAGCTTCGCAGGGTGATGGGGATCATGCGGGCAACATCTGAATTTGCTTCGGCCAGAGTGACGCCAAGTTTGAGGCGGGCGATGCCGACGTAGCTGAACTGGCCAAGAAAAGTTTTGCTGCGATCGAGCTGAAGAGGGATGTAAAGGGCGGGGACGTAATTATCGTCGAGGAAGCGAAAATTGCGCGAGAGAACTCCGATGATCTGCCGGGAAGAGCCGTCGACCTGGATGGAGCGGCCCACAGCTGAGGAAGAGCCACCGAACTTCCGCTGCCAGTAGGCGTAGGACAAAACGATCGTTTTCGGCGCGCTCGGAGTATCGTCCGCGGGCGAAAACAAACGGCCAGCCACCGCGCGCACGCCGAGAATCGGAAGTACTTCCTGCGTTACATCAGCGGCGGGCACTTGCTCTGGCTCGGCGACGCCAGTGATGCTGGCCGAATCGTCTTGATAAATGCCGAGGCTCTGAAATGCGCGACCCTGCTCACGGAAAATGAAATAACAGGATGGAGCCATCTGGGCATGGACGAGGTTGACTCCGGGAGCCGTGAGCCACAGCCCAACGAGCTGTTCGGGATGAGGATATGGAAGAGGTTTGAGGAGGACGCCTTCGAGGACGCTAAAGACGGCGACGTTCGCCCCCACTCCTGTGGCGAGCATCAGCAACGTGAGAAACGTGAACATCGGCGCGCGCCGCAGCCGCCGGAGGACTTGCTTCAACTTCGCTGTAAAGGAATCCATTCGCTGACCTTTTCGCTGCGTCAGTCTTTAGCACGATGACGCGCGGCGCCTGTGGTAACGCTCTCGAAGTCAAGTACGCAAGGCTGTGGGCAAAAGTTCAACTATTTTCGGGGCGAATCTGCGGTTACTGCTTCGCTTCAAATTTCTTCACGAGGGGTTTCGGGGCCACGTTGAGCCACGCGGCGAGGATGGCGCGGCGCAGCGTCTTTTGTCCGGCCGCTTTGAGCTGAACGGTGGTCGCGCCTGCACGCCCCCAGGCGCCCGCTGCCGGGAATGAAGACGGAAGGCTCGTCGGCCATAAAGACTTCCTGCTGCTCCGGCGTGAGCTTGACCATAGCCCACTTTTTATCGGGATAACCGAGAGTGGCGAAAACTTTCCCGAGGACGCGAAAGTCGGGATGGCCCTGATGAGCCGACTCGCTCGTCTCCGGGAAACTGAGCGCCATGCGCCGAAATTGCGCGGGAGTCACAGACATTTCGTTGAGAGCCTAATATCCTAGCACTAACTTCTTTTGGTGGTAATATGCTTGCTTCACGCTGGAAAGGGGTTGCTGAAACCAAGCGCGATCAGACTTCGTCAAGAAATTCGGGTGTGCGATTAAGTTAAGTTAGCGATTGCAGAATTGCCGGGAGAATGACCATGGGCCGAAGGATGGGTTCGCTCTGCGTGGGATTGGTGTTGCTCGGAGGCGTTTTCGCTGCAGGATGCGGAGGTGGTTCAAGCAGCCCTATTACCGGCGTAACGATTGCCAGCTCAACGACGACACTCGACCAAGGTCAAAGCGCGAATGTGACGGCCTCGGTTTCTACGACCGGCGGCCCAGTGAGCACAGCAGTCACGTGGTCGCTCTCCAGTTCGGGATGCTCCGGCGGCGTGCGGCACGCTGACGAACCAGACGGCGGGTTCGGTCACCTATAATGCGCCGGCCTCCTTGCCCTCAACTATCACGGTGACGGTGATCGCGACTTCGGTGGCCGATCCCACGAAGTCGGCTGTGGTTGGCATCCTGCTCGAAGCCGTCAGTGTCACGATTGAAAACAAAGTGACGGAAATTGCGGCAACCGCAAACCAGGTCTTTGATAGCTTCAGCGCAGTCGTGCAGAACGACCCCACCGGTGGCAGCGTTACTTGGGCGCTCACGGCAAATGGTGCGCCATGCTCGCCTGGATGCGGCACGATTTCGAACTTGACCCCATACGCGGTTTCTTATACACCTCCGGCCACTGTTCCCGCCGCGCCGGCCAATAAGCCGACCCTTACGGCAATTTCAGTAACGAATCCGACAAAGTCGGACACGGACACATTCACTATTTTTGATGGAGCAACCGCGTGCGGCACGGGCGGAAACGAAGGCATTCTCAAAGGCAACTACGCCATCATGGTGCAAGGCTGGAGCGGAAGCGGCACTGGGACGCCGATTATCTATGCAGCGAGCTTCACGGCAGATGGAACAGGCAAAATCACATCCGGGCAAGACCAATACAATCCTTACGCCAACTTTGCGTATGCCGGCGAGACTGTGCTGGCATCGGCCAGCTCTTATTCAGTAGGTCCGGACAATCGCGGCTGCCTTATCTTGACCGACAATAGGGAAAATACCTTTAACTTCCACTTCTCGCTTGGCGGCGTGACCGGAGGAATTGCATCGAAGGGAGACGTAATTTTCTTGAATCAGCAATTAGAAAGCCCGGAAAATGGAACGGGAATCCTTCGGCAGCAGGATCTAACCGCGTTTTCGCTCAGCGCCCTCGCAGGACGCGACAGCGAGTCTCAGCATTTTTGATACGCAGCCGGCTGCGACCTATAGCAACAGCTCGCTCTCAGGGAACTTCTTCTTTGGAACCAATGAGCCGGGTGACAACACGGTTCCGGATCTTTCCGGAGTAGCGTCCATTTCCTCCGGCAATTTGACCGGCACAGAAGATTCGAGCGCCGCCGGCGGATTTACGCTTGGCACAGCTTTCAACGCGGCGCTTTCGATTCATGCAAACGGCACCGGCACTCTGGGCGCAAATACCGTGGCGGTAACAAATGGGACGGTGCTTTTTTTCATCAACGAGGCGAACGGCGCGCCGGCTGTGGTGCAGACCTTCGAGCAATAAGCGGATTTCCATGCAATGGCTCAGCATGGTATGGGTTCTCGACCTTCGGACAGATCTGCAAAAACAACCCTCTAGGAACCCATTTCGCATTTCGGAGGTGAAATTGCGTGATTCAGCGCGTAAAAAGCGGCGCTGGGCGTTTTGGGTTTTCTCCATTTTCCCGCTGTGTTACGCTTGTCGTTGAGCACATGTGGGGGTTCCCCGCGAATTGAATCCTGCTGGAAGTGAATCGTCGTTTGGCGGAGCGCGTGGCGGCTCTGTGGCTGGACAGCAATAAATCCGAGGATCGATAGGCGAATGAGCGCGAGCTTTTCATGGATGATCGGTGGGCCGCAAGGAAGCGGCTTGAACGTGAGCGCGGAGATTTTCGCGAAGGCGCTGAGCCGGTCGGGTTACTACGTTTTCGGGCAGACCGAATACCATTCGAACATCAAAGGAAAGCATAGCGCATACAAATTGAGAATTTCCGATGAGCCGATTGCTTCGCACAGCGATCAGGTGCATTTGCTCTCATCTCTGGACGAAGAAACGCTGGTTGGCGATTTGTATCATGAGTTCCCGGCGCATCGCGGGCACGTGCAAGAAGTTGCTGCCGGAGGCGCGATCCTTTACGACGTGGAACAGAAAAGATTCGCGGAAACGATCCAGCGCAAAGACATTTTCCTTTGGGAGATGCCTTACGCCGAGTTGCTCGACCGCGCGTTGACGGAAGCGGGCAAGCCGGGGCAAGCGCGCGCATATCGAATCATGACCAACACGCTGGCGCTCGGCGCATCGACGGGGGCGGTGGGATTTGATTTTGAGCCTGTGGCGACGGCCATTCGCGACAGCTTCGGCGCAAAGGCAGGGAAAGTTGCCGATCTGAACGTGAATGCGGCCCGATATGCATATGAATACGCGAAGGAGAAATTCGCGCATCAACTGAAATTCTCGCTGCCGCCGGCTCCCGTGAAACGCGAGCAGATCCTCGTGAAAGGCACGCAGGCCGTTGGGATGGCGAAAATCAAGGCTGGCGTCGGATTGCAAACGTATTACCCGATTTCGCCGGCGACGGATGAAAGCGTCTATCTCGAAGGCTATCAGAGCGAGCAAAATCTGGTTGTGCTGCAAACGGAAGATGAAGTTTCCGCGATTGACGCGGCGGTGATGGGAGCGCATGGCGGCGTGCGCGCGTCGACTTCCACTTCGGGCCCGGGATTTGCGCTGATGCCGGAAGGATTGGGATTCGCGGCGATCACCGAAGCGCCAGGGCCTGTGGTGATGCTCTATCAGCGCGGCGGACCTTCAACAGGATTGCCGACGCGTCAGGAGCAGGGGGATTTGCTTTTCGCGCTGCATGCGGGCCAAGGCGATATTCCGCGCATTGTGCTGGCACCAGGCGACATCGAGGAGTGCTTCTACGACACGTTTGACGCATTCAATTATGCGGATCGGTATCAGTTGCCGGTGATCGTGCTTGTCGATAAGCATCTGGCGAGCTGCTATCAAACGCTGCCGCCGTTCAAGACTTCGCATTTGAAAATCGATCGCGGCCAGGTGAAGCCCGCGAACACGAATGGCGACTATCATCGCTACGCGTTCACGAAAAACGGCATCAGCCCGCGCTCGGTTCCCGGGCAGGCGGGAGGGATTTTCTGGTCTACTTCGGACGAGCACGATCCGCGCGGGCACATCACCGAAGGAATCGGCAATCGTCTGGCGATGATGGAAAAGCGCATGGGCAAGATCGGGCTCGCGGCGCACGAGATTCCGGATGGAAAAAAATATAGATTTTTCGGGCCCGCCACGCCGCAGAAAATTCCGGTGCTCGCGGTTTGCTGGGGCTCAACGAAGGGCGCGATTCACGATGCGCTGCATCGCGCCGACCCGCATCACACGCGCTATGCTTCGCTGCACATTCGCATGATGAATCCATTCCCGGTCGAGCCGGTGAAAGATATTCTCTCGCGCGCCGAGCGCATTGTCTGCTTCGATGGAAATTACTCCGGCCAGCTCGCGCAAGTGATTCGCGCAGACACCGGAGTTTCGATTCAGCATCGCGTCGTAAAATATGACGGCCGGCCATTTTCTGAAGACGAAATCATGGTCGCGCTCGAAGCCGCGAAAGCCGATGCGCCGGAGCGAATCGTCATTTCGCAAGGACGCGTGATCGAAGAGGGGCATGGCAATCGCGAGTTCGATGAAATGCTTGAGCTGCGCGGCAACAATCCGAAAATGCTTGCGCCGATGGTGCCGTTGCCGCCGGGATACAACAGATAGGAGAAGTCGATGGTCACTTATAAGAAAGTACAGCGACTCGTGGCTGGCAAGCTCGGCGTATCACCCAGCAGTGTCAAGACGTGTTGGATAGCCGAAATAAAGCGCCAACTCGATGCGACTCGCGGCCCAGCTCACAATCGCGGTAAAGGCATTGGAGCTCCACCCTGCCCTGAAAAATATAAGGTGCCGATTCGAGAAGCGCTGTCAATTCGTGGCGGGAAACAATGAGCACGGTGACACCGGAAATCAAGAATTTGCAGGCGGCGGATTTCAAAAGCGACATTCACAATGACTGGTGTCCCGGTTGCGGTGATTTCGGTGTGGTCTCCGCGATTCAAATGGCGCTGGCGAAGCTGCAAGTGGCTCCGCATCGTGTCGCTGTAATTAGCGGGATCGGCTGCGCGGGAAAAACCGCCCATTACATGAACACGTACGCGTTTCACACGCTACACGGGCGCGTAATGCCTTCGGTCACAGCAATGAAATTAGCAAATCACGATTTGACGGTGATTGGCGTTGGCGGAGATGGTGACGCTTACGGAATCGGCGGCGGGCACTTTGTCGCGGGTGGGCGTAGGAATCTCGATATCACCTACGTGGTGATGAACAATGACGTTTATGCGCTGACGAAGGGACAGGCGTCTCCGACGATTGCGAAGGGACAAAAGACGAAATCCATGTCGGAAGCGTCCATCATGGACGCGATCAATCCGATTTTGCTCGCGTTGGCATGCGGATACACTTTTGTGGCGCGCGGGTACGCGCTGGATACGAAATACCTGTCCGAAATTATCGCGCAGGCGATTCAACATCGCGGCAGCGCACTTGTCGACGTGCTGCAAACCTGCCCCACCTACAACGATTTGCACACGAAAGGATTTTATGCGGGGCAAATCGAAGGCCAGCCGCGCCTGTATCGGCTGGATCAAACGGGTTACGATCCGGTCGTGCACAATCCGGATGATGCCGTCGAAATTGCGCAGAAAAAGGCGCAGGCACTGCTGAAGTCGCAAGAGCCCGGCGGAAGAATTCCGCTTGGCGTTTACTATA
>JASHRN010000192.1 GCA_030037335.1 Candidatus Acidiferrales bacterium | reverse complement strand
CCGCTGGTGACCAATGTGGACGCGGAGGCGATTACTACCGGCGACGAAGCGAGGGACGCGCTGATACGGCAGGTGTGCATGCCGGTGCGATGGGAAGATTCGATTCGCGAAATGATTGCCCAGGATGCGCGGATATTTGTGGAAGTGGGTCCCGGACGAGTGCTGAGCGGATTGCTGCGGCAGATTGATCGCTCGGTGCGCGCGTTCAATGTGGAAGACGCAGCGAGTCTCAAAAGCACAGTGGAGAAGGTGGCCAAAGCGCGGGCGGAGATCAGCGAAGCGTAATTCCCGCCAGAAGGAATAATTCAAAAGAATGTTTTCATTAAGCGGAAAAGTGGCGATGGTTACCGGCGCGTCGCAGGGAATCGGGCGGGCCACGGCGATTGCTCTTGCGAGCGCCGGCGCGCGCGTAGCCTTGGCCGCGCGGAATGAAGAAAAGCTGGCGGACGCGGCGAAGCAGATCGAATCGGCGGGCGGAGAAGCGCTGGCGGTAAAGATGGATTTGGCGGACGCGCAGCAGATCAAAGCAGGGTTTCAGCAGACCATCGCGAGATTCGGCCGATTGGACATTTTGGTGAACAACGGCGCGATAACGCGAGACGGGCTGGCGTTGCGCATGAAGTTGGAAGACTGGGAGACGGTGCTGCGGACGAATTTGACCGCGGCGCATTTGTGCACGCAGCAGGCGCTCAGCGTGATGATGAAGCAGCGGTGGGGAAGGATTATCAATGTTACGTCCGTGGTCGCGGAAACCGGCAATGCGGGGCAGGCGAATTACGTGGCGGCGAAAGCGGGACTGATCGGATTGACGCGGGCCATTGCGATGGAAATGGCTTCGCGGAACATTACCGTGAATGCGGTAGCGCCCGGATTCATTGCGACGCCGATGACCGATCCGCTGCCGGACAAAGTGAAGGAAGAAATGAAGGCGCGGATTCCGCTGGGGCGATTTGGGACGGAGAATGATGTGGCCGCAGCGATCGTTTTTCTGGCGAGCGGAGAGGCGGGATATATTACCGGCGCTGTGCTCGATGTAAACGGCGGAATGAGGATGGGATAGCTGGAGATTTTTCAAGAAGCCAATGTCGATCAAGAGTTACAAAGAGTTGCTGGCGTTGAAGGAAGCGGGGCGGATTGTGCGGCTGGCGTTGGAAGCGATGGCCACGAATGTTCGTGCGGGAATCACAACCGGCGAGCTGGAGAAGATTGCCGGGAAAGTGATGCGGGAGAATGGCGCGCGATCCGCTCCGCGAATGGTTTACGGATTTCCGGGAGATGTGCTGATTAGTTTGAATGACGAGGCGGTGCACGGGATTCCGTCGGATTCGCGCAAAGTGAAGGCGGGGGACTTGGTGAAGCTCGACGTGACGTTCGAAAAGAATGACTATATGGCGGATGCAGCAATGACCGTGGCAGTTGAGCCGGTTTCGGCGCAGGCGCACCGACTGATAGGGTGCGCGGAGCAAGCTTTTCAAAAGGCCATGAACGTCGCGCGGGCGAACCATCGCGTGAGTGAAATTGGGCGGGCCGTGGAGAACGAAGTTCGGCGGAACGGCTTTCAAGTGATTCGCGCACTGGGCGGACACGGGATTGGAAGGACGATTCACGAGGAGCCGAGCGTGCCCAATTATGATGACCATACCGCACGGCCGATTTTGAGCGAGGGATTGGTTCTGACCGTCGAGCCGATCATCGCGGCGGGTTCGGGCGAGCCGAAAGATAGTGGCGATGGATGGACGGTGAAGACGGCGGACGGAAGCCTTGCGGCGCATTACGAGCATACGATTGTGATTACGGATGGAGCGCCGCTGCTGCTGACGACGGCATAGTCCGGAGACTGGAAGCTGGAGGTTAGAGGCTGGAAGAATCAGGAAAATTCGAACTGACCGAGCGTCGCTGACGAAGGATGGTTGACCGGATATGGCGGGGCCGCATAGAATGAACAGGTTTATGTAACCGGAGAAGCCGCCGGAAACATCAGAGGAAGAGCGAAGGATCGCCGAAAGCGGAGGAAGAAATCGAATGGCCAGCGTTGAAGAACGCGTGAAGCAGATTATCGTGGAACAACTCGGTGTGGACGAAGGCGAAGTGACGCCGACGGCTTCTTTTGTGGATGATCTGGGCGCCGACTCGCTCGACATCGTGGAACTGGTGATGGCATTTGAAGAGGCGTTTGGCATTGAAATTCCGGATGAGGACGCCGAAAAGATCGCCACAGTGAAGGATGCAATCGCTTACATCGACAAGCACGCCAAGAAATAGTTTCGCGGCCTCGGAATTCCGCGAGGAGAAAGTTCCCCATTGAACCGCCGAGTTGTGGTTACAGGAGTTGGGTTGGTCTGCGCCTGTGGGATCGGCACGGAAGAGGTTTGGAAGAATCTTGTTGCCGGGAAGAGCGGGATTGCACCCATTACGCAGTTTGATGCGACGGGATTCGACTGCACGTTTGCCGGTGAAGTAAAGGGATTTGAACCTCTTCAGTGGATCGAAAAAAAAGACCTCAAGAAGATGGCGCGGTTCATTCAGATCGCGATTGCGGCGACGGACTTCGCGATGAAAATGGCCGGGCTGGAGATTAACGAAAAGAATGCGGATGCGACCGGCGTTTACATTGGCTCGGGCATCGGCGGTTTCGATGTTATCGAGCGGGAGCACAGCAAGCTGATTCACGGCGGGCCCGGCAAGATCTCTCCGTTTTTCATTCCTTCTGCGATTATCAATCTGGCCGCGGGTCAGGTTTCGATTCGATATGGTGCCAAAGGGCCAAATTCGGCGACGGCGACAGCGTGCTCAGCTTCGGCGCATGCGGTTGGAGACGCATTCAAGATTATCCAGCGATGCGACGCGGAAGTGATGCTGGCGGGCGGCTCGGAAGCGGCGGTGACGCCGATGGGCGTGGGCGGATTTGCCGCGATGAAGGCGCTTTCGACTCGGAACAACGAGCCGGCGCGCGCGAGCCGGCCTTTTGATGCGCAGCGCGATGGGTTCGTGATTGGGGAAGGCTCAGGGATGCTGATTCTGGAGTCGCTGGAACACGCGCAGCGGAGAGGCGCGAATATTCTGGCGGAGATTGTTGGATACGGAATGTCGGCCGATGCGTATCACATGACGCAGCCTTCCGAGGATGGAGACGGGGCGTACCGCGTGATGCGCGCGTCGTTGAAAGATGCGGGAATTGCGCCGGAGCAAATTGGGTACGTGAACGCGCATGGAACTTCGACGCCGCTCGGGGACGCGCTGGAGACGGTGGCGATCAAGCGGACGTTTGGGGACGCGGCGAAGAAAATTCCGGTGAGTTCGACAAAATCGATGACCGGACACACTCTGGGAGGAGCGGGCGGAATCGAAGCGGGCATTAGCGTGCTGGCGCTGCGGGACCAGGTGTTGCCGCCAACGATCAATTATGAGAATCCGGATCCGGCGTGCGATTTGGACTACGTGCCGAATCAGGCGCGCAAGGCGACATTACAGTATGCGCTGTCGAATTCGTTTGGATTTGGCGGAACAAATGCGTCGCTGGTGTTCAAATTGTGGGAGGGCCGGTGAAGATTGCGGTTTGCGTGAAACAGGTTCCCGCGAAGGATGCGCCGCTGGCGATTGATGCGAGCGGAGGATGGATTCGCGAGACAGACATCAGTTTTGAAACAAATGAGCCGGACAGCTTCGCGCTGGAGGAAGCGCTGAGATTGAAGGAGAAGCACGGCGGAGAAGTCGTGGCGATTTCCATGGGGCCGGACCGCGCGAAGCAGACGATCAAAGAGGCGCTGGCGAAGGGAGCGGAGCGCGGAATTCACGTGGTGGATGAGAGGTTTTATCAACTGGACCCGCTCGGGTCGGCGCGGTCGCTGGCAGCGGCAATTGGGAAAGAGAAGTTCGATTTAATTTTGACGGGCTTGCAGAGCGAAGACCACGGATTTGGGCAGACGGGCGTGCTGCTGGCGGAGCTGCTGGGAATGCCGCACGCGACGATCATTATGTCCATTGAATTGCAGGGGGACCATCTACGCGTGAAACGCGAACTCGAAGCGGGCTGGTTCCAGTTGGTGGAAGTGCCGCTGCCGGCGGTGTTGACGATTCAATCGGGGATCAATAAGCCGCGCTATGCGACATTGAAAGGCATCATGGCAGCGAAGAAGAAAGAGATTGCGAGCGTGGCGCGCGAATCGCTGGGAGTGCAATCGGCGCTGACGCAAAAAGTGGAACGGATTTACGTGCCGCAGAAAACGAAGAAAACGGAATTCATCACCGGCTCGCCGAAGGAAATTGCGGCGAAGCTGGTTGAGAAATTGCAGCACGAGGCGAGAGTCCTGTAGCTCGGCAAATTCGATATGAAGATTCTGCTGATTACCGAACAGCGCGAAGGTAAATGGAACAAGGTCAGCTTTGAGGCGCTGACCGCGGCGCAACAGATCGCGAAAGAGGCGAATGGAAGCGTTAGCGGAGTGGTGATTGGGCAGGGAGTGGCGGCCCTGGCGAATGAATTAGCTGGCTATCAGCTTGAGGAAGTGATCCTGGTCGAGAATGCGCTGCTTCAGAAATACACGCCGGACGGTTATTCGATTGTGTTGAAGCAGGTGATCGAGCAGACGAAACCGGATCTGGCGATTCTTCCGCATACTTATCAGGTGCGCGATTTTGCGCCGAAGCTAGCAGCGTCGATGAAAAAGGGAATGATTGGCGACTGCGTTGGATACCGGCAGGAAAACGGCAAGCCGGTTTTTGTGAGGCAAATGTTTCAGGGACGGACGGCAGCCGATGTCAGCTTGCAAGGCGAAGGGCCGTGGATCGTGTCGTTTCAAGCGGGCGCGTTTCGCGCGGATACAGCGGCGAAGAAGCAAGATGGAAAGGCGCCGGTTAAACCGTTGAGCGTGAATGTCCAAGCGGAACAGATTCGCACCAAGCCGTTGGAGCTTTTCCGCGAGGCCAAGCAGGCGGTGGATTTGACGCAGGCGCCGATTCTGGTTTCGATTGGGCGCGGAATCAAAGCGCCGGAAAATATTCCGCTGGCGGAGAAGCTGGCGAAGGCGATGGGCGCAGAGCTTTCGGCGTCGCGCCCGATCTGCGATGAGGGCTGGCTGCCAATGGAGCGGCAAATTGGAAGTTCGGGGCAGACCGTTTCGCCGAAGCTTTATCTGACGCTGGGAATCAGCGGCGCGATTCAGCACGTGGTGGGAATGAAAGGCGCGCGGTGCATCGTGGCGATCAACAAAGATCAGAATGCACCGATTTTTGAAATTGCCGACTACGGGGTGGTCGGAGATTTGTTTGAGATTGTGCCCGCGCTGACGGAAGAGATCGAGAAGTCCAAAACTACCTAGCGCATCCGCGCTTTGATTTTTAGCAGCTTACTGCAAAAATCTTTCTTGTTGTCATTCCGACTCAACGAAAAATTTGGTCCGCGTATTTTCGAAGAAAAATGCAGATTCCCTGCCTGTGGCGGGCAGGCTCCTCGGAATGACAGTGCAATGGTGTTCTCCGTTCCCCTGGTATGTGGTGAACCTACGCGCATTTCCTCGCAAATCGTTCTGCTACAATGAAAGCTTATGCTTGTGGAACGGGAAAAACTCGAAGCTGATGTGCTGATTGTGGGCGCAGGGCCGGCTGGACTGGCGTGCGCGCTGCGATTGTCGCAACTGATTGAACAAGCTTCGGCTGCTGGAAAAACGCCCGCACTTTCTGCTGAAAACATCTACGTGCTGGAAAAGGCGCGCGAGCTGGGCGCGCATCAGCTCTCCGGCGCGATTATGGATCCGTGTGCGCTGCGCGAATTAGTGCCAGATTTCGAGAAAACGGCTCCGCTGGATACGTCAGTGACGGATGATGCGGCGTATTTTTTGAGTGCGACGAAGGAATGGAAGCTGCCGATCACGCCTCCGCCACTGCAAAATCACGGGAATTACGTGATTTCGCTGAACCGGCTGACGAAATGGCTTGGCGGGCTGGTGGAAAAGGCGGGAGTGAATGTGTTCACGCAGTTCGCGGGCGCGTCGCTGCTTTATGAAGCGGGCGGAATTGCGGGCGTGATCACGGAAGATAAAGGCGTGGACAAAAATGGCGCGCCGAAAGACAACTTCACGCCCGGATATGAATTGCGGTCGAAGATTACGGTGCTGGCGGAAGGGCCGCGCGGGTCGCTGACAAAAGATCTGGTGAATCATTTTCATCTGGACGGAGTAAATCCGCAGGTTTACGGCATCGGAATCAAAGAGCTGTGGGAAGTACAGCCGGGGCGAATTGCAACGGGCTACGTCGCGCATACGCTTGGGTGGCCGTTCGATTCGCACAAATATGGCGGCGGATGGATTTACGGGCTGCGGGACAATCGGGTTTCGCTCGGCACAGTCGTGGGGCTTGAATACAAAGATTCGCTGTTTGATCCGCATGAGGCGTTTCAGAGATTCAAGCTGCATTCATTTGTGCGGCGGATTCTCGAGGGCGGGAAACTGGTTCGCTACGGGGCAAAAAGTGTTCCGTATGGCGGATGGTATTCGATGCCACGGACGTATGTGGATGGAGGGTTGATCATCGGAGATTCGGCGAGTCTGCTGAATTCGCAGCGATTGAAAGGAATTCACACGGCAATCAAGAGCGGAATGCTGGCGGCGGAGACGATTTATGAGGCGTTTGCGGCGGGAGATTCGCCAGCGAAAAAGCTGGGCGCGTTTCAAGCGAAGCTGGATGCGAGTTGGGTCAAGCAGGAATTATGGGCAGTGCGGAATTTTCATCAGGGATTCCATGATGGCTTGTGGCCGGGACTGCTGAATGCTGGCATGCAGTTCGTCAGCGGAGGAAGAGGATTCGAGGATCCGATGCGGTGCCGGCCCGGGTATCAGGATTTTCGGCAGCTCAATCGGCCGCGCGAAATCATCGATCAATCCACGCGATTCAAGGGCGATGGCAAGCTCACATTTGACCGGCTGACAGACGTGTATCATTCCGGGACCAGGCATGAAGAGGACCAGCCGTGCCATTTGATCGTGGCCGATCCGAGCATTTGCTCCGACCGCTGCGTGCGGGAGTACGGGAATCCGTGCCAGTATTATTGCCCGGCGGCGGTATACGAAATGACGCTGGAGGATGGAAATCCGAGGTTGAAA
>JASHRN010000191.1 GCA_030037335.1 Candidatus Acidiferrales bacterium | reverse complement strand
AGGAAGCTGTTGATATTCGATTTTCACGGCATCCGCGGCCTCTTCGGCGCGCTCTTCAGAATCGGCGGCGATGGCAACGATTTCTTGTCCTGCCCAAAACGCTTCCTGGCCCTCGGGCACGATGGTGACGACGCCCTTGACGCCGGGCATCGCTTCGGCGGCGCTAGTGTCGATTTTCGTGACCTTGGCGTGCGCGTAAGGGCAAGTGGCCATTTTGCCCCACAGCATGCCGGGGCGATTGATGTCGTAGGAATATTTCGCGCGGCCAGAGGATTTTTGCGGGCCGTCGATTCTCTTGATGCGCTTGCCGATGAGCGCGCGGCGATCTGCCGGAGGCCAATGATAGTCAGCCATTAGGCTACCGCTCCTTTCCGTTTGGTGGCGTTTGCGGCTTCGAGGACGGCGTCTTTAATTCCCATGTAGGTGCCGCAGCGGCAGAGATTGCCGCCGAGCGCTTTTTCGAGGCCCTCGCGCGTGGGGTGAGGTTCGTGGTCAAGGTATGCTGTGCAGGCCATTACGAATCCGGGTGTGCAGAAGCCGCATTGCTGAGCGTCGTTGTTCCAAAAAGCCCGCGACATGGCACTGAGGTTTTCGGCGGTTTCAAGGCCCTCGATGGTGGTGATTTCGCGGCCCTGAGCATCAATGGCAAGCGTGGTGCAGGAATAGACGGCCCGACCATCAATGTGCACGGTGCAAGCGCCGCAGGTGGCGCGGTCACAGACTTTCTTGCAGCCCGTGAGATCGAGATGATTGCGCAGGGCATCGAGGAGGGTCACGCGCGGCTCAAGATTGAGGGTCTGTGCCTTGCCGTTGATCTTGAGCGTGACGGGAACTTCGCCGGGGCCGACGACACCGTTTGCGGCTGCGTCGCCGGTTTGCGGGCGCGGCAGCGCTTCCACGACGCTGTCGGCGAGAAGCACGCCCGCCGAGGCAGCAACGCTGGCGATGCCCGCGCCTTTAATGAAATTGCGGCGGGAGAGATCCGGAGCGTCTTTGTTTTTCGAGTGCTTCGCGCGCGAGCCGTTCGATTTTTCCTCGGGCGCGACGCTCTCAATCGGACGATGCTTATCGTCACCTGACGACATGAATGCACCCCCTGGAAGCGATGGAGTCAGAAATCTGAAGAAGAAACTGCGTTGCGGGCTGATGTGGAAACGGCTTTCGAGTCACTTGCGGCCTCAGAACTGTTCACAGAAATAATGACGCGGGTATCATAGTTTCACAGTGCGCGGAAGTCAAAGGTTCGATGAAAAGCGGGGGATCCTCCACAGGATAAATCGTACGGCGCTGCAAGGAATGCGTTTAGCTTCCCCCTACAACCTCGGGTATTGTCTGTATTCCCGTCTGGCGGGATACGGGGGCAAAATCGCTTTTGAAGTGGGAAAACGTTTTCCGAAAACAGGCCCCATGGCAATAACAATGCAGTCAGACGCGACGAGTCAAACCAAGGAGCTTCCGAACTCGGCTTCGCGGCATGTCGTTCAATTCTATAAAGATGATTCCGTTTTGACGGATGCGTGTGCGCGATTCATTGGCGCGGCGCTCGGGGCAGGAGATGCAGGCGTGGTCATTGCGACTCCGGAGCGCCGGGAAAGGATTGCATCTCGTTTGAGCGCGGCAGGTGTGGATACGGCGCAGGCGAGGCAGCAGGGTCGCATGGCAATGCTGGATGCGGAGGAAACGCTCGAGAAATTCATGGCTGATGCGTCTCCGGATGCGGAGAGGTTCGAGAAAATCATAGGCAATGTGATCGATCAGGCGCGGGCGGGAACCTCGAATCCGCAGAGAGCGCACGTCGCAGCTTTTGGAGAAATGGTGGCGATTCTGTGGACTGAGGGAAAGCGCAGCGCAGCCATTGAACTGGAGAAGCTGTGGAATGAACTGGCCAAGAAGCACGAATTTTCGCTCTTATGCGGATATCCGATGAATGGTTTTGCGCATGGCGAGGATGGCGAGGCGTTTCTCGAAATCTGCGCGGAGCATACCGGCGTGATCCCGACGGAGGCGTATACAGGTCTAATGGGCGAGGAAGAGCAGCTACGCCAGATCGCGTCTTTGCAGCAGCGCGCGGAGGCGCTGGAAGCGGAGATTACCGCGCGAAAGAAGGCGCAGACAGAGCTGGAGAAGAGCCACGCAAAACTTGAGCGAATGGTGGAGAAACGCACGGCGCTACTGCGAGAGCTGTGGATGCGACTGATTCACGCTCAGGATGACGAACGGCGGCGACTCTCGCGGGACTTGCACGACAACGTCGGGCAGAGCCTGGCAGCGGCGAAAATAAGTGTGGCGCATTTGAGTCAGCGAGTCGATTCGCGAACGCCAGAGGCGTTCAGGCAGCTCGACCTCACTTTGGATGCCTGCCTGGAGGAGACGCGGACGCTTTCGTATCTGCTGCATCCGCCCATTCTGGATGAAGTGGGACTGCTTTCTGCGGTGAAGTGGTACGCAGAGGGATTTGCGAACCGCAGCGGCATTCGCGTGAATCTGGAAGCGCCGATGGATGGGGCAAGATTGCCGTTGCCGCTGGAGACGGCGCTCTTTCGGATTTTGCAGGAGGCCTTGACGAATGCACATCGGCATGCGAAGAGCGAGAGTGTGGATATTCGACTGGACCTGAACGGGGCGAATGCAGTGCTGGACGTGAGAGATTACGGCGAGGGAATCGCCCCGCAACTGGTGGGGAAACCTTGCGCCAATGGAGAGAAAAAAGGAATGGGTCTTGTGGGTATCCACGAACGAGTCGCCGAATTTGGCGGCAAACTGCAAATCGAGCGGGCCAATCCCGGCACGCGATTGGTGGCAAGCCTTCCTCTGCCTGACGTTCGCGAAGGCTCCTAAGCGCCGGCGTTTTCTGGATTTGCATTCCACCTCAGAGATTTACCGGACTTGGGCCTCAAGGAAAAAATGACAGGCAGAACACGCGCAATTTGAGCCGGGCCAGCGGCAACGCGCTATAATGAGACTGCGTTTGTGCCCTGAGGCGAGTTTCGGGAGCGGTTGTTATGCAAAGGCCACCTTTTTCGCAGGCATTGAAAAACGGAGTGCGATTTCGCTGTCCCAATTGTGGGGACGGCGGATTGTTTTCCAGTTTTTTCAAAATTCGTGACGAATGCCCGGTGTGTGGGCTCTCTTTTTATCCAGAATCCGGTTACTACGCGGGAGCAATGTATTTGGACTACGCGCTCGCGGCTGGCGTTTTTCTGGCGGTATTTATTCCATCGCTTTTCCTTCCTGACTTCCTCCACCTTTCCTATTTGCAGAAAAACATCTTGTGGGTAATTTTCGGCACGCTGCTGTGCCTTGGGTTCGCGCGGCCATCGTACAGTTTGTGGCTGGCGATCGACTATTGGATCAGTCCGTGGAAGGCGCGAAGGATGCAGAAGGCGCACAGCAATGGCGAAATTCTGGAAGTTCCGCTGGTGAGCATGATTATCCGAACGGACCAAGTAGACTACCGGCACGGAACGCATTCACCGGACGAATAGCTCAAACCGCTTTAAGAAAGATCTTCAATTTTTCGGAGGCTGCGGGATGCGCTTTTCACCGCGAAGCTCGAGATCGGTGTAGTGAATATCGGGTTTTGCGAAGTAAGCGAAAGCGTCCCACGTGCCATACTTCTGCTGAATTTCAGGCAAAACTGAATCAATGAGAGTATCGCCGGATTTGCCGGCGGATTGCGATTGTCCTACATCGGCGCGCAAGTCCGATAAATAGCCGCGAAAATCGCTTACGTCCTGCACGTGCCCCACTTCGCCGTGTCCCGGCACGAATGTGGCCGCGGGATGATGCTGAATCATCAAGTCGAGCGTTTCCACCCAGGGTTTGGTGGAAGCATCGATCAGATTTGGCAGCATGTGGCACCAGAAAAGATCGCCGGTGAAAACGATATTGGCATCAGGAATGAAAAGAACGCTGTCGCCGCCAGTGTGACCAGGAAAAGAGCGGACGATGACCTCGCGCGAGCCGAGGTACAGCGTGACGCCATCTTGATAAGTGATCGAAGGCAGGCCCAGAGATTCGACCATTTGCGTCTGCGCGGTGGTGATTTTCGGGCCGAAGAATTTCTTGTTTTCGGTGCGTTCCCAAGCGCGGACATTCTGCTGCGCGAGGATGGTGGCTCCTGCAGCGGCGAAGATGTTGTTTCCGGCGACATGGTCGAGATGGTAGTGCGTGTTGACGACAAAGCGTATGGGCAATTTGGTTTTCTGTCGGATTTGATCGAGCAGGACCTGCGCGGCGGCGGGATTTTCGAAAGTGTCGATGACCAGAACGCTGTCAGTGCCGATCACGAAGCCAGCGTTGGCGCCAGCGCGCCCGGATTTGGCAGCCGGATTGTCGATGGCGGCCCAGACTCCGGGGCCGACTTGATGAAGGATGAATGGTGCAGGCGCATTCTGTTGAGCGGAGGCGGTCGCTGCGGCGATGGCGGCTAGAGCAAGGAATCCCAGGGCCCGAATGAGAAGCGCGCGAAGGTTGGGTCGCATGAGCAGCTCTCCTTGAGCTGTTTCAAATGGCGAGAGATGATACGACGGCAAGACGATGGAGAACAGCAAAACTAAGAAGAGGAAACCTCAGTTTGCGCGAAGGCCGAAGCATCGACGCGATGGCGACGGTGATAGAAAAAAGCGCCGATAGTAACGGCGAGGCCAAGAGCGAAAAAGCCGCCGTCTTCGAGGACGCGCCAGCCGGTTAGTTTTTCATTGGGCCCAAAGCAGCCGCAATTTATACCCAGGTGCAGCGCATAAGAACGAATAATCACGGCCCAAAATAAGGCGAGAAGCAGGGTTGCGATTATCCCCAGATATCGCAAGCCAAGTCCCGTGAGAAGCAGAATTCCCAGTGAGAGCTCGACCCAGGGCAAACTGTGGGCAATTGGACTGACCGCCCACGCAGGGAGCATCTGATAAGAAGAAAGCTGCATGGCAAAGAACATCATCGACAGTTCGAGCGACGCAGGGGTGACCTTCAACGAGCTGAGAGTCCACTGCTTGGCGGTTAGCGGGCTGAGCTTGCCGTAAGCGGCGGCGAGAAAAATCGCAGCGAGCGCGAGGCGCCCGATGAGCAACAAAATGCGGCCTTTGCTCCAGTTCGTTGAGCTACTCATGGTTGTTTCTGACTCAAAAGCTGATCGAAGAACTGCTTCAACAACGGCCAGGCAACGCCGCGTGACACCGGGGGATAGGTCGTTCCTTTGCAGGAGACGATGAACGTAGGAGTGTAGCTGATGGGAAGCAGTTCGCCGCTAGCGATGTTGCGCTGAATTTCGGGATCGACAGCGCAACCCTTCAGTTCATCGTGATCGTTGGATTCGCAACCTTGCATGAGCGCCTCAACGCGCTTGAATTCGGCGGGTGCTAATGCCGCCTGCACAAAGGGCTTCATGATGCCCTGGGGATTTTCGCTGCCGTACTCAGACCAAGCCATTTGATTATCGAACAGGGCTCGCTCGACAGCCTCGAATTTTCCGATGCGCGCGGCGGCATTCACCCAGCGGGCCGCTTGGCGAGAGTATTGGTGTCCGGTCAACGGGAAATCGCGATGAACGAGATAGACTTTGCCTTCGGCGACGTAGGTATCAATCAGCGGGCGAAGCGTCTGCTCGTAGAATTGGCCGCAGGCAGGACATTCGTAATCGTCATAGACGATGAGCTTAATGGGCGCAGAGGAATTGCCGAGAGACTTTTCCGCTGCGAGCTTCGTTTCAGTCGCGGCATTCTGCGCCATCGCACCCTGGGATGCCACTAAGAATCCGAACGTGATGGCTAATGACGTAGCGGCAATGAAGATTGGTCGCAAGCGGCGCAAATTCCTGGGCAACCTATTTTCCCCCAGTGAATTGCGACGGTCGATGCAGCGCGAAGATTGGGCCATGTTATTTCTGGCTCAGCAATTGATCGAAGAACTGTTTCAGGAGGGGCCAGGCAACGCCGCCAGATTCCGGCGGATAGGCTTTTCCTTTGTAGGAAATGATAAAGGTCGGAGTTTGCGTGATGGGAAGCAACTCGCCGCTGGCCATATCGCGCTGGATTTCCGCATCTACAGCGCAGCCCTTTAATTCAGTGTGGTCATTGGACTCACAACCTTGCATGAGGCGCTCGACGCGACGAAATTCTACGGGCGTGAGCGCGGATTGCACGAAGGGCTTCATGATGCCCTGGGGATTTTCGCTGCCGTACTCAGACCAGGCCATTTGATTATCGAACAGCGCGCGCTCTACGGCTTCGAATTTTCCAATGCGCGCTGCGGCATTGACCCAGCGAGCGGCCTGGCGTGAGTACTTGTGCCCCAGCAATGGAAAATCGCGATGAACAAGGTAGACTTTGCCTTCGGCGACGTAGGTGTCCATCATTGGACGAAGGGTCTGCTCGTAGAAATTGCCACAAGCGGGGCATTCATAGTCGTCATAGACGATGAGCTTGATGGGGGCGGAGGGATTTCCAAGGGACTTTTCGGCTTCGAGTTCAGCAGGGTCGGGGGTGCCGTGCTCCTGCGAAGCGCGCAGCGGCTGAATGGATAGCGCGCCAGCGACGAG
The DNA here is from genome assembly GCA_030037335.1 of Candidatus Acidiferrales bacterium. GTDB lineage: Bacteria > Acidobacteriota > Terriglobia > Acidiferrales > UBA7541 > DAHUXN01. The sequence continues at coordinate 3,885 of JASHRN010000191.1, read as the reverse complement.
CGCAACGCCAGCGAGGATCGGCAGCAATCGACGGGAATTCATTGGTAAATCTTCCTCCCCAAGACTGAAAATTCAGGTGCATTCTACGCGATTCGACGCGGGCGTTGCGGAAAATCGCAAGGCAGTGACGCGAAAGGCGCATGAGTGAATCCAAGAAAGTTAGGATGCGGAGTTTGAGACTGGGGTTCGATATGCGTCGTGAGAGCGTGGTGAAGGGAAGCGAAAGGAGAGGAGAAAAGGGGCGTAAGTGGCTGAATGGATTAGGCATACATGACGCATTCAACAATCTTGACAATATCACACTCAATGTGTAGAATGCACACCGTGAAGCACATAGCAATCATTCGAGCGCAATTCGGCTCATGATGTCAGGAGGCAGTAAACAATGAGTAAGATCATCGGTATTGACTTGGGGACGACCAATTCCGTCGTCGCCGTAATGCAGGGCGGCGAGCCAGTTGTAATCCCAAACCAAGAGGGGGCGCGCACGACGCCTTCGGTGGTAGGAATCACGAAATCCGGCGAACGGCTGGTGGGGCAGGTGGCGAAGCGCCAGGCGGTAACGAATCCGGAAAACACGGTCTATTCGATTAAGCGATTCATGGGCCGGCGCTACGACGAAGTTGCCGATGAAATGAAGCGGCTGCCGTACAAAGTGGTTCGCGGTCCGCATGACGATGCGCGCGTCGAGATTGCGGGCAAATCATATAGTCCGCCGGAGATTTCCGCGATGATTCTGCAAAAGCTGAAGAGCGCGGCCGAAGACTTCCTTGGTGAAAAAGTAACCAAGGCCGTTATTACGGTTCCGGCGTATTTCAATGATGCGCAGCGGCAAGCGACGAAGCAGGCTGGCGAAATCGCCGGCATGGAAGTGTTACGCATCATCAATGAGCCCACGGCGGCGGCGCTGGCGTACGGGCTTGACAAGAAAAAGGATGAGACGATTGCCGTTTATGACTTGGGCGGCGGAACGTTTGACATTTCGATTTTGGAAGTCGGCGAAGGCGTGGTGGAAGTGAAATCGACCAATGGCGATACGCATTTGGGCGGCGACGACATTGACCAGAAAATTGTGGACTGGCTGATTGCGGAGTTCAAAAAAGAGCAAGGCATTGATCTGAGCAAGGACCGCATGGCCATTCAACGCCTGAAAGAAGCTGCGGAGAAGGCCAAGATCGAGCTTTCGCAATTGATGGAAACCGAGATCAATCTGCCGTTCATCACGGCGAATGAATCCGGCCCGAAGCACATGCAGATCAAGCTGACGCGGTCGAAACTGGAGCAGTTGATGGAAGACCTGCTGCAGCGAACTGTGGGGCCGGTGAAGCAGGCGCTCTCGGATGCGCAGGTCAGCGCGGACAAAATCGATGAAGTCGTGCTGGTCGGCGGATCGACGCGCATTCCGCGAGTAGTGGACATCGTGAAGGGGCTATTCAACGGGAAAGAGCCGCACAAGGGCGTTAATCCAGATGAAGTTGTTGCGGTTGGCGCAGCGATTCAGGGAGGCGTGCTGGGCGGTGAAGTAAAGGACATTTTGCTGCTCGACGTGACTCCGCTCTCGCTCGGCGTGGAAACGATGGGCGGCGTAATGACCGTGCTGATCCCCCGGAACACAACAATTCCCACGCGGAAAACAGAAATGTTTTCGACCGCGGCGGACAATCAGACGTCGGTCGAAATTCACGTGTTGCAAGGCGAACGTCCTGTGGCCAGCGGGAACCGCACGCTGGGGAAATTCCATTTGGTCGGAATTCCTTCGGCGCCGCGCGGCGTTCCGCAGGTTGAAGTGACATTCGACATCGATGCCAACGGCATTTTGAATGTATCCGCGAAGGACATGGCAACGAACAAGGAGCAGAAAATCACCATCACCGCTTCGACCGGTTTGAGTAAGGAAGAAGCCGAGAAGATGCGCAAGGAAGCGGAGTCGCACTCGGATGAGGATAAAGCGAAGATTGCCGAAGCCGAAGCGCGGAACCGCTGCGACAACCTGGTATATCAGACCGAGAAACTGATTCGAGAGAATCGCGACAAGCTTGCCGAAGGCGACATCAAGGACGCGGAAGCTGCTGTCGAAACGGCGAAGCGGGCGCTTTCGGAGGGCGGCGCAGATCGGCTGAATTCGGCGGCAGAGGAACTGACCAAAGCGTCACATAAGTTGGCCGAAGCGCTTTATCGGACGCAAGCAGCCTCTGGAGCAGCGGCAGGTGGCGAAGGCGCAACAGGTCAACCGGGAGGAACAGGTCCTGGAACGTCGCAGGATGGAAGCGCGAAGTCGGGGCAGGGCGAAGTGGTCGACGCGGAATATGTGGACGTTGACGAATCGAAGAAGCCGAACTGAGGCGGTGATAGTAGGCAGTGACGACTGGTCAGCAAGAATCTCGGGGCGGGGAAACCAATTCCGCCCCGAGACTGTGCAGGTTCAGGCTCTAAGGCAAACGGGAGCGAATGTTGACGAGCGCGACAGGGATTAAGCGTGCAGGTCCGCCACAGGCAGTGCAAAAGGTCAGAGACAATTATTATCTGGTGCAGGTGCTGCTTACAGGATCCCCTTCGGCGGACTGGCGCAGGCTGTTCTATGAAGCACGAGTCGAGGCATCGCCGGATTTTCAGCCGCGCTCGGTGGAGATTTCCGGCGCACTGATGCGGTTCCGCTCTGAGCCTTTGGCCGTAGAAGCGCGGATGAAGGTAATCGATCGCTGGGTGGAGCACGCCAACGAAAAAGAAACGGCGATGAGCGGCCGGAACGAAGAGCAGCGGCGGAAGCAGGAAGAAATGGCGCGGGAATCGGCTGAGCTTGGCGAATGGAACACGCGCTGGGCGAAGCTGTAGGTACTCTGTTGCGATGAGCGTTTTCGCGGCGCGAAGTGATTTTTCCGGCTCGCGGAAACAGAAAACAAAATGCCAACGGCAACCAAACAGGATTACTACGAACTGCTCGGCGTCGGACGCAAGGCGACGCTGAAGGAAATTCGGCAGGCCTACCGCAAAGCCGCCCGCAAATACCATCCCGACCTGAATCCCGGAGACAAATCGGCAGAGGAGAAGTTCAAGCAGATTCAGGAAGCGTATGAGAATCTGTCCGATCCAAAAAAGCGGCAGATGTACGACCAGTTTGGGTTCAATGGACCGAATTTTCAAGGAGCGGGACCGGGCGCGGCTGGCGCGGGAACGGGGCCGCAGGATGTGCATTTCGATTTCGGGGGCTTCGATTTTGGCGGGGCAGGCGGAACGAGCTTTCGCGATTTGTTCAGCCAGGTTTTTCGCGGCCAACATGCCGCACAGGCTCACGAGGAGGAGGAAGGAAGCGATCTGGAATATCAGATCGATATTCCGTTCGCGGAAGCGATGCACGGCGCTGTGAAAAAAATTACGATCACGCGCCTGGATGTTTGCCCGGAGTGCCGCGGAACGGGTGCGACGCCGGGCGCCAGCCCACAGACTTGCCCAACGTGCGGCGGTTCAGGGCAGGTGACGCAAGTGAGCGGGCGCATGCGTTTTCAGATTCCGTGCTCGCGCTGCGGCGGAACGGGACGGCTGCAAACGGTTTGCCGCACATGCGGCGGCGAGGGCCGCGTGCGACGAGCGGACACGATCGATTTCCGGATTCCGCCTGGAGCGCAGACAGGCTCGCGCTTCCGTGTTCCGGGGCGGGGAAATGCAGGGATGCGAGGAGGCGCGCCCGGCGATCTGTACATTATTACGCGCGTCGAGCCGCATCCTTTTTTTGACCGGCGCGGAGACGATTTGTACACCGTTGTGCCCGTAACAGTTTCGGAAGCGGCCCTTGGTGCAAAAGTTGAAGTGCCGACGATTGACGGCCGGGCGCAGGTACGTATTCCACCCGGCACGGATAGCGGAAAAGTTTTGCGTTTGCGTGATAAA
>JASHRN010000190.1 GCA_030037335.1 Candidatus Acidiferrales bacterium | reverse complement strand
AGCACTCGTTGACGGCGATCTTATACAGCCACGTCGAAAACGCCGAACGCATGTCGAAGCGGCGAATGGAGACGTAAGCCTTCAAAAACACCTGCTGGGCCACGTCTTCCACATCTTCGCGCCGGCGCAATATGCCGCCGACGACCGCGAGCACTCGCTGCTGGTGGCGAAGAACGAGCTGCTCGAAAGCGGCCTTGACGCCCTTCTGAGCCTGCATGACCAGCTCGCGCTCATCCGTCGGACTGACGCGAGATCGCGCCGGAACCGCTACCGCGGCTGCGCTGGCTGCCACATCTTTTGGGACGTGATCCATAGGATTCCGGTTACATCCGGTTCTAAGGGTATTCTCTCAGTTAGCACTTGCGATAATCATATGTTTCATGTGACAATCCCCATATGATAATCGGAGAGCGGTTGCGCACATTACGTGAGTTCAAGAAGCTGTCCCAAGGCGATATCGAGAAGCGCACTGGGCTGCTTCGCTGTTACATTTCTCGAGTCGAGAACGGCCACACTGTTCCCGCCATTGAGACCCTTGAAAAGCTGGCCCGGGCGATGGAGATTCCGCTCTACCAGCTATTCTACGACGGCGAAGAGCCGCCTGAACTGCCAAATCTTCCGAAGCGGAAATCTTCGGATGATATTGCATGGGGCAGTGCGGGCAAAGATGCGCGTTTTCTCACCCGGTTCCGTCGGACACTGGGACGCATCGACGATGCTGATCGTCGCCTGCTCTTTTACATGGCTCAGAAGATGGCCACCCGCTAGGGGCGGCCATTTTTGCCTGTAAATAGGCTCGCTTCAGCTTGCTTACTCCCACTCGATCGTGCTGGGTGGCTTGGAGCTGATGTCATATACGATTCGTGTGACATCATGCACCTCGTTGACCACGCGAACGGAGATTTTCTCGAGAACGTCCCAGGGCAAGTGTGCCCAGTCGGCGGTCATGGCGTCCTCCGATGTAACAACTCGCACAGCAATTGTGTACCCATAGCTTCGATAGTCACCCATCACTCCTACGCTTCTGACCGGCAGCAGCACCGCAAAAGCCTGCCAGACTTTGTCGTAGAGGCCTGCGCGGCGAATCTCTTCGACGACAATTGCGTCCGCACCGCGCAACACTTCCAGTTTATCCTTGGTTACTTCACCTAATAGGCGAACGGCGAGACCAGGCCCGGGAAACGGATGTTTCAAAAGGATTTCGCTGGGAAGGCTGAGTTCCCTGCCAATTAGGCGCACTTCGTCTTTGAAGAGATCCCGGAGCGGCTCAACAAGCTGAAACGGCATGTCTTTTGGAAGGCCTCCGACATTGTGATGCGTTTTAATCACGGCCGAAGGGCCCTTGACGGAAACAGATTCAATGACATCGGGATAAAGAGTGCCTTGCACGAGAAAACGCATTTCGCGATTCGCGGCTGCGGCAAGGCGACGCGCCTCTTCGGCGAAAACGGCGATGAATTCTGCACCGATGCGCTTGCGCTTTTCTTCCGGGTCGGTAACTCCTGCAAGCCGTGCGAGGAAACGCTCCGAAGCGTCCACGCCTTCGACTTTGAGCCCCAGCCGGTTGCGAAGAAACGTGAGCGTCTCCTGAAATTCATTGCGACGGAGCAGGCCGGTATCGACAAAGAAATTGCTAAGGCGGTCGCCGATGGCCCGGTGCACAAGGACCGCGGCAACCGTGGAATCGACGCCGCCGCTGAGCGCACAGAGCGCCCGCGCGTCGCCCACCTGTTTGCGAATCGCTTCGACGGTATCGGAAACGAATGAAGCGCGATTCCAATTTTTCTTTGCGCGGCACACTTCAAAGACGAAATTGCGAAGAATTTCCGAGCCACGCTCCGTGTGCTGGACTTCCGGATGGAATTCGACGCCATAAAAATGGCGCGACGCATCTTCGATAGCGGCGACGGCATTGTCCGTGCGACCCACCGTCTCAAAGCCCGAGGGCAGGCCGATCACGTGATCGCCGTGGCTGTTCCAGACTTTCAGATGCGTTGGAAGGCCATGAAAAAGCGTGGAATCCTTGTCGCGATCGAGCGTGGCGGGGCCGTATTCGCGGTGCTCAGCCTTGACCACTTTGCCGCCGAGCGAATGCGCCATCCATTGCATTCCATAGCAAATGCCGAGAACGGGCAAACCGAGGCGAAGAACACTGGTGTCGCAAACAGGCGCGCCTTTGTCGTAAACGGAGCTTGGGCCTCCCGAAAGGACAATTCCTGCGGGGCGCATGCCGCGAATCTCATCAATAGAAGCATTGCAGGGCAGAATGGCGGAAAACACCTCCTGCTCGCGAATGCGGCGCGCGATCAGTTGCGTGTATTGGCCGCCAAAATCGAGGACGATCACGCCACCCGGCACATTCATGCGGACAATTCCCTTTCGCTTTGGCGCTTACGAATTTTCCTAACGCAGGACAATATTCACCAGCTTTCGCGGTACAACGATCACTTTGGCGACGCTGTTGCCGCACACGAGCTGCTCGATGCGCGGATCTCCCAGCGCTTTTTCCTTGGTTTCATCGTCACTCAGGCCGTCTTCAATGAGAACCTTGCCGCGTACGCGCCCGTTGATCTGAATAACGACCTCAAATTGCTCTTCTTTGGCCAGATCCTCGCGAAACTGGGGCCACGTAACACGTGTCAGGCCGCCGGAGTTACCAAGCATCTCCCACAGCTCTTCACAAATGTGCGGGGTGATCGGGGCGAGCATGAGAACGAGTAATTCGAGAAGGCGCTTCGCAATTTCCGGGCGCATCTCCTGCGTGAGCGGCTCATGCTCTTGTAGCTCATTGTAATACGTCATGATCAGCGCGATGGACGAATTAAAATGCCAGCGCACTTCGAAATCGCTGGTCACGCGCTTGAGCGTCTGATGCGCTTTGCGAAGCAGGAGCTTTTCTTTCGCGCTGGCCTGCGCTAAATCGATGGATTCGCCAAGTCCACTCTTAACGTGCCTCAGGCTCTCGGCATAACGATCAACCAACCGATAGACTTTGTTGAGAAAGCGCGAGCAGCCCTCAATTCCATCTTCACTCCATTCGAGGTCTTTTGCAGGCGGCGCGGCGAAAAGCGTATACATCCGCGCGGTGTCGCAGCCATACTTCTGGGCCATTTCGTCCGCGCCGACGAGGTTGCCGTGGGATTTCGACATCGCGCGCCCGCCCTTTTGCACCATTCCCTGCGAAAAAAGCCGGCGCACGGGCTCGCTGTGTTGGATGAGTCCGAGATCTCGCATCACTTTGGCGAAGAATCGCGAGTAAATCAGGTGCAGGATGGCGTGTTCGATTCCGCCGATGTACTGGTCAATCGGAAACCAATACTGAACATTGACTGGGTCGAACGGCGCGCGATCGTTGTGCGCGTCCGTGTAGCGGTAAAAATACCAGGAGGAATCGACAAAAGTGTCCATGGTGTCGGTCTCGCGCTGCGCGGGCCCGCCGCACTTCGGGCACGTGGTATTGAGAAACTCAGGCACGTTCGCGAGCGGCGATTTGCCTTCGCCGGTGAGAGTCACGTTTTCCGGCAGGCGCACAGGCAGTTGGTTTTCGGGGACGCCGACAACGCCATCTTTTTTGCAGTAAACGACGGGAATCGGAGTGCCCCAATAGCGCTGGCGTGAAATGCCCCAATCTTTCAGGCGATATGTAGTTTCGGCTTTGCCGAATTTCCCAGCTTCGGCGTCGGCGGTCATTTTTTCGATGGCTTTCGCAGATTCGAGTCCGCTGTACGGGCCGGAATTCACGGAGCGGCCGTATTCTGTGAGCGCCTCCTCCATCTGATCCGCGCGCGGAGGCGGGCCGTTGAGCGGCTGCACGACAACTTTGAGAGGAAGACGATATTTTTGCGCGAACTCAAAATCGCGCTGGTCATGAGCAGGAACACACATCACCGCGCCGGTGCCATATTCCGCAAGCACAAAATTGGCGACCCAAATCGGAACGCGCTCGCCCGAAAACGGATTCAGCGCGAAACGACCGGTGAACACGCCGATCTTTTCAGCGGTCGCGAGATCTGCGGCGCGCAGGTTCAGCTTGCGCATGGAATCAATCTGTTGCAATATCGAATTCCCGCCAGGCATTCCCGTGATGAGGCCATTCAATTCAGGATGATGCGGCGAAAGCAGCACAGCAGAAACGCCGTAGATGGTATCGATGCGCGTGGTGAAAACTTCGAGCGGAGCGGCATTCGATTCCGCGACCGGAAAACGCACGCGCGCGCCGCGCGATTTGCCAATCCAATTTTTCTGCATGACGAGAACGCGTTCTGGCCATCCCTCTTGCAGTTGCGCCATATCATCGAGGAGCTCATCTGAATAATTCGTGATTCGCCAAAACCACTGCTCGATTTCGCGCGCCTCAACCGCGGTGGTTTCATGCCGCCAGCAGCAGCCGTCGACCACTTGCTCGTTGGCCAGCACCGTCTGGCATTGCGGACACCAATTCACTTTGCTCAGCTTGCGATAAGCCAGGCCGCGCTCCAGCATTTTCAGGAAAAACCACTGATTCCAGCGGTAATACTCCGGCTCGCAGGTGGAAATTTCGCGCCGCCAGTCGTAGCTGAAGCCGAACCGCTTGCAGACCGCTTTCATCTGCTGAATATTCGAATTGGTCCACTGGCGCGGCGGAATGCCGTTTTTTATCGCGGCATTTTCCGCAGGCAGGCCAAATGAGTCCCAGCCAATCGGGTGCAGCACGTTCAGTCCGCGCATGCGTTTGAAACGCGCCACCGCGTCGCCGATGGAATAGTTGCGCATGTGGCCCATGTGCATCGTTCCGGAGGGGTACGGCAACATTTCGAGAAGATAGTATTTTGGACGCGCGGAATCGCGGTCGGCATTGAACGCACCCTGCTCGTTCCAAATCTGCTGCCACTTCGCTTCGATTCGCTGTGGATCGTACTCGCTCAACTTTTCCAGCCTCTCGCGCGCCTGTTCCCGCGGCGGCGCGTCTTTGTAACCGATCGCCGCTGCGTGCTGCGAATTCGGTTGCTGCGGCGGCGAATCGAGAATCCATCCGTTGCGCCGCGAATACTGCGCGGCTTCTCGCCAATGAGGCGCCAAAGCGTGTCGACATTCCTGCGGTCATCGCCCGGGCGGTCGATGGGCGTTTCCAAAATGAATGCACGCCCGGCAAGCTGTGGATGATTCAAAATACCGCGAAAGCCTTCACGCCCGATTTTGCCCTTGCCGATGTGCTCGTGACGGTCGAGATGCGAGCCGAGCGTGGATTTGGAATCGTTGACATGAACGACAAACACGCGTTCGAGGCCAACCGTGCCGGAAATTTCCGCGAGCGCGTCCTCCAATCCCTTGGCTCGGCGCAAGTCATGGCCCGCAGCGAACAAATGCGCCGTATCCACGCAGACTCCCAGCGGCAAATCCGGGCACAAATCGAGAATCACGCGCAACTCCGAAAAGCGCGAACCCACAGAAGTCCCCTGCCCTGCCGTATTCTCGAGCAGAATGCGCAGCCCTCCGAAATTGATGCCGCGCGACGCCTGCTTCAGGCCGTCAGCAATCGAAGCGATCGCCGCGTTCACCGGCGCCCCGCAGGCACAGCCAGGATGCGTCACTAGAAAGTCGGCGCCCAGCGAAACCGCGCGGACAATTTCGTCATGAAACGCCTGAATCGAACGGACGCGCAGCACGCGTTCGCAGGATGCGAGATTAATCAGATAATTGGTGTGAATTACGAGCGGCCCGAGTTTCAACTCCGCGCGGCGGGCGCGAAATCGCGCGGAAGAGGCTTCGATGGTCTTCGAGCCGATCGCTCCGCGGCTCCACATTCTGGGACTTGAGGAAAAAATTTGCAGAGCGTTCGCGCCGAGGTTCCTGGCAAGGTCGAGCGACGAACAGATGTCGCCTGCAATTGACGTGTGAATTCCAACGCGCGGGCTGCCATCGAGCCATGCGGGCAGAAGCGGCTTCGATTCAGGTTCGGGACGGTATTCGTCGCTGGCGAGAAACTGCGCAGTTGAACTGTGCTGCGGCTCTTCCATTCCCTCGGACGCGCTTTGAAAAAAGTGAGCATATATTCTAGTGGATTCGCCGCGCTTACGCAAACAGACGGCGATTTTTCCGGCCTTGCTTTCCACTCATTTGCCGCCTAGAATGGAGCATTCACTGATGAGGGTTTTTTGTCACAGAATAAGTGCATTTCTAGCCCAGCGAACCCCGCTGGGCTTTTGATGTTTTTGGGGCAAGAATCCCAAGCAGAGCACTCATAAGAGGACGGTGGAATGAATCCAGACGGGCATATTCCGGAAGCGCTAACGTTCGATGACGTCCTGCTTTTGCCCGGCCGGTCGTCCGTGCTGCCCACGGAGACCGATACGCGTACGTGCCTCTCGCGGAAGCTCGCGCTCAATATTCCCATTGTGGCGGCGGCGATGGACACGGTAACCGAATCGCGTCTCGCAATCGCCATCGCGCGGCAGGGCGGCTGCGGATTTGTGCATCGCAACATGAGCATCGATCGCCAGGCAGAGGAGATTGACCGCGTAAAGCGTTCGGAGAGCGGGATGATCGTTGACCCGGTGACGATTGCGCCGGAGCTCTCGCTGCATCAAGCGCTCGAAATCATGAATAAGTACAAAGTCTCCGGACTGCCGGTCACTCGCGGCACGCGTCTGGTAGGTATTCTCACCAACCGCGATCTGCGATTCGAGCGCAACCTCGACCAGCGCGTCGGCGACGTGATGACCAAAGAGAACCTGGTCACCGTTCCGGTCGGCACCACGCTCGAAGATGCGGAAAAGCTTTTGCAGCAGCATCGCATTGAAAAACTGCTCGTGGTCGACAAGGATTTCAACCTCAAAGGATTGATTACCGTCAAAGATATCCAGAAAAAGCTCGAATATCCGCGCGCCGCAAAAGATGAACACGGACGCCTGCGCGTAGGAGCCGCGATTGGCGCCACGGGCGATTTCCTCGAACGAGCTGTTGAAATGTCCCAAGCGAACGCGGATGCGCTCGCGATTGACACTTCGCACGGCCATTCCACTCGTGTGATGGACGCGATTCGTCAGGTGAAGCGCCGCTTGCCGGAGGTTCAGCTTCTCGCTGGAAATGTCGCAACCGAAGAGGGCGCGCGCGAACTTATCGGGCTCGGCATTGATGGACTGAAAGTCGGGATTGGTCCTGGATCAATCTGCACTACGCGCGTCGTCACCGGCGCAGGCGTGCCGCAGATTACCGCTATCCTCGAAGCTTCGAAAGCGGCGCATGGAACAGGCGTTCCCATCATTGCCGATGGCGGTGTGAAATTTTCAGGAGACATCACCAAAGCAATAGCTGCCGGAGCTTCCGCCGTGATGATTGGCGGATTATTTGCCGGCACGGAAGAATCCCCGGGCGAAACGATTCTCTATCAGGGACGAACGTACAAATCCTATCGCGGAATGGGTTCTCTTGGCGCGATGGAATCCGGCTCAGCGGATCGTTATGCACAGGAAAACAGCGAACGCGGCAAATCCGTTCCGGAGGGGATCGAAGGACAAGTTCCGTACAAAGGTCCGGTTTCCGGCTTAGTCGACCAGCTCGTCGGCGGACTCAAAAGCGGAATGGGCTACTGTGGCGTCGGCAATATCCGCGAATTGCAGGAGCACAGCAAGTTTGTGCGCATCACTTCAGCGGGATTGCGCGAGAGCCATGTTCATGACGTCATCATCACTCGCGAAGCGCCAAATTACCGGCTCGAATGATCACCGTCCTGAATCAACCTATAGCTGAAACCGCTCCCTTCTCGCGGAGCCACTTTTAATCGTGAGGCCAACTTCCTAGAATGCGTTGGGTCGCGCGTCTATGGCCGGTAATTCTATGGGCAGCTGTAATTTTCATGTTCTCCACCCACGCGTTTACCGCCGCAAATACTTCGCGCTTCTTTACTCCAATTATTCGCTGGATTTTTCCTCATGCAACGCCGTACTTCATCGAACGCGCTAATCATCTGATCCGCAAAGGCGCTCATGTTTTTGAATATTTCATTTTCAGCTTGCTCCTGCTGAATGCCTTGCGCAATAAAAGAGCCTGGAAGCTAAAATGGGCTTTAGTGGTCATCCTGATTGTCTTTCTGTACGCGAGCAGCGACGAATTTCATCAGATCTTTGTGCCCGGGCGAGGACCCTCCTTTCACGACGTAATGCTAGACACTGCGGCAGGCATTCTCGCGCAGATCGCCGCCTGGGCGTGGTTCGCGACGCGCCATCGCTTGAAGCACTCAACGATTGGACAACCGGAGCAGAAGTAGGGGTCCAAAAGAAAAAGCCTGCCGTGAAGAACTAGCGCAGCGGGCTTCTGTCTTTTGAAATTTAAGCAGCGGTTTAGCTTGAGGCGTTCGCTTCCTTCTCTTCCGCAGCCGGCGTGGCCTCTTGCACTTTTCCCCGCTTGGCCTTCTTCTCTTTCTTCTTCAACTCTGAGCCAAGCAATTCGAGGACTGCCAGCTCGGCGCCATCGCCAATGCGCCAGCCGACGCGAACAATCCGCGTGTAGCCGCCTGGCCGGTCCGTAAAGCGCGGCGCAATTTCGCCGAAAAGTTTTTTGGTCGCGTCCTTCGTCTGAAGAAACGCCGCCGCTTGACGCCGGGCGTGCAGTGTATCGCGCTTGCCGAGCGTGATCATTTTCTCGACCAGCGGACGCGCGGCGCGGGCCCGGGCAATCGTTGTCGTGATTCGCTCGCGCTCGATCACATTGGTCACCAGATTCCGCAAGACCGCGCGGCGGTGCGCCGGCTGTTTCCCCAGTTTGCTTCCTGCCACCAGATGTCGCATGTCTCAGTTCCTTAAAACGCTGTGGTTTCTTCGGGAGCCGGCGGCGCTGTCTGGCTCGGCAGCGGCGGCCAGATGATGCGCCCGTGCTCATCGAATTTCATACCCAGCGAAAGCCCCATCTTCAGCAGGATATCCTTGATTTCATTGAGGGACTTCCGTCCGAAATTTTTCGTCTTGAGCATTTCCGGCTCGGTCTTCTGCACGAGTTCACGAAGGCTCTGAATATTTGCGTTCTTCAGGCAATTGTAGGAACGCACCGAAAGCTCGAGTTCTTCGACGGAACGATCCAGATGCTCGAGGCGGGGGTCGGCGAAGTTCTCGACTACCTCTTCCGGCAACTCCGGCTGCTCTTCGAAATTGATGAAAATGCTCATGTGATCCTTAATGAGCTTCGAAGCCAGGCCAATCGAATCCTGCGGAGTGATGGCACCGTTGGTCCAAACTTCGAGGTTCAGCTTTTCGTAATCGGTCATCTGACCGAGACGCGCTGCTTCCACCGAATAATTCACCTTCCGCACCGGCGAGTGCACCGAATCAATAGGAATGAAGCCGAGGGGCAAATCCTCGTCGAAGTTGCGGTCCGCGGCAACATAGCCTCGCCCGTTCTTTACGCGAATTTCCATCTCCAGCTTTCCGCCTTCGCTCACGGTCGCCAGATAGACATTCTTGTCCAGCACGGCCAGATCGGCATCCTCTTCGATCTTGCCGGAAGTGACCGGGCCGGGCGTATCCACAAGCAGAGTGATGGTTTTCGGCTGATCCGAATTCAGCTTCAGCGGAACCTGCTTCAAATTCAAGATGATATCCGTCGCGTCTTCCACCACGCCCGGAATCGGCGAAAATTCGTGCAGCACGCCTTCAATCTTCACCGCGGTGATGGCCGCTCCTTCAATCGAGCTGAGCAGCGCGCGGCGAAGCGCGTTCCCGACCGTCGTGCCCCAGCCGCGCTCAAAAGGCTGCGCTGAGAACTTTCCGTATTTGTCGGTCAGCGATTCGAGTTCCGCCGCCAAACGCTTCGGTTTCTGAAATCCTTTCCACATTTTTCTTTCCTCCCCCGCGCTACGCGGTCGTCCAAAAAAGTCGTTGTTGGCGCTCGCTGGATTACTTGGAATACAATTCGACGATCAGCTGCTCGTTCATCGCCGGCGTCTGCACATCCTCGCGCCGGGGCAAAGCCAGCACGCGCGCCTTGAAATTCTCACGGTCAATTTCGAGCCACGGCATTGAATTCTGGTTTTGCGCAAGGTTGCGCGCTTCCAAAACCATCGCGTTCTGATGCATTTTTTCTTTCATGCTGACTTCATCGCCCACTTTCACCAGGTAATTCGGGATATTCACTTTTTGCCCGCTAACGCGCACGTGCCCGTGCAACACCAGCTGCCGCGCCTGCGCGCGCGAGCCGCCGAATCCCGCGCGGTAGACCACGTTGTCCAGCCGCCGCTCCAGCATGACCATCAAATTCGAGCCTGTAGGCCCTTGCGCCCGCGCCGCCTCCTGGTAATAACGCCGAAACTGCCGCTCGAGCAGCCCGTAAGTGCGCTTCATCTTCTGCTTTTCGCGCAACTGCACGCCATACCCAACCATCTTCGGGCGACGCGCCTGCCCGTGCTGGCCGGGCACAAAATTGCGCTTCTCGATGGCGCATTTTTCGGTAAAGCACCGGAGGCCTTTCAGGAAGAGTTTCATCCCTTCCCTGCGGCATAGCCGGCAAACTCCTTCACGATGTCTTGCCAATGCCCTTCTCCTTTATTTCATGCCGATCAGTTTACGGACTGGCCGTCCTTCTTCCTGATCGCTCTTTGCAAATTCAAAATTCTACGGCGGCTCTCTACACGCGCCGCCGCTTTGGCGGCCGGCAGCCATTGTGCGGCACTGGAGTCACGTCTTTAATCACGCGAATGTGCAGTCCGGCCGAAGCCAGCGCGCGCACCGCTGATTCTCTTCCCGCTCCCGGACCTTTCACGCGCACTTCAATCGATTTCATTCCGTACTGATCGCGCGCCGTTCCCGCCGCGGTCATTGCCGCCTGCTGCGCTGCGTATGGCGTGCCTTTGCGCGATCCCTTGAATCCTACCGAGCCCGCCGACGACCAGCTCACCACGCGCCCGTCTGGATCGCTCAGCGTGATGATCGTGTTGTTGAACGTAGCCTGTATGTATGCCACGCCCTGCGGGACCACGCGCTTCTCGCGCTTCTTGCGGAACTCTTTTTTTCGCTTCGACGATTTTCCTGCAGCCGGCTTTGCTGCTCCCGCCGGCGCTCCACCTTCTTGTTGTTGCGCGTCCTTTGCCACGAGCGTTCCTTTCCGATCGACTTACTTGCGAACTGCCACTTTCTTCTTTGCCGCCACAGCGCCCTTGCGCGGGCCCTTGCGCGTGCGCGCATTGGTATGCGTCCGCTGCCCTCGCACCGGCAGATTCCGCCGGTGCCGCAGTCCGCGATAGCACTGAATTTCAATCAGCCGCCGGATATTCATCTGCATCTCTTTCCGCAGATCGCCTTCCACGCGGCCCTCGGATTCGATCGCCTGCCGGACGCGGTTGACGTCCTCTTCCGTCAGGTCTTTCACCTTCTTGGTTTCGTCGACGCTGGCCTTGGCGCAAAGGCTCTTTGCTCGAGCTTGTCCGATTCCGTAGATCGCCGTCAGGCCAATCCACAATCTTTTGTTTGCCGGCAACTCGACGCCCGCGATACGTGCCATTTTCTCCCCCTAGCCCTGACGCTGCTTGTGCTTTGGATTGCTGCAGACCACGCGCACCACGCCGCGCCGATGGACAATCTTGCACTTCATGCAAATTTTCTTCACCGATGCTCGAACCTTCATCCTTCGCTCCTGATTCTTCTGCTTCTGATTCTTCCTGCCGCGCTACTTGTAGCGATAAACAATCCGGCCACGCGTCAAATCGTAAGGCGAAAGCTCCACGGCCACTTTATCTCCCGGCAGAATGCGAATGAAATTCTTCCGCATCTTCCCCGAAATATGCGCGAGCACCTGATGCTTGTTCTCCAGCTCCACGCGAAACATGGCATTCGGCAGCGGCTCAATCACCGTAGCCATTACCTCAATCGCGTCCTCTTTCGGATTTCCCGAATCCGTTTTCGGCTTTTCGTCGTGCGGCCTTTTTGCCATGCGCTCCTATACCGTCACAATGGATGCCAACTGCTCTACCACACCTCTACCAGACGGGGCCGGACGCTTCGCGCGGACGCGTCAAAATCCAGGGACCATTTTCTGTGACTGCTACCGTGTGCTCAAAATGCGCCGAATCGCTTCCATCGCTCGTCACAGCGGTCCATTTGTCTTCGAGCATTCGCACCGCAGGCCCGCCCGTATTCACCATCGGCTCAATGGCCAGCACCATTCCCGCCTGCAAACGCGGTCCGTGCCCCGGCTCGCCATAATTCGGCAACTGCAAATCCTCGTGCATTTTGGTACCAATGCTGTGGCCCACAAACTCGCGCACGACGGAAAATCCGTTTTCCTCCACCCACTTCTGCACCGCGGCCGAAATATCCGTCAGGCGGTTACCCTCGCGAATCTGCTCGATACCGCGCTCCAGCGCTTCCCGCGTCACGCGCAGCAGCTTCTCGCGTGAAGGGTCGATTTCTCCGACCGGCACGGTCAGCGCCGCATCTCCGTAATACCCTTCCAGCTCAACTCCAAAATCCACAGACAGAATGTCGCCTTCTTTCAGCTTCCGCTTCGCCGATGGAATCCCATGCACGACTTCATTGTTGATCGACGTGCACAACGACTTCGGGTAGCCGTGATAATTCTTGAATGCCGGCCGCGCCTTGTGCTTCCTGGCATACGCTTCGGCCGCTGTATCCAATTCCAACGTAGTAACTCCCGGCCGAATCTGCTTCCGGAGTTCCGTCAATGCTCCCCAAACGATCATGCCCGCCTGGTGCATTGTTTCCAGCTCCGCCGCCGAACGACAAATAATCAAATCCTGCACTCCAACCGCCCCAGCGCGCTAAAGACGGCGTTCGTCACCGCAGTCACGCTCGCGCTTGCATCGATTTCGTCGAGCGTTTGCCGGCCGCGATAATAAGCGACAAGCGGCTCCGTCTGCGTGCGATACGCGACCACCCGCTCGCGAATCACCTCCGGCCGGTCATCCGGTCTTTGAATCAATTCACCGCCGTCCACGTCACAGCGGCCCTCGACCTTTGGCGGACGGTCATAGATATTGTAGATCTCGAATCCGATCTTGCACGTTCGCCGTCCGGTCATCCGCCGCATCAGTATTTCTTCCGGCACTTTGAAATAAATCACCGCCGCCGGACCCGATTTCTGCTTTTCCAAAATGGCATCCAGCGCTTCAGCCTGCGCCAGCGTCCTCGGGAAGCCGTCAAAAACAAATCCTCGCGCGCAATCCGCTCGCGCAATGCGCTCCTGCACCATGCGCAGGATCAAATCGTCTGGCACCAGCTCGCCGCGCTCCATGATCGGCTTCGCCAGAGCGCCAAGCGCAGTGCCAAACTGCACGTTCTCGCGCAGCATGTCTCCGGTCGAGAGATGCGGCACACCATAGTGCGTGGCCACCAGCTTGGCCTGTGTGCCCTTCCCTGCTCCCGGAGGCCCCAGAAAAATCACCGGGCGCGCCAGCAGCCTCTTTGCATCCGCTTGCGCCACGATCAGGCGCCTCGGCCCCGCAAGCGCCCCCGGCGCGTAAATCCCTCGTAATTGCGCATTACCAGTTGCGCTTCAATCTGCTGTACGGTATCCATCGCCACGCCCACCACGATCAGCAGCGACGTTCCGCCGAAGTAGAAATTCACATTCAAGCCTTCCAGGATGAAACGCCAGAAATGCTCGTCAATCCATCCGCCTACCAGCGGCAAGTGCTGCAGGTGAATACCAGAGATCATCCATTCCGGCAGAACGCACACAAGCGCGAGATATAATCCGCCCACAAACGTCAGCCGCGTCAGCACGCGGTTAATGTGCTCCGAAGTATTTCGGCCTGGCCGGATACCCGGAATAAATCCGCCATACTTCCGCATGTTATCCGCGAGCTCCGTGGGATTGAAAATGATCCCCACATAGAAAAACGCGAAGAAAATAATCAGCAGGATATAAATCAGCTCGTACAGCGGCTCGCCCCATTTGAGCGTATTCGCAAAAGCCTGGAAGAACGCCGATTTCTTTTGCATCACCAGTCCGAGCGTTTGCGGAAACGTCAGCAACGAACTGGCGAAAATCGGCGGAATCACGCCGCCAGAGTTGACACGCAGCGGCAGATAGGTCATCTGCCCGCCCATCACCTTGCGGCCCATCACACGCTTTGCATACTGCACCGGAATGCGCCGCTGGCCGCGCTCCACGAAGACGATGAACGCTACGACCACCACCATCAGGACCATCAGGCCGACGATGGCAATCGGAGTGTACGCACCCCATTGCCCGCTCGTGGTCATCTGCCACAAATTCTGCACAGCGTGCGGCAATCCCACGACGATTCCTGCAAAAATGATGAGCGACATCCCGTTGCCGATGCCGCGGTCGCTGATCTGTTCGCCCAGCCACATGATGAACGCCGAACCCGTCGTCAGCGTCAGCACGGTCATTAGAACAAACCGGATTCCGGGGTGATACACGAGCATCTGGCCCGAATAGTTCGTGTGCTGCAGCGTGACCGCAATCGCCAGCGACTGGAAAATGCTCAAGATGATGGTCAAATACCGCGTGTATTGCGTGATTTTCTTGCGGCCGAGTTCACCTTCCTTCTGCAATCGCTCGAGGTACGGCCACACGACCACCATCAATTCCAAAATAATCGCCGCCGTGATGTACGGCATGATGCCCAGCGCGAAAATTGAGAGCCGCCGGAAATTTCCGCCGCTGAAGAGGTCCACGATTCCCAGTACAGAGTTCTGATTCTGCAAAAACAGCGATTGCAGCAACTCCGTATTGATTCCCGGCGTGGTGATGAACGCGCCCAGGCGGTAAACCGCCATAATCATCAGCGTGAAAAGACACCGCGTCCGAAGATCCGGCGTGGTGATGATGTTTCGAAATGCTTCGACCAGCTTCCTCATTGCAGGACTTCGACCTTACCCCCAGCGGCAATGATCTTTTCCTGAGCGGACTTGCTGAATTTATGCGCGTGAACGGTAAGCGCCACCTTTAAATTTCCGCCTCCTAAAATCTTCACGCCATCGTGCCGCACGCGCGTGATTCCTCGCCCTTCGAGCGCCTCTGGCGTAACAACCTCGCCCGCATGAAACGCATTCAGGATTTCCACATTCACGACGGCATAACGCTTCGGAAAAGGGCTGCGGAATCCTCGCTTGGGAATCCGGCGATGAAGCGGCATCTGCCCGCCTTCAAATCCCGGACGCCGCGAATAGCCACGACGCGATTGCTGCCCTTTGTTTCCCGCGCCCGCGGTCTTCCCCATCTTCGAGCCCATGCCGCGTCCCACGCGCACTTTGCGGTGACGCGAGCCGCGCGGCGGCTTCAAATTTGAAAGGTTTACGCTCATCATTCGCCCCGTTATTCCTCGATGTGAACCAAATGGTGCACGCGCGCGATCATTCCGCGAATTGATGGAGTGTCCGGCCGCTCAATTACTTGGTTCATGCGTCGAAAACCCATGCCGCGAATCGTCAGCCGCATGTTCCGCGGGCATCCGATAAAGCTGCGCACCCAGCGAATCTTCAATGTTCCCGATGATTTCTTTTTGGTAGCCATCGCTCGCCTATGCCGTCGCCGCTTCTGCGGTTTTCCCGCGCTCTTCGTTCACTTTTGCCGCATCTTTCAAATGCAGCAGCGCATCGAAAGTCGCTTTGATTACGTTGTGCGGATTCGATGTGCCGATGGACTTGGTCAGCACATTCTGAATTCCCGCTACTTCCATCACGGCGCGCACCGGCCCGCCGGCAATGATGCCGGTTCCTTCGGGCGCTGGCTTCAATAGCACTTCGCCGGAGCCGTACCGCCCAACCACCCAATGCGGAATCGTCGATCCTTTCAAATTCAGCCGCACCATGTTTTTCTTGGCCTGCTCGATGGCTTTGCGAATCGCCATAGGAACTTCGCGCGCTTTGCCCATGCCAAATCCGGCGTGCCCCTGCTGATCGCCGACTACCACGAGCGCGGAAAAACTCAGATTCTTGCCGCCTTTCACAACTTTGGTCACGCGGTTAATCGAAACCACCTGGTCCTTGACGTTCGCGGGATTCGCATCAATCTGGCGGCGAACAGCAAGCGTGTCTTTGAGCTCTTGTTTCGGCATAAATTTTTAGAACTTCAATCCCGCCTCTCGAGCCGCTTCGGCAAGCGCCTGCACACGGCCGTGATATTGGTAACCGCCGCGGTCGAACACCACGCTTTCGACTCCTGCGACCTTCGCGCGCTCAGCAATCACTTTGCCCACAATCTTCGCCGAGGCGATATTTCCTCCGCCCTTGATCTGCTTTTTCACATCGGCGTCCAGAGAACTCGCTGCCGCAATTGTGTGCCCCTTCAGATCATCGATCAATTGAACGCGTATATGTTTGATCGAGCGATAAACGCACAGGCGCGGCCGCTCGCCCGAACCCGCCAGAGTTTGCCGCATCCGGCGGTGAATGCGCCGCCTGTGCCCATCGCGCGAAAGTTTTCGTACTGGAACAACCGCCATCTTTTCTTCCTTTCAGTCCTAAGCCGCCGTCTTCGCGGCGCCGGCCTTGCCAGCCTTTTTCTTGAGCCGCTCGCCGGAGATGCGAATACCTTTTTGCTTGTACGGATCCGGCGGACGCAGCGAGCGGATATTCGCTGTCACTTGTCCCACTAACCCTTTGTCCGCTCCGCTCACCGTCACGCGCGTCTGCTTCTCCACCGCGATTTGAATTCCCTCCGGAATCGGAAACTCGATCGGGTGCGAATAGCCCAGCGTGAAGACAACGGTCTTCCCTTTAACTTCCGCGCGGTAGCCGACACCAACAATGTCCAAATCCTTCTTG
>JASHRN010000189.1 GCA_030037335.1 Candidatus Acidiferrales bacterium | reverse complement strand
GTTTTGTAGAGGCTTGGAGATTTGCGAGACAAATTAGGCCACCGTTCAGGCGAAGTTAAAGGCTTCGATCAGGCAGATTGACTTTAATGGAGATGGGGATGGGGCGCAAGCGTCGGTGTCTCAGCGGAGTTTTTCGAGGTCTTCGGGACTCAGTCCTGTGTCTCGCAAGATGCTTTTCAGGACTTTGGGATGGAGCGTCCTTGGCCCGTGAAATGGCACCGTCGCGCGTTTGCCGGCGGCATTTTTATAGATCATGTGGCTGCCGCTCTGCCTGGAGAGAACAAATCCCGATTTTTCAAGTACCGCAATGATTTCTCGAGCTGTTAAGCGGGGGAGCTTCGGCATCAGACAGCGACTTCAACAGTGGAAAGACTTACGGAAACGTGCTCGGGAATTTCCTCGCCGTCAGCAAGACGGTCTTCGATGTGCAGACGGATGGCGTCTTTGATGTTTTCGATAGCCCCTTCGTAGGTATTTCCCTGGCTGTAACAGCCTTGAAGAGCCGGGCAGGAGACAAAATAGCCGTCAGAATCGGCTTCGATGACGATTGGGAGGGTGACGTGTTTCATGCTCAGATTATAGGCCCGCCAGAGCGTTGCAACAATCTGATTTGACCTCTCAGATAACTCAAACTGCTGTTGCCGTAACACCTAAAGACACACCCGCCGCGCAGCCCGTCATTGCATCGTCTGGGCGTTGCGCCGCGGGTTTGCGTTACGCTTTGGCGGTGCGGTCTTTGGGTTGAGGAATGATTCGGATGTAGGACCGGGGTGACTTCCAGCCGTCAGGGTATTTCTTTTTGGCTTCGTCGTCGGAGACGTTGCCGCCGATGATGACGTCGTCGCCCGGTTTCCAGTTCACCGGCGTGGAAACACTGTGCTGGGCGGTGAGCTGAATGGAATCGAGGACGCGCAGCACTTCGTCGAAGTTGCGGCCAGTGCTCATCGGATAACTGAGAGTCAGCTTGATTTTCTTGTCGGGACCAACGACGAACACGGTGCGGACGGTGGCGTTCGCGGCGGCGGTGCGGCCTTCGGAGGTATTGCCTGCGTCGGCGGGGAGCATGTCGTAAAGCTTGGCGATTTGAAGTTGCGGATCGCCGATCATCGGGAATTTGACCTTGTGGCCCTGTGTCTCTTCAATGTCGACGGCCCATTTGCCGTGGTTGGTCACCGGGTCTACGCTCAGTCCGAGGATTTTGCAATTCCGTTTCTCAAACTCGGGCTGCAGTCCGGCCATGTATCCGAGTTCCGTGGTGCATACGGGCGTGAAGTCCTTCGGGTGCGAGAACAATACGCCCCAAGAGTTGCCAAGCCAGTCGTGAAATTTGATGGGGCCTTGAGTCGTCTCCGCCGAAAAATCGGGTGCAACATCGCCAATTCGTAAAGTCATGATCGCCTCCGCTCTAGATTCAATAGTGGGTCCGCTTGAAGTTCTTCGATGGTGACACAAGGAGCGTCAAGATTCAAACCAACCGACACATGGATTTGGATGCCGCAGTGTGGCTGTACGATTCATTTTACGGCAGGGTGGGAATTACCGTTGGAGGCGGCGATTTCGAGGGAGGGGGCGAGGGCGGCGCCGGTGAAGGATTTTTTGTTGCGGGCGACTTGCTCGGGAGTGCCTTGAGCGACAATGTGACCGCCGTCGGCGCCGCCTTCGGGGCCGAGGTCGATGAGCCAGTCGGCCTGTTTAATGACGTCGAGATTGTGCTCGATGATGACGATGGTGTTGCCGAGATCGACGAGGCGGTTGAGAACGTCCATCAACTTGCGGACGTCGTCGAAATGCAGGCCGGTGGTGGGCTCGTCGAGAATGTAGAGAGTACGGCCGGTCTGGCGGCGGGAAAGTTCGCGCGCGAGTTTGGTGCGCTGGGCTTCGCCGCCGGAAAGAGTGGTGGCGGACTGGCCGAGCTGAACGTAGCCGAGGCCGACGTCAACCATGGTTTGGAGCTTCTGTTTGATTTGCGGAATGTTTTCGAGGACGGGAAGCGCGTCTTCGATGGGCATTTCGAGCAGGTCAGAAATGGAATAGCCCTTGTAGCGAACGGAAAGAGTTTCGGCGTTGTAGCGCTTGCCGCGGCAGACTTCGCAGGTGACGTAAACGTCGGGCAGAAAATTCATTTCGATGCGGCGCAGGCCGTCGCCCTGGCAGGCTTCGCAGCGGCCTCCTTTGACGTTGAAGCTGAAGCGGCCGGGGCGATAGCCGCGTTCGCGGGATTCGGGGAGCATGGCGAAGAGTTCGCGAATCGGAGTGAAGACGCCGGTATACGTGGCGGGATTGGAGCGCGGAGTGCGGCCGATGGGGGCCTGGTCGATTTCGATGACTTTGTCGAGATGCTCGAGGCCGAGAATTTCGCGATGCGCACCGGGAGCTTCGCTGGAACGATAGAACTTCTGCGCGAGGGCACGGTATAGGATGTCGTTCACCAGCGTTGATTTGCCGGAGCCGGAGACGCCGGTGATGACGGTGAGCAGGCCGAGAGGAAATTCCACGTCGATGTTTTTTAGATTGTTGGCGTGCGCGCCAAGAATTTTGAGCGATTTGCCGTTGGGTTTGCGGCGCTGCAGCGGAATGGGGATTTTCAAATCCCCGGAAAGATAGCGGCCAGTGAGCGAATTGGAATTCGCGGCGATTTCGGGCGGAGGGCCGATGGCGACGACGTGACCTCCCGCTTTTCCCGCGCCGGGGCCGAGGTCGACGACGTAGTTGGCGCGGCGAATGGTTTCTTCATCGTGCTCGACGACGAGGACGGTGTTGCCGAGATCGCGGAGAGTTTCGAGTGTGCCCACCAGGCGGCTGTTGTCGCGCGCGTGAAGGCCGATGGAGGGTTCATCAAGAACGTACATCACGCCGCGCAGGCGGGAGCCGATTTGTGTGGCGAGGCGGATGCGCTGAGCTTCGCCGCCAGCGAGAGTGGCGGCGGAGCGGTCGAGTGTGAGATAGCTCAGCCCCACGGCGAGAAGAAAATCGAGGCGCTCGGCGACTTCGCGGAGCGGCCGGCCGGCGATGGCGGTCTGGCGTTCGGTGAGGCCGGCGAGAATTTTTTCTGCTGCGGCGCGCGCGCCGGCGAGAGACAAAGCCGTGAATTCGGCGATGGAATAATCGCCGACTTTGACGGCGAGGCTCTCGGGGCGAAGGCGCTTTTGGCCGCAGGCGGCGCAGGGCGTTGGAGACATGAATTGCGTAAGATACTCGCGATATTCGTCGGATGTGGTTTCTTCGAGGTTGCTTTCGAGATGGTCGATGATGCCTTTGAAATTCAGGCCTTTCGTGGGGCGTCCATTTGCGGGATTGCCGTAGAGAATTAGATTCTGCACGCGGTGCGAGAGATTTTCGAAAGGCGTATCGAGGTCGAAGCCATGCGCGAGGGCAGCGATTTTCAGCGTGCGCTGCAGATTCGCGGAGGTGCCTCCCGGACCGAGGCCGCCCTGGAACAGCGGCTTGGACCAGTCCACGATGATTTTTGCCGGATCGAAATTGAATTTTGCGCCGAGGCCGTGGCATTCAGGACACGCGCCATAGGGCGAATTGAAGCTGAAGGAGCGCGGTTCAATTTCCGGCACAGAAATGCCGCAATCGGCGCAGGCGAGTTTTTCGGAGTACATGTGCTCTTCGCCGCCGACGACGGCAATGGTGACGAGGCCGCTGGTGAGCCTGGTGGCGGTTTCGATGGATTGTTCGAGGCGCTTGGCGATTCCGTCTTTAATGAGCAGGCGGTCGACGACGATTTCGATGGTGTGATTTTTGCGGCGGTCGAGAGCCGGAGGCTCGTCGAGATTCACGAGTTCGCCGTCGACGCGAGCGCGGATGAATCCGGCTTTGGCAAATTTCTCGAATTCCTTTTTGTATTCGCCTTTGCGGCCGCGCACTACGGGCGCGAGGACCATGATGCGCTCGTCAGGCTTGAGCGCGAGGACGAGTTGCACGATTTGTTCGGTGGACTGGCGGGCGATGAGCTTGCCGCAATTGGGGCAATGCGGCGCGCCGATGGAGCTGTAGATGACGCGCAGGTAGTCGTAGATTTCGGTGATGGTGCCGACGGTGGAGCGCGGGGAGCGCGAGGTGGTTTTCTGTTCAATGGCGATGGAGGGCGAAAGGCCTTCGACGGAATCGACTTCGGGACGCTCCATTTGATCCAAGAATTGGCGCGCGTAGGCGGAAAGAGATTCGACGTAGCGGCGCTGGCCCTCGGCATAGAGGGTGTCGAAAGCGAGCGAGGATTTGCCGGAACCGGAGAGGCCCGTAATTACCGTGAGCGAGTTGCGCGGGATTTCCAGGCTGATGTTTTTCAGGTTGTGCTGGCGCGCGCCGCGTATGACGATGTTTCGAAGAGCCATGGTTTACAAAGTGAGTGCTTACAGGGGCGACTGCCGCTCAGCGCGTAGAGTACGCCCAACGTAATCTATCAACATAGCAAGGCGTGCGCGGAAGGGCAAGCAGACCTCTGGTCCTGATTAACGGCGGTGATATTGCGGGCGGCGGTGCGGTGTGTCAGGATGCCGGAATGGCACCGATGAAGACGAAAAAGAAGCTGTCGAAATTCGGGAAAGCGGCGCTGGAAGTCGCCGAGGACATTGCCAATCTACCGCTGGATGGGACGAAAGAGGCCCGCCGTCTTTTGCACGAGCTGGAAACCAAGGCTCAGAATCGTAAACGCACGAAAGAGCCATCCGTCGGCGTCAAGAGCACATAAGTATAAATAGTCCTGACAATCGAGCCTGAGGCAAATGGGCCAGATACACCCTTTAGGGCGATGAGCTGGCGATTGCATCGGCAACTACAGGGGTTTGTGTGCGACCTAGAGCTCGTGACCATTGAAACCGGAATACTCGCGCAAGAAGACTGCGCGATAGGAAGGAACAGAAAAGCAATTCCTGTTGCCGGAGCTGAAAGCCCGCCTGCGACGGCCGGCCCTAACCCTCGCCATCCGAAAACAAAGAGCAACGGCAGGTCCCTGCCTGCGGCAGGCAGGCCTCACCGCCATTCGCGCCGATCTGTCCTGTGCTGCTGCGCAGCAGTCCGGCACGACTGGGTTCGGGATGACAAGCAAAACATAACGTTGGCTAATGGGTTTTTGACTATTCCCATTGCTTTGCTGTGAGGCGGCGTATCGGCGCAAATTAGTGCGGGGCGGCGGAGGATTTCCTGGCGAAGACGCGGTCGAAAATTGCGTTGACGGATTTCAGCTGGCGCTGCAAATCGAAGGTGTGCTCAAGCTTTTTCGCGTCGAGGATTTTTGTAATGTTCGGATCATTGGTAACGCGATCGCGAAAGCTGGTTTCCGATTCCCATGCGGTCATGGCGTGCGCCTGGACCCATTTGTAAGCGTCTTCGCGGGCGGCGCCATTTTCGACTAAATCCTGCAATAGCTGACCAGAGAAAACGAGTCCCTGCGTGGAGTTCAGATTCCGGAGCATACGTTCGGGGAAAACTTTCATTTTTTCGACGATGGCGGACATGCGATCGAGCATGTAGTCAACCAGAGTGGTGGAGTCGGGCAGAATAACACGCTCGACGGAGCTGTGAGAAATGTCGCGTTCATGCCAAAGAGCGATGTTTTCGAGCGCGGCGAGCGAGTTGGAGCGCACGATGCGCGCCAGGCCACAAATCTGCTCGCAGCCCACAGGATTGCGTTTGTGAGGCATGGCGGAACTGCCGCGCTGGCCACCGCCGAAAGGCTCCTCGGCTTCGCGAACTTCGGTGCGCTGCAGATGGCGAATTTCGAGGGCAATGCGTTCAAGCGAAGCAGCGATAATCGCGAGCGCGGTCAAATAGTGGGCATGGCGGTCGCGTTCAATCACCTGCGACGAAACGGGCGCAACGCTCAGGCTGAGGCGCTGGCAGATTTTCTGCTCGATTTCGGGGCCAAGATGCGCGCAGGTGCCAACCGCGCCGGCAATTTTTCCGACGGCCATTTCCTTTGCGGCTTCGCGAAAGCGGACGATGTCGCGGCGATTTTCGTCATACCAATTGGCGATTTTCAGGCCGAAGGTGATGGGCTCGGCGTGGACGCCGTGGGTGCGGCCAATTTCGGGCGTGTCTTTGAATTCCCAGGCGCGACGCTCGAGGATTCCAGAGAAGCGTTCGAGGCCGGCAGCGATGTGTTTGGAGGCTTCGCGAATCAGGAGCGCCTGAGCGGTATCGACAACGTCATTGGAAGTGAGGCCATAGTGCAGCCAGCGTGCTGACTCCGGATCCGCGACGGATTCGCCGACAGCTACAGTGAAGGCGATGACGTCGTGGCGAACGCGCGATTCGATCTCCAGAATTTTCGCAACGTCAATACGCGAACGTTCGCGCAGGCGGGCCGCAGCTTCGCGCGGGACGACTCCTGCTTCAGCGAGAACATCGGCAGCAGCCAATTCCACGTCGAGCCATTTTTGGAAGCGATTTTCGTCGCTCCAGATGCGGTGCATGTCCGCGCGTGTGTACCTAGGAATCACAAACGCTCTCCTGGCGCGCGCCGCGAAGAGATTTTCACGCACGCGCGAAAGCACATTGAAAATTAA
>JASHRN010000188.1 GCA_030037335.1 Candidatus Acidiferrales bacterium | reverse complement strand
GAAAGCGAAAATCACGGCGCAAACGGGAAAGAGCGGCGGCGGCGGGCCCAAGCACTTTCATGCTGGCGCGCTTGTGCAAATCGAGCCATGACGCGATGGAGCACGCCCAGCGACTGGCGTTTTCGATTTTGCGATCGCGCACAAGAATATTTGCGAGCGCGACGAACGGCGGATAGTGCATGACGCGGCGAAAATGGATTTCGCATTCGAAAAAGGCGTTGTAGTCCTGATCAGCGGCGTGCTGAATCGCGTAATGCTCGGGATAAAAAGTTTCAATGAGCACTTCGCCGGGCAAATGGCCGCGGCCGGCGCGGCCAGCAACTTGCGTGAGCAACTGGAAAGTGCGTTCAGCGGCGCGAAAATCGGGACGGCCCAGCGCCAGATCCGCAGCGACCACGCCAACCAAAGTGACGCGCTCGAAATCGTGGCCTTTGGCGACCATTTGCGTACCCACGAGCAAATCCAATTCGCCGCGCGCGAAAGCGCCGAGAATTTTCTGATATTCCCGTTTGGTGCGAACGGTATCGCGATCCAGGCGGCCGATGCGTGCTTTGGGAAACTGTCCTCGCAAGAATTCCTCGACTCGTTCGGCGCCATCGCCGACAAAGTACAGATATTGCGATTGGCATTTTGGGCAGAGTTTTGGCACGGCGCTGAAATAGCCGCAGTAATGGCATTCGAGGCGTGCTTTGCGCTTGTGATAGGAAAGCGCGATGCTGCAATTTTTGCATTCAATGCCGGCACCGCAACTGCGGCAGAGCACGTACCATGAATAGCCGCGGCGATTGATGAGCACGAGCGCTTGGGTGCCGTCTTCGAAGCGTTTGCGGATGGCGCCGATGAGCGCGGCCGAAACGGGCGCGGAACGATGGCTCTTGCGAAACTCTTCACGCAAATCCACGAGCTGAACGCGAGCGAGCGGGCGATCGGCAACGCGAGTGGTTAATCGCAGAAGATTGTATTTGCCGGTGCGCGCATTCTGAAAGCTTTCGAGCGACGGAGTGGCAGAACCAAGCAGCGCGACGGCGTTGACGAGACTTGCGCGAACCACGGCGGCATCGCGTCCGTTGTAGCGCGGAGTTTCCTCCTGCTTGTAGCTGCTCTCTTGCTCCTCATCGACGATAATCAGACCAAGATTTTCGAGCGGGGCAAACACGGCGGAGCGTGTGCCGAGGACAACGCGAACTTCCCCGCGCCGCACGCGCCACCATTCGCGGGCGCGCTCTTTATCCGAGAGGCCGCTGTGCAGCACAGCCACATCAGCACCGAATCGCGCACGTACCAGGCGGCTGAGCCACAAGGTGAGAGCTATTTCTGGAACAAGTACGATCGCCGTGCGGTTCTGCGCGAGGGCGGCTTCTATCGCGCCGAAATACACTTCCGTTTTGCCGCTTCCGGTAACTCCATGAAGCAGAGCGACGGAAAAATTGCGAGCTGCGAGCGAATCGTGCAGCGAAGCGATGGCGGTCTGCTGCTCCGCGTTGAGCACATTGGCCGGCGGGACGAAATTCGCTTCCCACGACCCTTCGTCCAAATCATCATCTGACGTGAGCGGCTCTTCCCACAGCTTCACTTTGCCATTTTTCTCAAGACGGGCGAGAAGCGCGCGGGACACGCCCTGCTTCAACAAAATGGGAACGGGCAAAGGACCGCGAACGGCGATCAAAATCTCGCGAGCCTTTTCTTCCTTTGCATCCGCAGGACTTGCTGCGTCATTCCAAGCGACGATTTTCTGCACGCGTTCGCTCTTGCGCTCGATGCGCTCGCGAACGGCGATGATTCCGCGGCGGACGAGCCGCTCGACGGCAATTTCGCCGCCAGCGATGCGCTTTATTTTTGCGGAGGAGACGGCATCTTTGCCGAAGTCGAGCAGGTCGAGCGTCTCCCAGTCAGCGGCTTCGGCCGCATCGACAGGCCCGCGCTCCATCATCGCATCATGGAATGCGCGGCCGTGTTCGGTGAGAACGTATTCACGATGGCCGCGCAACTCGGCGAGAGGCGGCAGCATGGACCGCAGCGTTTCGCCGATTGGCGCGACGTAATAGCGGCTGATCCATTCGCCCAGGCGGAGCAGTTCCGGCGTGAGGGCTGGAATTGCGTCAACAATCTCGGTGATTTCTCGGATTTTCGTTTCGTCGCGGAGCTCAGGCGCATACTTCACGGCCACGCCGACCATAGCTCGATTGCGAAACGGCACGACCACGCGGCTGCCGATGATTTCCGCATCGGCCAAATGCGCAGGGATCGCGTAAGTAAAGGCCGTACGCAGCGGGACGGGCAGCGCAACGTCGCAAAATCGCGCAGTCATGGCCGCAGTATTTTAACACCTGTGATGAAGGTGAAGCGGCGCGCGCTAAATGCTGACCAGCGCGACGCCGACGAAAATCAGCGCGACGCCGGCCCACTGGCGGCGACCAAGACGCTCGTGCAGAAACGCCGCTGCGAAGAAGAGAGTCACTACGCCGTAAAGAGAAGCGAGGACAGTGGCGATGGCGATTTCTTCCTGCTTGAACGCCAGGTTGTTGGCGACAAAACCTGCGGTGTCCGCGAGACCAATGAAAAAAATCAGCCAGGCAGTCGAGCCGCGCGGAATTGCCGCGGACTGCCGGAGCGGACGTGCGAGAAGAGCGAGAACGAGGAATGAAACCAGACGGATGACCCAAACGGAAGCGAGTCCGCCGAACACAGGCATGACGCGAAAGCCCAGAATCCAATAATTTACGCCGAAGGCAAGAGCCGCAGCGAGCGCCCAGGGAACTCCGCGCAACATGTGACGGCGATGATCGGATCGAGAGATTGCTGCCGTTCGGGAGCTTGTTGAGTTAAGCGCGCTGGCTGGCGAGGGAAGCGCGAGCGCGGCGAGAATCACACCGAGAATGACGGTCGCCACACCCGCAGCGTGGGCAGGCGTCATTCGCTCGCCACTGATAATCGAAAGCAGGACAGTGAGCGCGGGATAACTTGCGGCGATGGGAGAGACGAGCGCAAGCACGCCAATTTCAAATGAGCGGTAAAGGGCGAGAGCACCGAACACGCTTATAACACCGGTAACGACGATCCAGCCCCAAATGCTCCAGCGAAACGCAGGAAAAAATCTTGCCCAATGGCCTGTGGCAGCGATGCAGACGGTGAGCACAAGAACGCCGACGAGCTGCATGAACATCAGCGCACGGAACGCGCCGACGCGCCGCGTGGCGAAACGCGCCATGTAGTCGGCTACGCCCCAGCCGAGCGCCGCCGACAATCCGAGAAGAACACCCACTCGTCACTCCATTCGCAGACAGACGCCTTCAGCGATTACTTCACAAAATACGACACGCAGCGTCGCAAAGATGAAAGCGTTTAATGTAACAGGGATTGTTTTAACTTCTGGAAGGGATTTTCAATCCGAGGTGAGCCATCACTTTTTTCAGATCGTCCCAAACTTCGCCTTTCGCGTTCGGATTGCGGAGCAGATAGGCAGGATGATAGGTGGCCATCATCGGAATACCGCGAAATTCGAGCCACTGGCCGCGCAGCCGCGAAATGGACTGTTTGGCGCCATAGAGGGCCTGAAAAGCGATTGCACCGAGGCAAACGACAACTTTCGGCTGAATGACCGCGAGCTGGCGATATAAAAATGGCGAGCAGGTTTCCATTTCGTCCGGCTCCGGCGCGCGATTTTCCGGGGGCCGGCATTTCACGACGTTGCAAATGTAGACGTCGTCGCGCTTGAGGCCCATGGCTTCAATCATTTGCGTCAGCAATTTTCCGGCGCGGCCCACGAACGGCAAGCCCTGAATATCCTCGTCGCGGCCCGGGCCTTCGCCGACAAAAACGAGCTGCGCGTGCGCGTTGCCGGCGCCGAAGACGATGGAGTTGCGCTGCTGGCAAAGGCGGCAGCGCTTGCAATCGCCAATGTCTTCGCGGATGCGCTCAAGGGAATCGCCGTCAATGCGAGCGGTTTCCTCGAAAAGCGATGCGGGCTTTATCACTGGTAACGGTATGGCCGATGATGCCGCGGGAGAGGACGCTTGCAACTTTGCTCGCATGGCAGCAGGGCTCATGGGAATGTAAATGGAAGGAGCGGCTGTTGTTGCTGGAAGAACTTCGGATTCCGCTTCGTTTTTCGATACAACTGCGCGGTTCAGGTAAAAGGGAGAGATTTTGAGATCGGCGAAATAGGCGAGCCAAGCTTCGACGTTCGCGCGGGCCTCAGGAGTCACTGCGCGCCTTTGCGGAGCGCGAGCACGCGGTCGAGGATGCGGTTGGCCACATCGAATTTGGACATTTTGGGCAAAGCGATTTCTTCCCCGTTCCGCAAAAAGAGAGTGACGACGTTGGTGTCCGTATCGAAGCCCGCGCCTTCTTGCGTAACATCGTTCGCGACGATCATGTCCGCACCTTTGGCAGCGAGTTTGCGGCGCGCATTTTCCGCTACGTGGTCAGTTTCCGCAGCGAAGCCCACAAGAACTTGCGCACTCTTTTCGCGTCCCAGCTCGGCGAGAATGTCAGCAGTAGGCTCCAGCTCGAGCATCAATTTTCCTTCGCTGCGCTTGATTTTTTGAGCTGCGGCTGCGGCGGGCCGGTAATCTGAAACAGCGGCCGCCATAATCACTGCGTGCGCGTCCTTTGCATGGTCGAGAATGGCGCGGTGCATTTCCTCTGTGGAGCGAACGGGCAACCAATCGATTTCGTTCGGTGCGCGCAATTCGGTTGGACCGCTGATCAAAGTTACGTGCGCGCCACGGCGAGAAGCTGCATCCGCAAGCGCATAACCCATTTTTCCGGAAGAACGATTGGTCAACACGCGAACCGGATCCACATCTTCGACCGTAGGCCCGGCGGTAATTACGATTTTCATTCCCTCGAGATCGTGTTTCAGACCAAGCACGTCACAAATGGCGCTCGCGATTGCTTCGGTGGAAGCAAGTCTCCCAGTGCCAACCATTCCGCATGCGAGATAGCCTTCATCAGGCTGAACCACACGAACACCACGCGCGCGAAGCATTTGCAGATTCTGCTGCGTCGCGGCGTGCTCCCACATATTCACGTTCATGGCAGGAGCCACAATGACGGGAGCTTTGGTGGCGAGATACAGCGTAGTCAAAAAGTCGTCAGCAATTCCGTTTGCCAGCTTTGCCAGAATGTCCGCTGTTGCAGGGGCGATCACCAGCAGGTCGATGCGCTGCGCGACGGCAATGTGTTCGATAGCGCTTTCCAGATTCGCATCGCCTTGATTTTCGCTGAAGAGTCCCGTGATCACTTTTTCGCCTGTGAGCGCAGCAAAGGTCAGAGGCGCGACAAATTCCTGCGCCACGCGAGTCATGATCACCTGAACGGCGAGCTTCTCCTGCTGGAGCCGCCGTACCAACTCCGCAGCCTTATACGCGGCTACGCCGCCCGAGACTCCAAGCGCCACGCGCATCATTTCACCACCATGTTTCCGTTGGTCTGCGAACCGTGAGCATCAAACTCATCCCTTTTTGCGCTTGGCATCTTCATCCGAGCTGTCCATCGACTCGGGCAATTCGAACTCCAACATTTTTTTCTGCATCTCTTCTTCGGCAACGCGGGTGTATTTATGATTCTTCGGGTTGTCGACCATGGGCCTTCCTCCCGCCATCAATTGCCGGGCGCGGCGCGCAACCAGCACTACATACGCAAATTTACTGTCCGGGGGTTCGTTGGAAACCACCATGAGTGCTCTATCCTCCGAAGGATTTGAGTATCTGACGAACGCGCTCGCGATTTCGTTTCGTTTCTGACCGCGCTCCTAATGCAATGGCCTTGACCGCTTCACCCGCGCGGCCCACATCTTCGTTAATCACTACATAATCGTAATCCAAATAGCGCTCCATCTCCAACCGCGCACGTTCGAGACGCCGTCTGATTTCCTCTTCGCCATCCTGGCCGCGCGCGCGAATGCGCTTTTCCAATTCCTCGCGCGAAGGCGGCACAATGAAAATCGCAACGGCTTCCGGCAATTTCGCGCGAACCTGCTCGGCTCCCTGAACGTCGATTTCGAGCACCAAGTCGCGCCGCTGCGCACGCGCTTCGTCCAGCCACTTTTTTGGAGTGCCGTAGCTGTGCCTTCCAAAAACGCAGGCGTGCTCCAGAAATTCTCCGCGCTCGACCATGGCGCGAAATTGCGTATCGGATACAAAATGATACCACTCGCCGTCCCGTTCGCCGGGTCGCGGCGGCCGCGTGGTTGCTGAAATGGAAAGCATGGTTCCCGGCAGCTCCAGCAGCTTTTTCACCAGTGTCGATTTACCGGATCCGGAAGGGCCGGAAATGATCAAGATGAGCGGTTCGTAGGAATCGGCCATGCTATTCGACGTTCTGCACCTGCTCGCGCAGCTTTTCGATTTCCGACTTCAGCTCCAATCCGAGTTGCGTTACCCGCAATCCATCCTCATCCGCTCCGGTCGATTTAGAGAGCAGCGTATTGGCTTCGCGCTGCATTTCTTGCAGGAGAAAATCCAGTTTTTTCCCCGCTTCGCCGCCATTCGCCAGCAAAGCGCGAAACTGCTTAGCATGGCTTCGTAGCCGCGCGGTTTCCTCGGTAATGTCGCTTCGTTCGGCCACGAATGCCGCCTCTTGCGCAACGCGGCCTGGATCGACAGCATACCCAGCCAGCAGTTCTTTGAGCCGCGCTTCGAGGCGCCGGGCATATGCTGGACGGGCTTTTTCCGCAAGCAATTCGATTTGCTGGGCAGCACTCTCGACTGCGCCGAGCCTTCGCGCAAGCTCTTCTGTGAGCAGCCGCCCTTCGGCGCAGCGCATCTGATCCAACTGCTCGGCCGCTTTGGCTAAGGCAGCGCGCGCCGCCATGGCAATCTTCTCAAACTCCTCCGGCGGAGGCGCGGATGAAGCGACACCCGGCAGCCGCAGGATTGCCGCAATATCCGGCTCTGATTTCATGCCATATTCCTTCAAAAGAGATTGCGCGCCAGCCAGATAGGCCGCGGCAATTTCGCGATGGATGGTCACGGCATTCTTCTTATCCGCTTGCACCTGGAGCGTGACTTCCACATGTCCACGGCGAAAACGATCCTGCACGCCTTTGCGGATCTCCATTTCCAAAGCGTCCCAGCCCTCCGGCATCTTCACGCGCACATCGAGAAAGCGGTGGTTCACACTGCGCATGCTCAACTGAACGGCCCAGCCATCTTTTTCAACGCGCGCCTGCGCGTATGCCGTCATCGATCGCAAAGCGGGAGGCGACATTCTACACGGGTCCGGCCGGTAGCGGTGGCTCGATTTCCTGAAACTGAAGATTGTACAGTCGCGCGTACGCTCCGTTTCGCGCGAGCAACTCCTCGTGCGTACCGAGCTCGCGGATGCTTCCTTCTTCGAGAACGACAATCGTATCCGCGCGGCGCACGGTCGAGAGGCGATGGGCGATCACGAAGACGGTGCGGTTTTCCATCAAATTGTTCAGCGCGCGCTGGACGAGCATCTCCGACTCGGAGTCAAGTTCCGAAGTCGCTTCGTCGAGAATCAAAATGGGCGCGTCCTTGAGCAAAGCACGCGCAATGGCGATGCGCTGCCGCTGTCCTCCGGAGAGGCGCTGGCCTCGGTCGCCGATTTGCGTCCGATATCCTTGCGGCAACTGCGTGATGAAATCATGCGCCAGCGCGGCCTTCGCCGCGGCCACAACGCGCGCCTCGGGTAAATCCGGCCGGCCATAGCACAAATTATTCCAGACGGTGTCGTTGAAAAGAATCGTCTCCTGCGTGACGACGGCCATTTGTTCGCGCAGCGAGCGAAGTTTCACTTCGCATATATTCCACCCATCGATGCGCAACACCCCCATGGTCGGACTGTGGAAACGAGGCAGCAAATTCACCAGCGTCGTTTTTCCCGCTCCGCTTGAACCAACAATCGCCAAAACACTGCCTACCGGAACGCGCAAATTGACGTTGCGCAGAATCATCGGCCCATTTTCGTAGGCGAATCCCACGTTTTCAAACGCTACTTCGCGTGAAAATCTTGGCAAAATCGCAGCTCCTGGCTTCTCAGCGACTTCTTCTTGCAGTGCCAGGAAACCGACGACTTGAGTGGAAGCGCCCGCAGCCAATTGGAACTGGTGATACAAGCTGCCCACGCGCTTGATGGGCGTGTAGGCGCTAAAGAGAGCGTAAATGAAGCTCACTACCATTCCGCCAGTCATTACATTCCGGCGGATTTCTTCGCGCGCGTAGAGCAGGAGGACCACAAACACCACGGCACCGAGGAAGTCCATCATCGGCGACGTCACCACATAGGCTTTTACCCAGCGCATGTTTTCACGCAGCAGCCGCCGAGCGGTTTCGCGGAATTTGTGAATCTCGAAGTCCTCCATTCCGAAAGCTTTCACCACGCGGTTTCCGCTCACGGTCTCCTGCAAGATCTGGCTCAGATCTGCAACACGCGTGCGCGTGTTTTGCACGGACTTGCGAATTTTCTTGCCGAGCTTTCCCACCGGATATACAACGAGGGGAATCACAATCGCGGAGCCAATCGCCAGGCGCCAGTTCAGCCACAGCAGCACGCAAACGAATGCCGCAAGCGCGAACACCTGCTGAAAAAAATCCGACAGATTTTCGGATAATGCGCTGCGAACCTGATCCACATCGCTGATTGCCGCGGACATAACGCGGCCCGTGGGATTGTGCTGAAAAAATCCAATCGGCTGGCGCACCAATTTTTCGTACACACGATTGCGCAAATCGGTGACTCCGGCATGGCCTGCGTATTGAATCATCACGCTGCCGAAAAACTCAGCAATCGCTTTGGCGACGAAAATCACCACAAGGCAAATGGCAAAGATCGTCCACACGTAATGAATGTTTGAGGGCAAAAACGAATTGAGATAAATAACGTGCTTGCTGTGCGGCAGAGTGATCAACTTCACTTTTGTGGCTGCACTGTGCGGATTCAGCACGGTATCCCACGCAGGGATGATCATCAACGCAATCAGCCCTTGGCAGAGTCCGAACACGCCCAGCAACAGGACGCCGAAAATCAGCCGCCACCTGTACGGCCGCACAAATTCGAAGAGCCCGCGAAGCTCAGCCGTAATTTTCACGTTTTCGACCGCTCCAAGTCCCGGTGCTCCAGCTTAGTGGTGTAGCCACGCTTGGCAAGAGCCTTCGCAACTGCTTCAGCCATCATCACCGAGCGATGCCGTCCGCCTGTGCAACCAAATGCGATGGTCAGATAGCTCTTGCCTTCACTGATGTAGTGCGGAATCAGATATTCCAGCAAACCTTCGATTCTTCGCAAGAACTCTCCCGTTTGCTTGAACGAGCGAATGTACCTCGCCACACGGGCGTTTTTGCCGCTGTAAGGCCGCAACTTCGCGACAAAATGAGGATTCGGCAAAAAGCGCACATCAAAAACCAAGTCCGCATCCGAAGGCAGACCGAAGCGGTAGCCAAAGCTGACCAGTGAAACCAGCATCGGCCGGCGTCCAGCCTTTTGAAAACGATCGATGATGAACTGGCGCAACTCATGAACAGTGAATTTTGTCGTATCGACCACCACGTCGGAAATTTCGCGGATCGGCGCCATCTGAGCCCGCTCGAGCCGGATTCCCTCCAAAATCGGAACCTCCGGGCCCATCGGATGCGGCCGACGCGTTTCGCTGAAGCGACGGGCCAACGCTTCATCGCTCGCCTCCACGAAAACCAGTGTTGCAGGATACTCACGCCGCAATTTGCGGTAAACTTCCGGCAATCTTTTGAGCTGTTCCCCTTCGCGCGCATCCACCAGCAAGGCGGCCCTCTCGAACTCGCCGGCGCCATCCATAGACTGCTCGGCGAAAGAAGGGATAAAAGAAACGGGGAGATTGTCGACGCAATAGAAGCCCAAGTCCTCGAAGGTGCGCAGCACCGAGCCTTTCCCCGAACCGGAAAGGCCGGTGAGAATCACCAACTGGCGATTCGGCTGAGTATGACTCGTCGCCACGGTGAAGCTACTCGTCAGTCCTTCTGCCGACGCTGATGCGTACTAGGAATTCGCAAATCCTCACGGTACTTCGCCACGGTGCGGCGCGTGACGTGGATTCCCTCTTCGTCCAATCGTTTGGCGATTTGCTCGTCGGTTAACGGGTGCGTCGCGTCCTCTTCTTCGATCATTTTCTTTACTCGCCGTTTCAACGAAAGCAGAGACATTTCCCCGCCCTGCGGCCCATTCACGGATTCCGAAAAGAAATAGCGCAGCTCGAAAACCCCTTGTGGCGTATGCGCGTATTTGTTGGCGACGGCGCGGCTCACAGTCGAAGGATGCACGCCGACTTCCTCAGCCACTTCCTTGATCATCATAGGGCGCAAATGGTCGACGCCATATTCCAGGAAATCCCTCTGGCGGCGCAACACGGACTGACATACGCGCACAATCGTGTGTTTACGCTGCTCGATGTTCTTGATTAGCTGCACGGCGGCAGTGAAACGCTCCTTCACGTAATTGCGAACGTCGCGGTCAGCAGCATCGCGCTGCAATAATCTGCGGTAAACAGGGCTCAGACGCAATTGCGGCAAATCATCGTCGTTCAAAAAGGCCTGCCATTCGCCATCGACTTTGCGAAATTGGACATCGGGCTCAACGAGGCGCGGCTCCGTTTTGTTGTAGCGCAAACCGGGCTTGGGATCCAGGCGCTTTACCACATCAACCGCGCGCTTCACGGCTTCGATGGGGCGATTCAGCGCGCGGGCAATTTCCTTGAGTTGATTGTTCTGCAACATTTTCAGATGATCCGAAACGATCTGCTGCGCGAGCGTATTCTGCGGATCCACAACTTTTAATTGCAACAGCAGACATTCCTTCAAGTCCCGCGCCGCCACCCCCGGCGGATCGAACTCCTGCACCACCGCCAGCGCTTCTTCGACGTCTTCCATTGAATATTCGTTGGTTTGAGAGATTTCTTCGAGCGTGGTCATCAAATATCCGTTTTCGTCCAGATTTCCGATGATCAGTTCCGACGCTTTGCGAACCTCTTCGCTGCAAATGCTCACGCTCAATTGCCACATCAGGTGGTCCGCCAAGCTCTGCGGGGATGAGAGAAATTTATCAAAGCCGGGTCTTTCAATCTCCTCATGCTCGCTGCTGACGCCGCTCGCCGCTGGAGTATCGAGGTATTTCGTGAAGAACGAGCTGACGTCGAATTCATCGAAAGGATTTGCGCCTTCCGCCTCGGGAACCTTCTCTGTTTCTTCCTTGACGAAAGCTTCGTCGGTGTAATCTTCACTGACCACCCCGTCGTCGCCTAAAACCTCCAGCATCGGATTTTCTGTAATCTCCTGATTGATCATCTCGCGCAACTCGAGACGGTTGAGCGCAAGCACGCTCACCATCTGCACGAGCCCCGGTGTCAAAATCTGCTTTTGCGCCAGCCGGAGATTCAGTTTTGGTTGCAGCCAGTTCATTGCGTCATCTAGGAATCAGTTCAAGCGAAAATTCTCGCCAAGATACAGTCTCCGCACTTCCGCATCACTGCTTAATTCCTCTGGCGTCCCGGCGCACAAGATCTTTCCTCCATGTATGATGTACGCGCGGTCAGTTACGGCCAATGTTTCACGAACATTGTGATCCGTCACCAGCGCGCCAATTCCCGCGGCACTCAGCTCGCCGATGATTTTCTGCAAATCCAGCACCGTCAACGGATCAATTCCCGAAAAAGGTTCGTCCAGCAGAACGAACGACGGCTGTAGCGCCAGAGAGCGAGCAATTTCGAGCCGCCGCCGCTCTCCGCCCGAAAGAACGTACCCTTTGCTGCTGCGGATCCCTTCGAGCCCCATCTGCGCCAACAATTCTTCCACTCGATCGCGGCGCTGCTCTGCCGTAATGGGCAAAGTCTCCAGCACTGCCAGCAAGTTTTCTTCGACCGTCAGCTTGCGAAATACGGAGGGTTCCTGTGGAAGATAGCTGATTCCGCTGCGCGCACGAAGATACACCGGGAGATCGCTGATGTCTTCGTCGTCCAGGAGCACGCGCCCGAAATCCGCACGCGCCAAACCCACCAAAATGTAAAACGTGGTGGTTTTTCCCGCGCCGTTCGGGCCCAGCAGCCCTACCACTTCTCCCTGTTGAATCTCCAAGTTGACGTTATCGACAACCGTGCGGCCTCGATAGGCTTTCCTTAATTCCGCGGCTTGGAGCTTCGACATGCCCGTTCATTTCTCGGCTCGGTGCTTGGTGATGGTTCGCGCCTCGTTCTGCGAGTCAATCAGAATCGTATCATTCGCTAAAAAGAAGGTCAATTCACGGCCTGTTGCAGTGTTTCCAGAACCGTCGGCCAGTGTCGGCTGACCTCCCGAAAGAATGAATTTCCCTTCTCGTGCGACGTATTCGCCGCGATCAGCCATTCCTTTACGGCCATTTTGCTCAACACGCACGCCGCCCGTGGCGAGCGCCCGCTCGAGCACTTGCGAGTCATTCTGACGGGTGAAAAACATTTGCATGGTTCGACTCTGAATGTTTGCTTCCGAAGAGCGCGCATCGACGCCACCGGCCCATTCCATTCTTTCACCGGCGCCCCAGTAATCGACCTGCGGCGCGCGCACTTGCCACAGGACCGGCGAGGAATTTTTTGGGGAGCTCTTCCCGCTTGTCAGTTCGATTTGCTTCTGGGTATGCGGGGTATCCAGAAATTCGCCCAGCACACCTCCGCGTGCTTCGGCGCGTTGTTCGCTCTGCCAGAATTCAATCGTTTGTGCCTGCAAAACATCGGGACCTTGCCACATTCGAGCGCGGCCAGAGAAAATGGCATGGCCGACGCCCGATGATGTCCCGCTCACTGGCTTTTCAGGTGACGTCCCGCTCATTTCATCGGCAGAAATGTGTGTTGCGCCTGCCTGTGCATTCGTTCGGATTTGCCCTTGGCTTGACGCGAAAGCTGCCGTCACGTTCCCGTGAGCGCGAAGTTCGTTCTTTGCTTCATTGATGTCGATCTCTTCTGCTTGCAGATGCGAACTCGAATCATCTACGGATGCAGCGCCATCGAGCGTAATGTCATTGGTGGCTCGAACCATCGTGGCTGAGTTCGCAGTCCCGCGCTTCGTACCCTGCTGCAACGTCACATTGCCCTTTTCATCGATGGTTCGCCAGCTCCCATCCGGCTGAAATATCGCCAAAAGGTCTTGCGCTGTGCTCGTTTCCGGTGGCTTGGATCCCAGCATTCGATTTACGCGCACACCCGAAGCTCCGCGCAAATCGCTGATTTGATCGTTTACACCGAAGGTCGCGCTCAAATTCCCGCCCTCAATTTCATCGGTTTCCGCCGCCTTACTCAAGGTCAGTTTCGCAGGCGCCAGGGTTTCGGCACTCGCAATTCTTTCGCCGCGACCGCCCTCATCGGGCGACAATTCCACGCGAAGATTTTCAGTCGTGAGATTTCCTCGTGATCCAGCGCGGCTCATTGTCAGTTTTACCCCGTTCTGCGCAAGAATCTCGCGTGCGTCAGTCTGCTGTTTATCGGAATTCATCAAAACTTGCATGTGTTGCGCGGACAGATGATTTTCTCCGCCATTACGAGCAGAAACATCCGCGCGCACGTCCTGGTCGGCGCTGATTTCTTCGATGACGCCGCTGGGTGCAAAATCCGTGGTCATCTGGTCGGCCGCGAGCGACATGCTTCCGCGTGCACTCCTCACAATCACTTCAGGATTACCCGTCGCCACAGCGCGTGCAGGCTGCATCGCGGCATCGAGCTGCAATTGCAGTGCGCCCGCAGTGAGCGTGCGGTCATCCTGTTGAACCCGGACTGGGCCAGTGATTCGCGCGAGGTTCTGGCTGCGCCGGAACTCAAGCGCGCTGCCGCTGATATGAACAGGCGTCGCATTTGACTGGGAAGGAGATTGAATCTCGAGCTCCACGTTCTTTTCGAGCGTTGCATTCTCCGTCTGCGGCTCGTAAACGAGGCCTGTGCCTGTTCCCACTCCTCCCGGAAATTTGAGCGTCACCGGATTTTCCGTGCTGACCCTCCCGCTGTCGTGCTCGAATAAAATATTAGTAGTCTCTAAATGCAATTCCTTCTTTTCCGCGCCCGCTTTCTGTCCCGGATTCCGCAGATCAATCTGCACGACTCCCTGGCAGCGAATACTGCCCGTCGTCGGTTCGTAGCTGCATTCCCCCGCATGCACTGAATCGTTGCGGTCTCCGCGGGGGCCGTAAATCGTAATGTTCACATTTTCAAGCAGGCTGCGATTCTGATCCTTGAATTCAGTCGCTTGCGAGGCATGCACTGTGAAAATCGTTTGCGGGCCAATCGCGCGGGAGATGGTGAAGCCCGCGGATTGCTGAGCGACCGCCTCCGGGACAGGATGAACTTTTTTTTCACTGCTTCGTCCGCTCATTCGCCGTTGCAGGTAGACGCCGATGACGGCGACGCAGATCACAAACGCAATGCCGGCGGACCAGCGTGCATAGCGCGCGGCTTCGCGGTTGCGCATCCCCTTGAACTTTGAAGCGGCCATGAGCAGTTAGACGCTGAGTATAGGAAAGAAGATGGAGGGGCACAACCGGCCTATAGTGAGTCATTCAATGGCGGTCGTTGAGTGCGTAACCCATCATCTATTGCGTCACTTAGTCATGGCCGCGAGCCGTTCAAGAAAAAAGTTCCGGTTGAAGTCAGAAAGTCTTTGCTACACTTCCGCGCCAAGGATTGATCTGAATGCTGCCACTTCTTGCATCGGGCAAAGGCCAATGACAGCGGCATCGGCAAGTGAGACGACGATAGGAACTGCAGCTTCACCTCCGCTCAAGCGCCATCCGCTGGCAAAACGGCACTTCCGCAATTGGTGGATCGGCAACACAGTTTCCCTGCTGGGAGACCAGTTCTATCTCGTGGCGCTGCCGTGGCTAGTGTTGCAACTCACTGGCTCGAGCCTTGTGCTGGGCACGGTTTTCATGATCGCGGCTATTCCGCGCGCAGCCTTGATGCTGGTGGGCGGCGCGGCGACGGATCGGCTGTCCGCGCGTTACGTGCTGATCTGTACGACCACGGTTCGAATGTTTCTCGTCGGCGTCGTAACGCTTCTGGTGTGGCTGCACGT
Source organism: Candidatus Acidiferrales bacterium (assembly GCA_030037335.1). Lineage (GTDB taxonomy): Bacteria > Acidobacteriota > Terriglobia > Acidiferrales > UBA7541 > DAHUXN01. The sequence continues at coordinate 35,218 of JASHRN010000188.1, read as the reverse complement.
GATTCGATTGTGGCACATTTACGTTCTGACGTTCGTGTTCGGAATTGCAGATGCTTTTGCGCTACCGGCGGGCCCTTCGCTTGTTCCCACGCTGGTTGAGCCAAGCGAATTTCAGCCGGCAAATGCGCTGCTGCAAGGATCCGCGGTGATGACACAGATGGTCGGACCAGCGCCGGCGGGATTGATTATCAAATTCTGGGGAATTGCGTCGGCCCTTTTCTTCGACACAGTAAGTTTCCTTGCAGCGATCGTGGCACTTATCAAAGTTCCGGAGCCGCCGAAGATCGCACATCCGAACGGGACGCGGCCCAGCATGCTGCATTCGATTGCCGAAGGATTGCGGTCAGTGCGAAGCGATTCCGCGCTCCTCTTCCTGATGGTGATCTTCGCAATGCTGAATTTCTGCGTCGCAGGACCGGTAGCGATCGGGCTTGCCGCGCTGGCGAAATTCCGGTTTGGTTCGGCGGCGGCATTCGGAACTTTTCTTTCCTGCTTTAGTGGCGGGATGCTGGCGGGAATGGCAGCCGGTGGAGTGGTGAAGAAGGCCCGAAAACGCGGCCTGCAATTCATCGGATTGGGAGTCCTCTGCGGGCTGGAGCTGGTTGGAATCGGCGCATATCCGAAATTTGGCGTGATCGCAGCGCTGCTGGCAGTGATGGGTCTCGGAGTGGGGTTCGTGAACGTGCAATTCAGCACGTGGATTCAGCTGCGGGTGGAACGCGCCATGCTGGGCCGCGTGATGAGCGTGCTCATGTTTGCAGCCATTGGACTAACTCCAGTATCCTACGCGATCGCGGGCGTGGTGGCGCAGTGGAGTCTGGCGTGGCTGTTCGCAGGCGGCGGAGCAATTCTGGTGATAACTTCCGCAGCGGCAACAGGCGCGAGGGCAGCCAGAGAGTTGGACTAAGATTCAGGCAATACGCCCGTGGAAGCCGCAGCAACGCGGTCGCGGCTAGTGTTTTTGACCAGATACATCGCTTCATCGGCAAGGTGCAGCAAGCCCGCTTTGTCCGCAGAGTCCACGGGAAACGAAGCGACGCCCACGCTCGCCGTGACGTGCACGTTCAATCCCTCATCCTTCAGCCACACCGTGCTGCGAATCAGCGCGTGAAGCCGCCGGGCTACACGGCACGCATTTTCCTTCGAAGTTTGCGGCAGCAGCAGAACAAACTCGTCGCCGCCGTAGCGAAACGCAAAGTCGATCAGCCGGCAATTGGTCTTCACCGCCGAACCGATTTCGCCAAGAAGCTTCGAACCCGTCAGATGCCCGTGAGTATCGTTGACTGTCTTGAAGTGATCGAGGTCGATGAAAATAATCGAGAATTCGTAGCTGTAGCGGTGCGAGCGGTAAATCTCGGTATCGAGCATGAAGTTCAGATGCCGCGCGTTGTAGAGTGTCGTGCAGTCGTCGGTGATAGTCAGTTCGTGAATGCGCTGCACGTGGCGCGCGTTTTCGATGGCGATGGCGGCGTAATCAGCAAGCGCTTCGAGCAAAGCAAGCTCGCGAGGGCTAAATCCCTCCGGTCCGACACAGTTAATCAGCTCGATTACACCAAGGCACTGCTCGCGAAAACGAACCGGCACGGCCACAATGGACCGCGTCTGCATTTTGGTCTTATCGTCGACCTTGGAGAAAAAGCGCGAGTCGGTTTGCGTGTCAGGAACCACAACAACTTCTCCCGTTTGCGCCACCCAACCGGCAATCCCCTGCCCGAGTTTGATACGAACATCCTTCAGAGCCTCCGCGCCTTCTCCCGTGGCGATTTCGAAATAAAGTTCCTGTTTTTCCGTATCCATTAACAGCAACGACCACGTATCCGGGTGCAGTACCTCGTTGATTTTCTCCATGATCGTGCGGAGAACCTGGTCAAGCTGCAAGGAGGAGGTCAGCGCTTTGCCGAGCTCGTGGAAAACGGAAACTTCGTTGCTTTCTTGTTCGACGCGCACAGTGGCCGGATTGCGGCGGCGTTCGATTCCGTGGAAAGGCTTGGCTTCAGACACTTTGGGTTTAGGGGCGCCGAAGGACCCACCGGTTTCCTGCAATTTGCCCTCGGGCATCGCTGGCATTATAGGTTTTCAAGGCGGCGACTGCAACGGCTCGCACGGGGCGAAGTGCATAAAAGGGAATCTTCACTCGATGGTACGCCGCCCCTGAGCTTCGATTGACACTGGCGGAGCGCCCGCCTATATTTCGAATTGAATCATTTTTTCACCGGCACCGCAATGAGTCCGACCAGCACGTTCGGCGAACACCTGAAACGTGAGCGCGAGATGCGCGGCGTATCCCTGGAGGAGATTTCGGCCGCGACACGCATCAGTGTGCGTTTTCTCGAAGCTCTGGAGAATGAGCACTGGGCCCAGCTCCCGGGCGGCATTTTCAACCGCGGCTTCATTCGATCTGTGGCGCGTTTTCTTGGAATGGATGAAGAAGGGCTCGTTGCCGAATACGCTCTCGAAACGCGCGAGCGGCCGGAAATCGCGGTTTGGACCAAAGAGCCGGTCCGCAAGCGGCGGAATTGGTTTGCAATTATTGGCACGATTGTAGTTCTCGCAGGGATTATCGCCGGCGGCTGGTATGCGGCTCAGCGATACGGCCCGTCAATCACCGTCTGGCACGCGCGCCACCCAATTCTCCGTACCGTCATGGCGAAACTGCGCCACAAGAACGGCGCTTCCGCAGCCGATGCGCCGGTCAATGGTGCGCCGACCGTGTCAGCGGCAAGAACGCCAGTTGAACAAGCGGCGAATCCATCATCGAATGGGAATCGTGTTGTCCCGACCAATGGTTCGGCTGAGAACTCGAAGCCGCAGGCTGTTGCATCCCAAACATCCGCACCGGCAAGCGGAGCGTCACTGGACCCTAGTGCGGAAGCCTCCAACGGAGCAGCTAAATCCGCTACAGTTGCGGCCGGACCTATGGAGTTAAAAGTCGAAGCGGGAGAAACTTCGACAGTCACCGTAGCCGCCGACGGAAAAAATGTTTTCTCTGGTAAACTCGATGCGCTGAAGTCGCTCACCTTTCATGCGCAGAAAAGCTTTACCGTGTCGGCGAGCAAATCGAACGCCATCCTGCTCGAGCTGAATGGCCGAACTGTTCCTCCACTGGGGCCTCCCAATCAACCCGGAAAAATCACGCTCACGCGCGATAATTTGAAATCCATCTCGGGAGACGGATATTAGCGACGCCACGCGCAGTGCAGCTTGCGCAGAATTCCTGTTCGGGAACCCCAAGCCCGAGCGCAAGCTGGCCGTGTGCACGGGCTTAGTCGAACTGACCGGGCCGGAGCGCGCGGAGATTCTGGCGGTACTGGCGATGGACGATATCGAAGGGGTAGCGCAGGGCGCGGCAAAGGCACTGACGAATGTACACACTGAGAATTTTCTTGCGGCGCTGGCGCGAGAGGATGCGGCGCCGCAGCTGATGCAATATTGCGCGGCGAACCTGGCGGGCGAGCCAGGAGTTTCGGATGCGCTGGTGAAAAACACCTTGTGCCCAGCGAGCGCGTTGGTGACGGCAGCAAAGCAGATGTCGACAGCGAGCATTCAATTGCTGCTCGATAATCTGGAGCGGCTGGTTTCGTCTCCGGCGCTGGTAGGCGCGTTGGTGACGGCACCGAATGCCAATCCGGAACAGAAGAGTTTATTGGCAGAACTGCAAAAGAGCGCACAGGAAGCGGGAGAGTTGCAAGACGCCGCGGATGCACCAGCGACGGCGGACGAAGATCCAGCAAAGCGCAAAACGCTCCTCGAACGCCTCTCCAAAATGAACGTGCTTGAGCGCGTAAAGTTGGCGCTCACCGGTGGACGCGAGGAGCGCATCGTCTTGATCCGCGACTCAAATAAAGTCGTTCAGCGCTCTGTCCTTCAATCTCCGAGATTATCCGAAGCGGAAGTCGAGAGCTTCGCTTCGATGACCACGCTGACGATGGAAATCCTCCGCATCGTCGCCCACAATCGACTGTGGATGAAAAATTACAGCATCGTGAAAAATCTGATTTTCAATTCCAAGACTCCGCTCGACATCACCATGCATCAGCTGGCGCGCTTGACTCCTCGTGATTTAAAAATCCTCAGCACAAGCAAGAGTGTCCCCGAAACGCTGCGCTCCACCGCCGCAAAAATGATCGCCAAACGGAATCAAAAGCCAGACTGAGAAGGATTCGCGCCGATCGACCTCAGATTATTTCAGAGCAGAGCCCAGCGATGCCGAGACTTGCTTCGCATAGGCGTGAGCGTGCGCTAGAATCGCAGCGGGATCCAAAGTCAGCATGCGGCGGTGCTCCATCACCATACGCCCGCCGACCATTACGGAATCCACGTCGCTGGCCTTCAGGGCATAAACGAGCTGCGAATAAACGTTGTACATCGGCGTGGCGTGCGGCGCGTCCGTGCGAATGAGAATCACATCCGCTTTTTCCCCGGCTTCGAGCGATCCAATTTGCTTTTCCATGTGTAGCGCTCGCGCGCCATTGATTGTCGCCATGGCCACAACCTGCTCCGCCGGCAACGCGCGTGGATCCATGCGAACGAGCTTCTGCAGCTTCGCGGCGAGATCCATTTCTTCGAACATATCCAGATCGTTGTTGCTGGCCGCGCCATCCGTGCCGAGGCCCACCGGCACATTCGCGGCAATCAGGCTCACAATCGGGCTTGCGCCGCTTGCCAGCTTCATATTGCTTGATGGATTGTGCACGCAACCAACATCGTGACTCGCCAGAAGCTCCATATCGCCCGCGTTCACCCATACGCAGTGTGCGGCCGTAACATCCGGGCCCAGAAATCCGATGCTCTCCAGATACGCCGTAGGCGAAAGCCCATATTTCGCGCGGCTCTGATCGCCTTCAAAAGGCGCTTCGGAAAGATGGATCAGGATCGGCACGTGATATTTCCGCGCCAGCGCGGCCGCAGCTTCGAGCGTCTTCGTCGAACACGTGTAAATCGAATGCGGCGCCACCGCGGGAGTGATCAGCGGATCGCCCTGCCAGTGCTGAATGTATTTTTCCGTGTACGCGATCATCTGCGGCACGGATTTGTTGTCCGGTGCGGGAAAATCGATGAACGTTTCGCCCAAAACGCCGCGCATGCCCGCGGCTTTCGTCACTTGCGCGACGTTGTCCTCGAAATAATACATGTCGGCATACGTGGTAATACCGCCGCGCAGCATTTCCAGAATGCCGAGCCGCGTACCCCATTCCACAAAATCTGGCGTGACGTTGCGGGCTTCTGCCGGAAAAATATATTTCTGCAGCCAATCGTTCAACGAGAGGTCGTCCGCGAGCCCGCGAAAAAGGCTCATCGCGGCATGCGCATGGCCATTGATGAGCCCAGGCATGACGATCTCGCCGTGGGCATCAATTCTATGTGCTGCTTGATAGCGCGACTCGATCTCATCCGCCGGACCCACCGCCACAATCGAATCGTCGCGAACCGCAACCGCACCATCCTCATAGACGTGACGTGCCGAATCCATCGTGACGACGATCCCATGAGCGATGATCGTGTCGACTTGCTGCGTTTGAGCGTGGACTGCAACGGCGCTCAACAGAAATGCAATGAAAGCGACAAATGCAAAATAGCGTTTCACTGTAGCCTCGATGAAAAACAGAACTATTACAGAAAATCGGAAATTCGCAAAAAAAAGTGTCGCTTTTGGCTGCGCCGGATCTACAAATGAGACGAATCGAATGGTCGCGGCAGCAAATTCAGTGAACGCTCGCGTTCGATCTTGCCATCCAGGTTGGCGAGGATAACTGGAACATCCCCACACAATTCCCAGATAATTTGCCGGCAAGCGCCGCACGGCGGAGTCAGCGTTGCTGCATCAGTCACCACGGCAATCGCGTTGAATTCCCGTTCACCCTCGGAGATCGCCTTGAAAATGGCGACACGCTCGGCGCAAATCGTCAAGCCGTAGCTGGCATTTTCGACATTGCATCCCGCGAAAATATGCCCGGATTTTGCTCGCACCGCGGCACCCACACGGAAACCGGAAAACGGCGCATGCGCCTTCTCGCGCACAGTTCGTGCCGCGGCGATCAATTCATCATCGGCGGACATGCAAGGATTATGCCTTCAAATCGGCTTCCAGGCGAGGCAGGACCGCGTGAAGCAGAGCAATGAACTGCCCGCTGACGCGGTTGCCGGTTTGCAGCACCTCATCGTGATCAAGCGGTTTATCAAGCACACCCGCGGCCATATTTGTGACGCATGATATTCCCAGCACTCGGATTCCCATGTGCCGCGCCGCTATCACCCCTGGCACTGTGGACATTCCGACCACGTCCGCGCCTATCGTGCGCAGATAACGAATCTCCGCCGGCGTTTCATAGCTCGGGCCGGGAACCGCAGCATAAACTCCTTCATGCATATCAATGCCTAATCGCCGGCCTTCTTCAAGAGCAATCGCGCGAAACGATTTGGAATATGCCTCGCTCATATCGGGAAAACGCGGCCCGAAGCGGTCATCATTGGGGCCAGTCAGGGGATTCCTGCCGAGCAGATTGATGTGGTCACGCAGAATCACCAGATTCCCCGGCTTAAGACTCATATTAATTCCGCCCGCTGCGTTGGTGATAACCACAGCGGAAATCCCCAGCCGCGCGAAAACGCGCATCGGAAAAATCACTTCGGCGGGCGAGTAGCCCTCATAGAGATGAACCCGACCTTGCATCACCGCTACAGCAATGCCGGCGCTTTTGCCGATGAGCAGTTGCCCCGCGTGGCCAATCGCCGTCGAACGCGGGAAATTCGGTATGCGTGCATACGGAAGCCGCGTAGCCAAGTCTAGCCCCTCGGCAAATGCGCCAAGCCCCGAACCGAGCACGATGGCGATTCGCGGGCGCAGCTTCGTTTTCGCACGAATGAATTTTGCAGCCGCTTCCGCGCGAGCGAACTCGCGGCCTGCTGCTCTGCGGGAATTGTTGCCGGACTTCATTTCAGCATGATTCCCACAATCGCCGCGGACATCAGATTGGCGGCGGTTCCAGCGAGCATCGCGCGAATGCCCAGTCGCGCCAGTTCGTCTTTCTTATTTGGCGCCAGCGCGCCAATGCCGCCGATTTGAATTCCAATCGAGCTGAAGTTTGCGAAGCCGCACAAGGCATAGGTAGCAATTGTGAACGAACGCGGATCCAGCACCGCTTTCATGGGCCCCAGCCGCCCATAGGCGATCAGCTCATTCAAAACCATGCGCGTTCCCAGCAGGCTCCCTATTTTCCCGGAATCATGCCAAGGCACGCCAATCAGCCACGCAATAGGAGAAAGAACCCATCCAAAAATCTGCTCCAAGCTCGACGGAAAATGCGGCATGCCGACGTGCGCGAGCCAATTGTGCACGCCGCCGAGAATGCCATCGCATAAATAAATCACAGCGATAAACGAAATCAGCATCGCCGCCACGTTCAGCGCAAGGTAAAGCCCATCAATTGTGCCGCGTGAGAGCGCGCCGAGCGCGTTGGGATCTTTCTCCAGTTTGGCCATCTCGACGCGTCCCGCCGTCACCGCCGTTTCGGTCTCAGGAACCAGCATCTTCGAGAGCAACAGCGTACCTGGAGCCGTCATGATTACCGCCGTGATCAGATGCTTCGCATCGACGCCGAAAGCGATGTAAGCGGCCATGATTCCGCCGGAGACGTGTGCCATGCCGCTGGTCATGATGCACATCAGTTCAGAGCGCGTCACCTCCGGAAGAAACGGTCGAATCGTCAGAGGTGCTTCCGTCTGACCCATGAAAATGCTCGCCGCGATATTCAAAGATTCCGCGCCGCTGGCGGCCATCAGGCGCGTCATCAGCTTCGCCGCTTGTTTCACAATGAACGCCATAATACCGTAGTAATAGAGGACGGCAAAAATCGCCGCGATAAAAATAATCGTCGGCAAAACCTGAAACGCGAAAAGCAATCCCAGCTTTGAATTTTTCGCGCCGAGGTCCCCGAACACGAACGTCGAACCGTAGTAGGAATAATCGAGGAGTTTGGTTACCGCCGCACCGATTACCCCGAAAACCTCGCGCCCGACATTCGTGTCGAGCACGACAAATGCGAACGCCACCTGAAGTCCGAGGCCCCAGGCCACAGTTTTCATGCGAATGGCGCGGCGATTGGTGGAGAAAAGATACGCAAGGCCCAGAATCGCGGCCATGCCAAGAAGGCCAATCCAGTGGCGATGCATTCTCCTCCCTTGAAAATGCAAACCTGCCAGATCCTTGCGAGGTGCTGATCCTTACGATCCGATAATCTTGCGAATCAATGGCTGCCGCTGCGGCGGCTCATCGCTCACGATAAAACTCGTTTCAATCAAAGCGAGCGCTTCGCGAAGCCTAGGCTCCGCATCGTAATGCACGTTACACAGCACGTCGCCCGCGCGCACCACATCGCCAACTTTCTTTGCGACCACAATTCCCACCGCAGGATCAATTGCATCATCCTGTTTCTCGCGCCCGCCGCCGAGAACGGCGCATGCTTTTCCAATCTGCTCGCACGCAATTCGCGAAATGTAACCGCCGTGCGCGCTGCGAATCGTTTCCGTACCCTTCGCCCGCGGCAGCCGATCCGGCTCATCCACCACACTCTCATCCCCGCCCTGCTGCCGGATGACCTGCTGGAATTTATCATGAGCGCGGCCTGTCGCAATCATTTCTTCCGCTATTCTTATTCCTTCCTGAACATCTGCTGACGCGCCTCCGAGGAAAATCATCCACGCAGAAAGTGCAATCGAGAGCTCGCGAACGTCGGCGGGACCCTTTCCATTCAGTACCTCCACGCATTCTTCAACCTCGAGGGCATTTCCCACGGCATTGCCCAGCGGCTGATCCATGTCCGTGATAAGCGCCACGACGCGCTTGCCTATGCGCTTGCCCGTATCCACCAGCAATTCGGCCAGCGCCACTGTATCATTCTCATTTTTCATGAACGCCCCGCTGCCCGTTTTCACGTCCAGCACGAGCGAGTCAATTCCTTCCGCGAGCTTCTTCGACATGATCGATGCGCAGATCAGCCCCGGACTCTCCACCGTTGCCGTCACATCGCGAAGCGCGTACAGACGCTTGTCGGCCGGTGCAATTTCCGGCGTCGGCCCGCTGAGCGCACAGCCACACACTTCCAGTACTGCGCGAAATTCCTGCTTCGTCAGATTGACGCGAAATCCCGGAATCGATTCCAGCTTGTCCAACGTACCGCCCGTGTGGCCCAAACCGCGCCCGCTCAGCATAGGAACGTAAATTCGTTTCCCGTCGGCATGCGCGCGCGAACCCACCGCGGCCACAATCGGCGCAACAATGAGCGAAGTTTTATCGCCTACTCCGCCTGTCGAATGTTTGTCTACTTTTGCCCCGCGGAGATCTGAAAAATCCATCACTTCGCCGGAGCGCAGCATCGCATCCGTGAGGAAAGCGGTTTCGGCCCGTGTTGTTCCGCGCCAGACTACGGCCATAAGCCACGCAGCGAGCTGATAGTCGGGAATCGTTCCTTGCGCGGCGCCGGAAACCAAATGGAAAATCTCTTCCCGGCTCAATTCCCCGCCGTCTCGTTTTTTGCGGATCAGATCAACGGTGCGCATGAGGCCGGGCGGACCAGCCGTCACTCGAAAAGCTGCGGGACATTTCAACGGAAGCAGTGCGTCGGGACTCGAGTACGAAATGCGGTATCTCCGAAGGGCAGCCGTACCTTACCGGCAAAACCACCGTACCGAGGCCCCGGCTCACGTAAATTTGCGTCCTTCCAAGCCTGTCGCGTCCTTTTTTGAAACGCATTTTTTCATCGGAGCGGCCGTACACGCAGCCAATCAGCGGCAATCTTACCTGCCCGCCGTGGGTGTGCCCGGAAAGCACGAGAGGAATGCGAAGCTCCGCTGCCTCTTCGATAATCGCCGGATTGTGCGAAAGCAGCAGGGTCGCTGTATCCCGGGGAACGCCGTGCATGGCGCGCGGCAAATCCGCACCGTACAGAAAATCATCAATGCCCGCGACACAGAATTTCTGCCCGCGTCTTCGCAGCATGACGTTCCGGTTGCGCAGTACTTCGATTCCTCGGCGATCCAGCGCTACGGCAATTCTGTCTGCGTCCACGCGGAAATCATGGTTCCCCAGCACTGCAAACACGCCTTCGCGCGCCCGCAGCGCTCCAAGCATCTCCGCGACGGGCTCGATGTAATTTCGCGAGTGCGTCACGAAATCGCCAGTCAGCGCCACAATATCCGCATCCAGATTATTTGTCAGCTCCACCGCCAGGTTGACCACAGCGGCTGGTAAGTAAAGGCCATGATGAATGTCCGTGAGCTGAACGATGCGTAGCCCGCGAAAATTCTCCGGCAAATCGGCAAATCCGATGCGATGCTCGGTAACTTCAATGCGGGAGCGCAGCGCCAGTTGCTTCAGTTGACGAATTCCGCTGGACTGCCCCAGCGAATACGTTTCCACGCCGCCATTGCGCCAGCGGCCCTTCATTCGATGCCAGGGCTCAGCCAGCGTGCGGTGTTTTTTTAACTGCGGGAAGACGTAAGTGTATGCCATCCAATATCCTTCGGTATTGCGAAGGTGCAGGCTAACACCGGGCGTGCTCTGGAGTAAAGCCGGAAAGGCGCTGGAATTGCGCGGCAGATTACCTGTACTTGAGTGCTACCTCAATATTCCCTGCGCCAGCACTCGAATACTTAGATGCCAGAAATCGCCTTGGTTTTGCCCGAGACGTCTACGCGGCCGCTGTCGCGAATACGCTCCGCTACCTTCCGCATCTCCTCGTGAATTGACCCGTTCGATGCGAGGCATTCCATGTCACCCGGATGATAAGGTTCGCCAGAGAAATTTGTCACTTTGCCTCCCGCTTCGCGCACCAACAGAATTCCAGCAGCCGTGTCCCACGACTTCAATCCAAACTCCCAAAATCCTTCGAATTGCCCACACGCCACCGAACACAAATCCAGCGCCGCCGCGCCTGCGCGCCGCACGCCATGCGAACGCAACGTGAACTCCCAGTAATAATGGATGTTCGGATTTTGTACCCGCTTGTGCCGGAAAACCCGTAGCTAGCAAGCTACGCGACAGCGTCTCCACCGACGAGACTCGAGTCTCCTTGCTATTGCGCTGCGCTCCCTGGCCCCGAATTGCGCTGAACATCTCGCCGTTCACCGGATTGTAAACGGCGCCAACCAGCGGCTCGCCTCGATGCAGCAGCCCAATCGAGACGGCGAAAACCGGATACCCGTGTGCGAAATTCGTTGTGCCATCCAGCGGATCAACGTGCCACTCGTATTCTGCCGCTGCGCCTGCGCCCGACGCCCCGCCTTCCTCCGCGATGATCGCATGGTCCGGAAATTCCTCCCGCAGGCGTGCCAGAATTGCGGCCTCGGACTTCCGATCCGTCCCCGTCACGATATCGACTTCACCCTTGTAGGAAATATCTTTCGGATGATCCATCGCCACTGCAATGATCTCTCCCGCTTCGCGCGCAGCGGCGATGGCAACCTCCAGAAATCTCTCGGGATTTTGCTTCGCTTCGGTCATCAATTGGTGGTGGGATTGGCTCCGGCCCGTGGCGGCCCAGCCTCGAAATAGCCTTTGCGGTAATGCAGCGTATACGCACCCCCAGGAATCGCCAACTCGATGCCGCAGTAGGTCCCTGCTTTTTCTTTCGGGTGCGGATAGTAGCTCAACAAGTATTGTGTGCGCAGCTCGCGGCTGATCTGCTGAAACATCGTATCCAGATCGTTCATTCCTTTTGGATAGTAAACCGCGCCGCCCGTCGAATCGATGATCGTGTCAATGGCGTGCTCCCCTCCCGTGTAGCGCCCGCCCTCGGTCGGAACAGCACGCACGAGAATTGTATACAGCAGCGCCTCCGACGCAATCGCGTTTCGCTGCGCGTCCTCAAAGCTCGACTTGCTCGTCGTTTCACCCGCATCCGTCACCAGAACAATCACTCGCCGGCGATCCTTGGGCAGAGTCTCCAGTTGCTGCGAGCCAAGTACAATGGCGTCATAGAGTGAAGTTCCCGCGCCGGGCGCAATTCTCTCCGCTGCCGCCTCCAGTTTCAGGATGTTCGACGAGAAATCCCCTAGCTCAGTCACATAGTCAGAAAATTCGAAAACTCCCAGCAGGTCATTCGGTTGCACCACCAGCTTGATAAAGCGCGCCACTGCCTCATCTTCGAATTTCGTATCCTTCAGCGTGCTCAGACTCGAATCCACCATCATCGCCAATTCGAGCGGCCGGTCCGTCTGTGTTTCAAATTTAGCAATCGTCTGCGGCACGCCATCCTGGGAAAGCCGAAACGCCGACTCCGGCAAATCAGCTACCGGCTTGCCGTTTGCATCCAGCACGCTCGCCGGCACGGTCACCAGGTCCGTCTGCACGCGAAGCCGCGCCTCGTCTTCAGCTTGGTTCGCCTTCGCGCTCGCCGCTGCAAAAAAAACTGTCCCTGCGCAGAGACCTAGCGCTACAAAAACCAGCGAGCAACTCCAGACGCGCCTCTTCACGAATCTCATGCTATGGACTAGATGTACGCTGCGGCGAAAAGGCTTCCGCCGCAATCTTCTCGCCTTCCGACCACACCGCGCCATCCGCAAAAAATTCCTTCTTCCAGATCGGCACCACACGCTTGAGCGTGTCGATGCCATAGCGGCAAGCATCAAACGCCGCCGCGCGATGCGTCGAACTCACCGCAATCAGCACACTCGTTTCCCCGATCTCCAGCCGCCCCAACCGGTGAACCATCGCTAGCCGGTGAATCGCGAATCGCTTGCGCATCTCCGTGCCGATCTCGCGCATTTTCGCGAGCGCCATTGCTTCGTATGCCTCGTATTCCAGATAAAGCGTGCTTTTGCCGCGCGAGTGATTGCGTACAATCCCTTCAAATACCGTAACCGCTCCATCCTCCGCAGCCTTCAACGATGCAACAATCTCATCTGTCTCGATTCTTGCGCGCACGATTCGCACAATATCCTCAAAAGCGACTGCCGACCCGCCACTCACCGGCGGAAGAAATGCAACTTCGTCTCCCGCGCGCGGCTTCGCGTTCCATGGCGCATATTCCTGATTGATCGAAGCCGCTACGGAAGGGCGAAATGCCGCCAGCCGCGGAAATCTTTGCGCATAACTCGCGTAAAGATCCTCAAGCCGCGCACCCGCTGCTGCGTCGAAGGTTTCCTCGCCCACCCCCACGATGTCCTTCAATTGTCCAAAAAAAAGAACATGCACGACCATGCGTCCCATTCTATCGTGCTCTCCCACCGCACCGCTATTCTCCGCCGCAACCTTGTTTCGACCCGGCCTGTGTGTTCCCTTGACGCCGGCTTTCGGTCAACGTACTCTTTTGTAATGTCTTACCGGCGCATCGCAGTGCACTAGCTCTTTGAGGTGTGCGCCCGTGAAAATCATCATCTCCGGTTCTTCTGGTCTGATTGGAACAGCCCTCATTGATTCTCTGCGTCCCGAGGGACATTCCATCTGCCGGCTCGTGCGCTCCGGCTCCACTGCTCCCGCTGATGCTACTTCCCGGCTGATTCGCTGGGAACCTCCCAGTGGTTCGATCGACCTTGCCGCATTAGAGGGCGCCGACACCGTCGTGCACCTCGCCGGCGCTTCCATTGCCGGCGGACGCTGGACAGCTTCCCGCAAAGAAATCCTCCGCCGCAGCCGAGTCGACTCCACCCGCCATCTCGTCTCCGCGCTGGCGCAGCTGAAAAACAAACCGCGCGTCTTCGTCTCTGCATCCGCAATCGGCTACTACGGGAACCGTGGCGACGAAATCCTCACGGAAATGAGCTCGCCGGCTGCCGATTTCCTTGCGCAGCTCTGTCGCGACTGGGAGAAGGAAGCGGCTGTTGCCGAGCGCGAATCCATTCGCACCGTAATCCTTCGCTTTGGCATCGTTCTCGCTCCGCAAGGCGGTGCACTTCATCAGATGCTTATACCGTTTCGGCTTGGCGTCGGGGGACGCCTCGGCAAGGGCCGCCAGTGGATGAGCTGGATCAGCCTTCGCGACGTCGTGCTCTTGATCCGTCACGCCATCGCCAACGAAAATCTCCGTGGTACCGTGAACGCTGTCGCGCCCAATCCCATCACCAACGCCGAATTCACCAGCATTCTCGCGGGAGTTCTCCACCGCCCTGCTCTCTTCCCTGTTCCGCTCTTTGCGCTCCGGCTCGCTCTCGGCGAAATGGCGGGTGCGCTACTCGCGAGCCAGCGCGTCATACCCGGAAAATTGAATGCCCTTCAATATTCATTCGACCATCCCGAACTCAAGACGACTCTGTCCTCGATGCTCCAGTGAAACCCGCTTTCCCGGCCGTCTCGGGCAAATTCCCTACAAGCTTTTCGATGAAATTCCATCTTGGTGTTCCGTTCCCGCTTTGCTAGCCTCTTAGCAGGTTTGCGGAACGGCCCAATTCCCAAACCGCAAAGGCGCCAAATGAAATTGGGTCAGTTCACGCGGCAGTTCATCGCGGTCATCATAATTCCCCTCTTCGCGGTTCCCATATGGGCTGCCTCCCCGAACGCTGCATTCATCGGCACCATCACTAACGCTGCAGCGGCCACTGTCGCGGGCACCGCGCTGGCCAACGGCACAAATATCTACGATGGCGACGTGATCTCGACCTCCGATCATGGTGACGCCTGGGTTTCTCTTCCCGGCGGCGCGGGCATTTTGCTCGGCGAAAACAGCGAAGCGCAAATCCGCAGAGAGTCGCCCACAGGTCCGATTATTTTCGACATTGCCCAGGGTGAAGTGAAATTCCGCAGCACGGATAAGACTCTCGTCGACGGCTATCTTTACGACGCCACCATTGCTCCTGCCGATTCGCCAAACGCCTCCGGGTATGTCGAATTCACCAGTCCCACTTCCGCGATCATTGCCGCGAAAACCGGTGACCTCATTGTTACTGCCACTCACGATGGTTCAAGCCGCGTCATTCCGGCAGGTTCAATGATGGCCGTCACCCTGGTTCCCAACCCGAATCAGGATCAGAACCAGAACCGAACTGCCAAGCGCCGCACCGGCTTGATTGTCCTTCTCGGAATCGCGATGGTCGGCACAATTGCCGTCATCGCCATCGTTCTCAACCATCACAACCAGCCGACCGTCAGCCCCTCAAATTTCCCGCAGTAGGTTGCCGCCGCGTCGGCTCACTGGCTGTTTTCTCATCCCTGTTCTCTCAAGCTACGCACCGCATAAGCAAAACTTGCCAGCGCAAAAATCACGAACCCCATCGCCTCCCACACAAGCTGCTTCGGCACGCCCAATCCAATCGAGCTGTAGCGAAAAAGATCCACTTCCCACGTGATCGGATTCGCCAGCGCCGACGCCCGAAACCAGTGCGGCAACGGCCCGAGGGGATAGAATATCGAGCTGACGAAAAGAAAAACGAAGTACGACACGTTCACCACGCTGTTGAATACGTCGTTCCTTCGGATCCGCAGCGCGAAAATCGCGTAGAAGAAAAACCATGCTGCCGTCCCGCCAATCACTATGGCCCCCAGCAAGGGCAGGAGCCGCCATTGCAAATGAACCCTCAGCAGCAAGCATCCCAGCGCAATCGTTATCACTGCCTGCACGATGCCGATGCACACATTGAAGAGCACTTTTCCCAGCAGGTATTCCGAGCGGCGCATCGGATACGTCAGCATCTCAAAAAAAATCCCATTGTCGCGGTCGAGGAAAAATGACCACGAGCTCGTTGTCGCAATTCCGAAGCTCGCCATTCCCAGCACGCCCGCAAGAAAAAATGAATTGTAGTCGGTCCCTGAAGGGAGCGCTGGCGAACCCAGCGCCGCGTTCACGCCAACACCAAACATCAGTAAATAGAGTAGCGGGTAGAACAGATCGAAAAACATGAACGTGATGTTCGTCGACCGAATCTTGCTCTCGCGATAAACCACCGCCGCCAACGGCCCCATCTTCATTTCTCCTTTGTCAATTCGACGAAAATATCTTCGAGGCTTGCACCGCTGACCTCCACGCGAAGCACGCGTCCTTTCTTCGAGATTTCGTTGACGACATCGAGCACTTTCGCTTCCTCGACTTTCAGCGAAATCTCGACGCTGTTGCCTTCGACGTGCGAGCGCAGCGGCTTCAGCGCGGCAATGTCGCCGGCAATCCCTGGCGGCAGTTCCGCAAACGTCAGCGAGATTTCATACACGCCCACCGAGAGCAGCTTCAGCGCATTCAAATCGCCGCGCGCAACCTGCTTGCCGTGATTCATGATCAAAATGTCGTCGCACAACTCCTCCGCCTCGCTCAGAATTTGCGTGGTCAGCACAATCGTGCGCCCCTTCGCCGATTCTTCGCGCAGATATCCCATTACCGCGCGCTTCAGGATGGGATCCATACCGGTTGAAAATTCGTCCAGAAAGATTACCGGCGTATCCACCATAAACATTTTCGCTACCTGCACGCGCCGCCGGGAACCGCCGCTCAAATCCTGCACCTTTTGTTCTGCGTAGGAAGCGATCTGGAATTTCTCCATCACGCTCGCTGCTCGAAGGCGCGCAGTCTGCGAATCGAGCCCGTGAAACCGCGCGAATGTCAGCAAATTGTCGCGGACGTTCAGGAATAATTCCGCCGCAGTTTCCTGCAACACCATGGAAATGCGCTTGCGTACTTCGAACGGTTTCGCGACCACGTCGAAATTCTCGATGCGCGCCGCACCGCCCGTTGGACGCAGCAGCGTGGTCAGCACTTTCAGCAGCGTGGTTTTTCCGGCGCCATTCGGACCAAGCAGGCCGAAGATTTCTCCGCGTGGAACGGAGAAAGAAATCCCGTCCACCGCGCGCACAGGCGGATGCCCGCGACGCTCGTAAATTTTCGTCAGATTCTCCACTTCGAGTGCAAATTCCCTCATCCGTGATTTCTCCGCTGGCCTGCGCGTAATTGTTCGAGTGCAACACTATGCCAAAACACAATTCACTAAATCATTTGAAATGGATCGGCGAACAATTCAGAACAACGCCGGCGCGACAAATGGCTGCGCTTCCGGCGCCAACTTAAAGGACTTAAAGGAGAGGATTGACGATTCTCATAGGGCGACTGCCTTTCCTGATGCGTGGACAGTAATTTATGGACGAAGCAGCGCAAAGTCAACGAGGAAATGGTGCGATTGAGAAAAGATAATTGAGAACAGCGACGACGAGGCTTTGTGGTAGAGTGAGAAAACTTTTCATTGCTGCAGAGGAAGGAAGCAAAATGCGATTTCTTTCGAATCCGCGGTTTCTGGCAGTTTATTCGGGCGTATTGACGCTGATGTTTGCCGCGACGATTGTCACCGGCTTTGCGGAAAACGAACGCAAGGCGAGTTTCGAACAAATCGATGTGCAGCGGATCAACATCGTCGGGCCGGATGGACAGAATCAGATGGTGATTTCGAACCGGCAGCTCATTCCAGATGCCATTATCGACGGCAAGACTTTTCCGAGCCATGGGCGCCACGATGACGCAGGAATCATTTTCTACAATAGCGAAGGCGACGAGGACGGTGGCCTCGCCTTTGGCAGCGTAAAAATCGCAAATGGATATTCCGCCGACGGCGATTTGATGTTCGATCAGCACAAGCAGGATCAGACGGTGGGAATTCAATACAGCGATGATAATGGGAAGCGACAAGCGGGTTTTCATGTGTGGGACCGTCCTGACATGGACCTGGCGCAAATGGTCGAGCATTTCAATTCGGTGAAAAATATGCCAGCAGGCCCCGAAAAAGACGCGGCGATGAAGCAACTTCAGGAACAGATCAAAAATGGCGATTACGGCGCGACAAGATTTTTCGCCGGAAAGACTCCCAATAAGGACGCGACGGTGTTCTTGTGCGATGCGAAAGGGAATCCGCGTTTGCGATTGAGTGTGACCGCAGCGGGCGAAGCGAAGATCGATTTCCTCGACGAAAATGGCAAAGTGACCTATTCGCTGCCGCAGGCTTCGCACTGAAATCTTGAGAGCGAGCCGCGGGGCCGCAAGCGCGGCACATGACGTTTTCATGGAAATTTCTTCATGGAGATACTCAGAGGCAATACGCTGCTTGATCGCTGCTTTCAGGCGAGCATCACCCTGAAAGGACTGGATGGTCTCGTGGAAATCGTCACCGCGTTCCTTTTCCTGACGGTGACGCCGGCGCGCGTGAATTCGCTGATCAATTTTTTCACGTTTCATTCGCTTTCGCGGAATCCCAACGCGTTTGTGGCGTCGCATCTGCTGCACGCTTCGCAGAACATCGTCACGCACGCGCATTACTTCGTTTTCATTTACCTCCTTTCGCATGGAGTTGCGAAAGTTGTGCTGGTGGTGGCGCTATGGTGCAATCGCATGTGGGCGTACCCGGCATTGATCGTGCTGCTCGCAGCGTTCATTCTTTATCAGCTCTATCGGATGACATTCGCGCCTTCGATTTTCCTGGCGGGGCTGACGCTTTTTGATGCGGTGGTCATTTGGCTAACGTGGGCGGAATATCGGAAGCAGAAGCGCACGCGAACAGGCACAGCCGGGAGCACGTTCAGTTAAATCCCGTCAAATTTCCGCGAAATAAATTTCTACCAGATTTTGCAGACCTTGTCAGGCGGGCGGACCATGGGATCGCCGGGCTGGCAGTCGAACGCTTTCGCGAACCCCTCCATATTCGACGGCGCGGCGAAGGAGCGGAAGCGGTCGAGCGGATGCGGATCGGTCTTCACGCGCAACAGCTCTGCTTGCGGTCGCATGTTGTCGGCCCAGGTGCGCGCCCAGGCGAGGAAGAAGCGCTGGTCCGGAGTGAATCCCTGAATTTTGGTGCTCGAGCGGCCTTCGGGAGTTTTCTTGAACGCCTTGTAAGCGATCGTTAAACCACCGAGGTCTGCAATGCTTTCGCCAAGAACGAGCTTGCCGTTTTCATGCACGCCGGGCTGGACTTCGTAACTGTCAAACTGATCTTGGACACATTTGGCGCGGGCTTCGAAATTTTTTGCGTCTTCGGCTGTCCACCAGTCGCGCAAATTTCCTTCTGCGTCGAACTTTCGGCCTTCATCATCAAAGCCGTGGGTCATTTCATGACCAATGACCGCGCCAATACCGCCATAATTCAAAGCGTCATCCGCTTTCGCGTCGAAGAAAGGCCACTGCAAAATTCCAGCGGGGAAAACGATTTCGTTGATCGAGGGATTGTAATAGGCGTTGACGGTCGGCGGCGTCATTCCCCATTCGGAACGGTCCACGGGCTTGCCGATTTTGTTCATCTCGTAATGAAACTGAAACTCGCGGCCGTGAAGATAATTTTCAACATACGGGCCGCGCGTAACGTGGAACGCAGCGTAGCTGCGCCAGTGATCCGGATAGCCGACTTTGAGCATGATGTGGCTAAGCTTATCGAGCGCCTGAGCGCGGGTCGCAGGACTCATCCACGGAAGCGTTTCAATGTCATCGTGCAGCGCATTGACAAGGTTGTGGACCATCTTCAGCGCCGCGGCCTTATCCTGCGGCGTGAAAGCGCGCTGAACGTATTTCTGTCCCAGCGCTTCGCCCAACTGCCGATCCGCGGATTGCACGCATCGCTTCCAGCGCGGCTGAAGCTCCTTCGCGCCGGTCATGACTTTGCCGCTGAAATCGAAGTCTTCGTTGACGAATTTGTCGGAGAGAGCCGGCGCGGCGGCATCGATCAAGTGCCAGCGCAAATAGGTCTTCCAGTCAGCCATCGGAACGGAGGTGAGCTGGGAATTGAGCGCCTTGAAAAAATCAGGCTGCGCGACGTTGACCTCGCTTACACGGGGATAGCCGACATCCTCCAAATATTCCTTCCAGGAAAAATCGGGCGTGATGGACTGGAACGCGGCGATGTCCATTTTGTGATAGCGCGATTCGGGATCGCGCATTGCAACGCGGCTCATGGAAGCCTTCGCCATGTCGGTTTCAATGTTCATTACCGTTTGCGCTTCCTGCGAAGCGGTTGCGTCATCGTCACCCATTAGCTTGAACATGTTCGCTACGTGCTTGACATAAGCGGTACGAACCGTCTGCGAGCGATTATCCGAGGCGAGATAAAAATCGCGATCGGGAAGGCCAAGTCCCCCCTGAGCGGCCATGGCGATTTCGAGAGTGCTGTTCTTGTAGTCCTGCGTGGAACCGAAGCGGAAAAGAACGTCGACGCCCATGCTCTGCAGACGGGCAACTTCAGCTTCCAATTCTTGCCGTGAGGAGATTGCGGCGATGCGCTTGAACTCAGGCTCGAGCGGCGCAATTCCCTCTCTGTTGATTTCCGCCTCATTCATGCAACTCGCGTAATAATCGCCGATTTTTTGTTGGTTCGAGCCCGCGGGTGCTTGGCGATCCGCCGCAGCCTGATCGAGGATCTGATGGAGAATGTCCTGATTATGGTCGAGGAGATAGTTGAAAGTGCCCCAGCTGGAATAAGCGGGTGGGATCGGGTGCGATTTCACCCAGCCGCCATCAGCGAACTCGAAAAAATTCTGGCAAGGGCTCACGGAGCGGTCGAGATCAGCGAGGTCCAGGCCATGTGTCGCCGCTGACTTGTTTGCGGAACTGTGAGCGGCTGCGGCGGCCTGCGCTGCAAAAGCGGCGCCGCAATCGTTGCTGTTTTGTGCGAACGCCGGCAGCGGCAGAATCAGCAAAAATGCAAGAAACCAGAACTTGCGCAAAATGGCCATCGAAGATTCCTCCATCAGATAAATCCGCGAAGAGAACATATTCGGCGAGACGCGCGGTGTCAAAGGCGCATTGCCTGAGACGAAGGACATTTCGAGGGCGTTTCGCGAACTTATGAAATGGCCAGTTCAGCAGTGACACTTCATCAGTGAGCCGCACCATCGGGAGAGAAAAGCATCTGCCAGACTTGCAGGCGCCGGGAGCGGAAAGAGCCGGCGCTGGCCATCAGGTAGAATTTCCACATGCGGAAAAATCGCTCGTCATAGCGCGCGCGAAGCTCACCCCAATGCTCTTTGAAATTTGCGTACCAGGCCATCAGGGTGCGGTCATAATCGCCGGCCCAGTTCTGCAAATCTTCCATGATGAAAAGGCCTTCGGTCGCTGCTCCGATCTGTTTCAGGGACGGCAGCATCGAATTCGGGAAAATATATTTTTCTATCCATGCGTCCGTCATCCGGACCGAGACATTTTTCCCAATGCAGGAAAGATAAAAGCGACCGCAGCCCTCAATCGCGCCGTGAACAATTTCCATGAAGGTGCGGTAATTTTTCGAGCCAACATGTTCGAACATGCCGAGCGACACGGCACAGTCGAATTTGCGCGTCGAGTCGCGCTGCACATCGCGCCGTAAATCACGATAATCCTGAAGCCGGATTTCGACCGGCAACCCGGAGCATTTCTCCTGCGCCAGACGAGCCTGTTCGCGCGAAACAGTAATTCCGGTCACCTTCGCACAATATTTTTCTGCTGCATATTTTGCGAAGCTGGCCCAGCCGCAACCTATATCCAAAATCTTCATTCCCGGGCGCGCGCCGATCGAGCGGCAAACGAATTCAAGCTTTGCCTCCTGCGCCGCGTCGAGATTTTCCGCTCCATCCCAACACGCGCAGGTGTAGACCATGCGCTTATCGAGCATCGCCTCGAAGAGATCGTTTCCAAGGTCGTAATGTCCTTCGCCGACTTTGAAAGAACGCGACTTTGTCTGCGGATTGAGCAGCAGCGATTGCAGGTAGAGGCGAATGGCACGCCACGGAGGCAACGCGTTGCGCTCGAGCTTAGCGCGGAAAAGATGATCGAAAAACTCGTCGAGTGCGGGAGAATCCCACCAGCCGTCCATATAGGACTCGCCGAGGCCGAGGGAGCCTTCGCGAAAAACGCGAGGATAGAACTCGTCGCGGTGAACGATAAGGTCCCACGGACGGTCCCCATTGATGCGGATGTCCGCGCGTGCCAGAAGGGCTTCGGCGCGGCGCTTGAGGCTGTTGGCGAGCACGAGAGGAACCTGATTCCCTCTTGAAAGTCCGCGTCGATTGTCCCGCCGGAAGCGGGCGCAGTCAACCGTCAGAGGTGCGCCAGGAGCAGGCCGCAGCGGCGCGTTCCTGAGAAACACGCACCAAGGGCGGCGCGGTTTCACGATACGCCGCTTTCGTATACTATTCTTTGATTGCATGCCGCGGGTGGGCGAACCGGACGGCCGCGCGAGGATTCATGATTCTGGACACGATTGAGATTCAGAAGATACTGCCGCATCGCTATCCGTTCCTGATGATCGACGCAATCACGGAGATGGAACGGCTGAAGCGAATTGTGGGCGTGAAAAACGTCACCATTAATGAAGGTTTTTTCGCCGGCCATTTTCCCGGAAAGCCGGTGATGCCGGGCGTGCTGATTGTCGAATCGATGGCGCAGGCGGGCGGATTTTTGCTGCTGCAGGAAGTGAAAGACCGCGAGAGCAAGCTGCTCTATTTTGTGGCGATTGATGATGCACGTTTCCGGAGGCCGGTGATTCCCGGCGATCAATTGCGCGTCGAAGTGGACGTGCTTTCTTGGCGATACACGTTCTGCAAACTCGCAGGAAAAGCCTTCGTAGGCAGCGAGCTTGCGGCGGAAGCGACGCTCATGTGCAAGATGGTGGATCGCGACCCATGAGCGAAATTGATTCGCGAGCAAGCGTCGCGCAAAGCGCAACCATCTGGAACGGCGCACGCATTGGCGCCTTCGCCGTGATTGGCGAAGACGTTGAATTGGGGGAGGAGTGCGTCGTTGAGCCGCACGCCGTGATTTACGGTCCGGCGCGCATTGGACGCAAGAATCGCTTTTATTCATTTTGCGCGATCGGCGGCGAACCGCAGGACCTGACGTTTGCGGACGAGCGAGTTTTTCTGGAAGTTGGCGATTCCAACCAGTTTCGCGAATTCGTCACCGTCAGCCGCGGAACAAAAAAAGGCGGAGGAACGACGCGCATTGGCAGCCACAATATGTTCATGGCCTACGCGCACGTGGCGCACGATTGCCAGGTGGGAAATCACACGATTTTCGTGAATGGCGGGACGCTCGCCGGGCACGTTTCGGTGGAAGATCACGCTACGATTGGAGCATTCTGCACCATTCACCAGTTTTGCCGCGTGGGACGTCACGCCTACATTGGCGCGCTTTCGGCGATTACGCAGGATGTGCCGCCCTTTTCGAAGGTCGTGCAGGCGCGCGATGTGCGTTCCTTTGGCGTGAACACGATTGGACTCGAAAGGCACGGATTCGCTCCAGAACGCATCCAAGCCATAGAGCGCGCTTACCGGCTGCTTTTGCGTTCCAAGCTGAACACGAGCCAGGCGGTTGAACAGATGCGCGCGAGTCTGAACGGGTCAGAGGATGTGTCCGAACTGATTCAGTTCATCGAAGCTGCCGAGCGCGGCTTGATTAAATAAGCGAATTCTCGCGAAAGACATGGCGCAAACGAATACCGCTTCCACCGCAAACTGGGGCCTGATTGCGGGCAACGGGAAGTTTCCCTTCCTTGTGCTCGAAGGCGCGCGCAGCCGCGGTATTGAAATGACCGTGATTGCGATTCGCGAGGAAGCCTCGCCCGAATTGGAGAGCGTAGCTCGGCGAATTCACTGGGTAAGCCTCGGGGAGTTGACGCGCACGATTGAGCTGCTGCACAAGGAGGGCGTAACGCAAGCGGTGATGGCCGGGCAGGTGAAGCACAATAAAATTTTCAGCTCGATTCGACCGGACTGGAAGCTCGCGAAGCTGCTGCTCTCGCTTTCGAAAAAGAATACCGATTCGCTCATTGGCGCGGTAGCTCGTTTGCTGGAAGAGGAAGGAATTCATCTGATTGACTCGACCGCTTTTCTCGCACCGCTGCTGCCAGAGAAAGGCGTTTTGACGCGCCGCGCGCCAAATGAGGACGAAGCTGCGGACATTGCTTACGGTAGAGAAATCGCGCAGAAACTGGCGGAAATCGACCTGGGACAGACGGTGGTGATCTCCGACCGAGCATGCGTCGCCGTGGAAGCGATGGAAGGAACCGACGAAACCATCGAGCGCGCCGCGCGTCTCACACAAGGGAAGCGCCTGGTTGTGGTGAAAGTCAGCAAACCCTCGCAAGACATGCGATTCGATGTGCCGGTCGCAGGCCTGAACACGATTGCCGTTATGCGGCGCTCGAACGCGACTGCGCTGGCTATTGATGCAGGCCGCACTCTGCTGCTCGACCGTGAAAAACTGCTCGCTGAGGCGGATCAGGCCGGTATCGCGATTGAGGCGTTTGAACCTCGTGATGCTGACCCTGGCGATGCCAACGTGGCTGGCAGCAAAGATGCGGCAAACCTCGCGTCCGGCGCATCAGAACGAGCAACGCAAAGAGCCTCTCGAAATGCTGTGACAGGGAAGGTCAGAGTTGACTGACAGAAAGATTCGTGTCGGCGTGGTAGGCGTAGGAGACTTTGGGCGCAATCATGTGCGAGTGCTGCATGATTTGGCGGGAGCGGAGCTTGTCGGCGTTCACGACGCGGACCCCGAGCGCGCGCGCCAGGTGGCCGCGGAGTTCGGCACTCGCGCTTTCGAGGATGTGGCTCATCTGGCAGAGCAGGCAGATGCCGCCTGCGTTGCAGTCCCCACGAAACTGCATGCGCGAATCAGCTCGGAGTTGCTCGAGCACGGCGTAGACGTTTTGGTAGAGAAACCGATTGCCGCCTCCCTGCGCGAAGCCGACGAGCTGATCGCGACAGCAAAAAAGGCCGGATGTATTTTGCAGGTGGGCCATCTCGAACGCTTCAATCCAGCAGTCGTGGCATTACAGAAGATCGTCACGCGGCCGCTTTTTTTTGAAGTGCACCGGCTCGGTGTTTTTTCGCCACGCAGCCTCGATGTGGATGTCGTGTTCGATGTGATGATTCACGATTTGGACGTGCTCCTGGCATTGCTGGATTCTCCTCCGCACGAGATTCAGGCTGTGGGCATTCCGGTACTGACCGACAAAGTCGATATTGCCCACGCACGCATCGAGTTTGAAAGCGGAGCCGTGGCCAACGTGACGGCGAGCCGCGTTTCCACCGAGCGTGTGCGCAAACTTCGATTTTTTCAGGCGCGCGAGTATATTTCAGTCGACTACACGCGCCAGGATGTCACACGAATTCGCGTGGTGGGCGAAGGCTCGCAGCCGGCCATCGATTTCGAAAAGCTGCCCACCGAGCCGGAGGAACCTCTCAAAGCCGAGCTGCGCTCTTTTGTGGCTGCGGTGCGTGAACGAAAAACGCCTTTGGTTGACGGCCATGCTGGAAGGCGCGCGCTGGAACTCGCCGAGCGCGTGATGGCCGGCATCGTTCAGCACGCCAATCGAGTGAAGCCAGAACTTGCCGGCGCGGTCCCGCAAAAATGATTCCTCGCACCCTGGTTCCGGTAAACATTTCGCCCGTCGAGAAGCAAAAGTCCCAGCAAAACGGGCACAAGAAATCTTCCCAGTTGGATTCGCGCATTATTGTGCCTTCCGAGCTTCCTCCCGGCGAACTCGACGCACGTACTTCAATTCCCTCTTATTTGCCGCTCGATGTGCTCTCCGGGCGGATGCTGATTCCGCGCGATATGCCCGTGAAGCGCATGGAAACACCCGCTTCGGCCATTCCGTCGCACGTGCCCTTGGAGGTTCTCGGGAACCGCGTTGTGGTTCCAGCCGAGGCACGGCTTGAAGAGCGGCCCGAAGCCGCAGCACCTGCTCCGCTGCCGGTCGGAATTTTTGAAGACGTGATTGAGCCTGACCTCTTCACCACCGGCGATGTGAACCTGCTCCCAAGTCCGGATGATTCGAAGAAGCGAGACTGGCAGTGGGTGGCGCGCTCGTTTTCCTTGATTGTTCACGTTGCCGTGATTTTGCTGGTCCTTCTCGCACCCAAATTCTTTACCGCGAGTCAGCCGACCGAAGAAGCACAGCTCGCCCGTCAGCAGCTTTCGAGCGTTTTCCTTCCGCCATCGGTCAAGGAAGTGCCAAAAATCCAGCCGCCGCATGAGAAGCCGAGCGACCGCATTCGCCTCGATCCTCGCATTTTGAAAAAGCTCGAAGTGCCCGTGGCGCCGACGCCTGCGCCATTGGCGGGCCCAAAAACAACGGCTCCCGCGCAGCCCGAGAAAACCGCGCCGGCCCAGCAGACTCCTCCAGCGCCTCCGCCGCAGCCGGCACCTAAACCTGAACCTGAATTCAAGCCGGTCGAACCTCAGCCTCCGCCACAGAATCGCCATTTCAACTTGGATTTGCCGAGCCTCTCGCCTGGCCGCGAACTTCAGGAGCAGGCGCAGCAGGCGCTTCAGAATCCGAACCGGTCCAATTCCGTGGCCATCGAAGGAACCATTCCCGGCGCTGGTCCTGCAAGCGGCGCGAACGGCCAGGGCCTGCTCGGAGCGGGCGTGCAGATTCTGACTCCGACCGACGGGGTGGATTTTTCGAATTATCTCGCCCGCCTGATCGCGCGCGTGAAACAGAATTGGATCACCGTATGGCCGATTTCCGCGCGGATGGGCGATAAGGGCGTGGTCGTAATGCGTTTTCGCATCATGACCAATGGAAACATGCCCAGCCCGGACCCGGTTCTGGAACGCACCTCGGGCAAAGACCCCCTTGATCGTGCAGCCGGAGCGGCGCTGAGCGAATCGAATCCGTTCGAGCCGCTGCCGTCAGCCTACACCCGGCCTTACCTTGAATTGCGCGTCATCTTCCTCTACAACTTGCCGCTGGATTACAATCTCAATCAGTGAAGCTTAACCGCACCCAAATCCTCGGCGCGCTTTTGCTGGCTCTCGTCGTTCTGATTTATCTGCTCGTCCATTTCCGAGCCTTTGCTCAATGAACCCTCCGCATCGGCTGCTGGTAATCTTGGGGCCAACGGCTTCCGGAAAATCCGCCCTGGCAATTCATATCGCACAGAGCCTCGGCGGCGAGGTCGTCTGCTGCGATTCAACGCAAATCTACAAGCATTTTGATATTGGAACGGGCAAACTGAGTCCAGAGGAACAGAAAGGCATCCGGCATCACCTCATCGACTTGGCCGAGCCTGACGAAGTTTTCACCGCGGGAGACTATCGTCGCATCGCTGAGCACACAATTGAAGACATCTGCGACCGTGGCAAGCTGCCGATTCTGACGGTTGGCACAGGTCTCTATTTGCGCGCGCTGCTCGAAGGGCTCGACGAACTCCCTGAACGTTCAGAAGCGCTTCGCCAGCGCCTGCGGGAACGCGCCGCCGAACGCGGTTCGGAATACCTTCATCGCGTTCTGCGCCGTCGCGATCCGGTTGGAGCGTCGCAAATCGCCGCTCAGGATTTGCACAAGCTCATCCGCGCACTTGAGATTTGTTTCCTGACTGGCAAGCCTGCCAGCCATCTTCGCGGCAATCGAGCCGGATTGCAGGGGTTTTCGGTTATTAAGATAGGCCTGATGCCCTCTCGCGAAGCGCTCTATAGGCGCATTGACAGCCGAGTGGAAAGCATGCTGGCCTCCGGCTGGGTTGACGAAGTTCGCGGCCTGATACGGATGTGCATTCCTTCGACTTCGAAGCCTTTCACGTTTCTGGGCTACGCACAAATCCGCGAGCACATTCTCAACGGGCGCTCGCTCGAAGACGCTGCGCCGAAGATCCGGCAATCAACCCGGAGGTATGCCAAACGCCAGATCACCTGGTTCCGTCGGGAGCACGACGTTCATTTGCTGAGTGGTTTTGGAGACGAAGAGTGCATTCAGCGTGAAGCGCTGCGGCTTGTCAGTCCTTAGTCTCCCATTCTTTTCACTAGCTCCATACGTTCCCGTATCCGTTGAATCCGTACTGCTCCGTATTGTACAATCCACTAGCCGTGGCTCAAAAAACGACTGGCCGCCGCACGAATTCCTCCCAGCTTGACCGCCGCGATTGGGTCAGGGCCGGAATTGAAGTTCTGTCCTCCAAGGGTGTTGACGCTGTGCGCGTAGAGGAACTCGCCCGGCAGCTCGGAATCAGCAAGGGCAGCTTCTATTGGCACTTCAAGGACCGTCAGGATCTTCAGCAAGCTATCCTTGAAGAATGGGAATCCGGCCAGAGCGACTGGAACACAGAGGGAGAAGCCGTCTCAAACCCTGTGGAGCGCTGGGCGCGGCTGTTCGAGCTCTTCTCCCGGCCGGACTATGCGCGTCTGGAAATGGCCATCTCCTCGTGGGCCCGTCAGGACGAGAGCGTTGCGCGCCGCGTTGCCAATGCCGACCGAAAGCGCCTCGCGTATCTTTCCCGGGTGTTCCGGGAAATTGGATTCACCGCGAATCAAGCCGCCGAGTGGGCCAACGCCGCCATGTTCCTCTACCTTGGATGGATGGATCGCATGACCCGAGCGGTCCCGAATGAGACTGCCCAACCGGAATTGGCCGAATTGCTATCGCGTTTCGTCCTCGCAGCTTCTGCTTTGGCCAGCCAGGAAGCACTGCAGGACCGCTAGGTGTATAATCAGCTCAGATGCTCAATTCATCTCGCAAACCTCCCTTCTCCGCCGTTGTTCTCGAATGAAATCACCTTCGGTTTTGGATAACTCGGAACGTACGCTGCTCGTTGGCGTTGGATTGAAACGGCCAGCGAAGCGCTCGGAAGGAAGCACGCCGGCGGCCGCACGAGAATCCTTGGCTGAACTCGACGAATTGGCGCGCAGTGTGGGCGCTCGTGTGGTGGGAACGCGCTTGCAAATGCGCGACTCGCTTGATCCTGCTACGCTGATCGGCCGTGGTGCGCTTTCCGAGCTGGAACACGAGGCGGAACGCCTCGATGCCGGCCTGGTGATTTTCGATCGCAACCTCTCGCCATCTCAGTATCGCAATCTCGAGCGTGGAATTGGCTGCCGCGTGGTAGACCGCACGCAACTAATCCTCGATATTTTTGCGCGCCACGCACAAAGCCGCGAAGGTCAGCTTCAGGTCGAGTTGGCGCAGCTCAATTATTTGCTGCCGCGACTGGCAGGCAGCTCGCGCGAGCTCTCGCGGCTGGGCGGCGGTATTGGAACGCGTGGTCCCGGCGAACAAAAACTGGAAACCGACCGGCGCCGCATTCGCGACAGAATTCGCAAGATCGAACAATCCATCGAAGTCATACGCCGCCAGCGCGCTCTGCGCCGGCGCGCGCGTCAGGGCGTGCCGCTCGGTACCGTTGCTCTCGTCGGTTACACCAACGCCGGCAAATCCACGCTGTTCAATGCGCTCACTCGCGCGGAGGTGCTGACGTCGTCGAAAATGTTTGCCACTCTTGATCCGACCGTGCGCTCTCTGCGCTTGCCTTCGCGCCGGCGCGTGCTGCTGTCCGATACGGTCGGCTTCATCCGCGACTTGCCTCCAGGATTGATCGCCGCATTTCGCGCGACACTTGAAGAAGTTCAGGAAGCGGCGGTCATTTTGCAAATAACCGATGTCTCGAATCCTCTGCACGCCGAACAAGATGCTGAAGTGGAAAAAATCCTGGCTGAGTTGGGCGTTGCAGACCGCACCCGTTTGCGCGTCTTCAACAAAATTGATCTGCTCGGTGCGAATGAACTCCAGCTATTGAGCCAATCCTCTGACCAGACGCCTCGTTCTCCGCAGGATTCACGGGAAAAGGCGCTTGTTTCCGCACGAACGGGCGCAGGCCTCGATGTACTCATTCGTTCCATCGATCGCGTCATGCCCGTGGACCCAATGGTCGAGCGTGATTGGACTGTCCCGCTTTCGAGTGGCCGTGAATTAGCAATGATTTATGCCTGTGGCCGCGTAATCAATTCAGAATTGCTGGATGGGCACATTCGGCTGCAAGCGCAAGTTCCCACATCCATCGCAGAACGCCTCGATTTGCTCTGTGCGCAATCTTCGCGCTGATTCTGCCCAAAATAGGCCGTTTTTTGAGTACCGGAGACTGCCTGCCGCCATCCGTCCCTATTTACCGTTTAGTTTTTATGTGCTCTCGATTTGTGCAAATTGCAAATGGCTATCGGAGTGCTGAGCACCTGCGCTACGAAGCCAGTCCCCGCGAGCGCCAGGACGATATCCCTATTATTGTGAAGATGATACGAACCTCGGTGCCCTATGGCCGGCAGAAACCCCAGTCGATCCGGCTTTTTTGAATTCGCCGCAATTCTGCGTAATTTCCACAGTGATTTCCACAGCCTTTTTGCGCCGAACAATCGCTGTGGAACTCGCTGTGTAATGTACTTATAAGTAAAAGCATCTGCATCTAGGCTGGTACGCCTCGCAGGCTGCTTTCCGCTGCATGGCAATTCGGTCGCAGCGACTGGATTGACTCTTTCAGGCGAGAGCACTATAGTGGCGCTATCTCTCGCGCCCCTCCGCGGGAAAGGGTCAAAGTAGTTCGAGAGTGAAGATGAATCTTCCCAACAGCCTCACGATTCTCCGCATCTTTTTTGTGCCGCTGCTTGTCGTGGTTCTTCTGACTCGGCAGCCAAATTGGGACTTTTGGGGGCTTTCGGTTCATTTTGAGGTGTGGGGAGTATTGATCTTGCTTGCCGCGGCTGCAACCGATGCCGCCGACGGATATTTCGCACGTAAACGCGCCGAGATTACGACTCTCGGAATTCTGCTCGATCCCATCGCCGATAAACTCCTCATCTCCGCCGCATTTATTTCTCTGGTTGCCATGGGACTCGCTCCGGCCTGGATGGTCGTGATTATCATTGGACGCGAATTCGTTGTCGACGGCCTCCGGAGCATCGCCTCTGTGCAGGGGCTGGTGATTCCAGCTTCGCCGCTCGGCAAGACGAAAATGTTTTTGCAGGTGCTCGCGGGCTGCATCGTAATTTATTCCGCGGGACATGCTGGTATCAAGATGCTTGCTTACTTTCTGTTGTTGTTTGTAGTCATCAGCGCAGTGGTTTCAGCTGTCCATTATTTCCTCATGTTCTGGAGTCAGGTCGATCATCGCTTCAAGGAGCGCCAGCGTCTGCCCCTCGTGCTTGAACAGAAGAAGAATCCGCAAGATGTCCCCACTCCGTAACGACGAAAAACGTTCACTTCTGCAGATTGCCAGGAGCGCTATCGAATCGGTTTTGACCCATGGCATATCTTTGCAACTTCCATCACCGAGCGGAAGTCTGGCGATTCCTTCGGGTGCATTTGTGACGCTGCACCGAAACGGCCGTTTGCGCGGATGCATTGGCCGCGTGACAGCGGTCGAGCCGCTGGCTTATGTGGTCGCCGATTGTGCAGTCGCCGCGGCAACCAGCGATCCGCGCTTCTCCCGGCTGCATCCACCGGAGCTGCGCGAGTTACAACTCGAAATATCTATTCTTTCCCATCCGCAGGAGGTCTCCGCAGAGGAAGTTCAACTCGGCATTCATGGCGTGATTATTTCGCGCGGCGAGAATCGCGGTATTCTTTTACCTCAAGTGGCCGTGGATCACGGCTGGGCGCGAGAGCGTTTCTTGGATGAAACCTGCGAAAAAGCCGGACTGCCGCCGGACGCATGGCGTGACCCGGCCACCCGTATCGAGGTGTTTACTGCCGAAGTTTTTTCCGATTCTGATTTCCCGCGACAAACGCCAGGTGATGATTGCTCGCCCGCAAAAAGCGCCTCTCACTCCAGTTCGCAGTGATCCCCGTCGAAGATCTCGCGCAGGCTCAGCGTAATCAGCACGGTCGAAGCGTTTGGAGTAGCACGCAGGACGATTCCCTCTCCCAGAATTTCTCGCGGCAAATCCTTGGGAGAGATCTTGGGGCCTGACCCGAAGCCCCAGACGTCAGTTCCCATATTGGGAGTCTGCCAAACATTGCTATCTTCATTGTCTTGATATCGATAAATGCGCACATAGCCCCCGACCTTCGCGCCCTGCTTGCTTCCCAGATTGACGTAAACGATATCGTTTGTCCCTGCTGAGCTTCGGAAGTCCTTGCCAATGACAACGATGCCCTTCTTGTTGCCGCTCGGCGGCGCGAAACGGTCGAAAGTAGCTTCAGACTTAAGTTGGGGCACAGGGCGCTCTTCAAACGGCAGGATGATGTCCCCACGCTGCATGAATTCGCATAAATTCGTTATTTGCGCAATCGACGTATTGGGGTACGCGGCGACCACTTTGATTCGGCCCTCGTCTTGCCACATCTGTCCCATAGAGTGGAGCAGGTGGCCCTGGGATTGAAACCACCCCATGTCGTAATTGTAATTGAGGCTCAGCGGGTCGAACATCGGATTGGTAAGTTCGTTTATCGGCCGCATCACGGAGAATACGTCACCCACCTTGACTCCCTTGTTGCTACCCCGATTGATGTAGACGTAATCCCCCTCATCGAACGTGATCTTGTATTGTGACTGTTCGCCAGACACGAGTTGCGTGCTTCGGGGCAACGAGTCTGTCGTCACCATTCCCGAGCAGTAGACATCGCGCTCCGTGGTCATCGGCAAGGAAACCGTTTTCTGTTGCCCCCATGCGGCGACCGGCAAAAGTGCAAAGGATAATGCCCCAATCAGGATGTTCCTGTGCATCTCCATCACTCCTTGATTTCAATTTCGCGACGAAGGGCCGCCGTACCAGGGCGTGCCGCTCACAGACTCATTCGCGTAAAAGCGATTACTTCGATGATTCGACCGTAGCAAAGCGTCATAGGAGGGTCAAGGCACTGTCCCATTGCGTTTAACGTATCGGGTAACGCATCCTATGAAGCTCGAACCTGTACTAAAGGACAGCATGTCGAAGCCATCGATCTTCGGCAGTGACTCTCTGTGTGGCGTCATCGCTGCTCGAACCGCCAGCGAAGCGCACCGCCAGGTCCAACGCGCCTTGCGCTATACGAATACGATTGAAGTGCGTTTGGACTGGCTTTCGAGCGCCGTTGAAATCGCACGATTCGGGCAGCTCTTGAAAAAGAGCAAAGTTCCGCGTCGCGTCACGCTCATTGCTACCTGCCGTAGGCGCGAGGCGGGAGGAAAATTCTCAGGAACACCAGATCAGCAGCTTCGCATGCTGCGTTCTGCCACGGATGCAGGCTGCCAGTGGATCGATCTCGAAATTGAGACAGTCGAGGCGGTGCCACCATTCATTCATATGCTGTATACCGGGCACGTGAATCGCATCTTGTCGTATCACGACTTTCACAGCACGCCCTCAAACTCCCGGCTTTCTGACTTGGCGCTCCGACTGTGCCAGATTGCCGATGACATCGGCTTCGACGTGATCAAGATAGCCACAAAATGCGATTCACTCGCTGAAAGCCTTCGTCTGCTTTCGCTCCCGCGGCAATTTCGCGACCGAAATGTCATCGCGGTACCCATGGACGAAGTGGCCACGCCAGCACGCATTCTCGCTCCGCTCTTTGGCAGCGTTCTTTCCTACGCGCCCGTCGAGGAATCGACGGCACCGGGTCAAATCCCGCTAGCCGCAGCGCGCCAGCTTTATCGCAGTGAAAATCTGACCGCGCGCACTCGCGTCTACGGAGTCATCGGCAGTCCCATCGCCCACTCTCTTTCACCCATATTGCACAATGCAGGCTTTCGCGCGCGAAAGATTGATGCCATTTATCTCCCGTTTCGCATTACCCAGCTTGAGGATTTTCTCGCCGCGATTGGCCCGCTCGGCGTTAAAGGCTTCAGCATCACCCTGCCGCACAAAGAGAGAATCCTCTCGCATTTGCACAACATTGACCCCTTGGCTCGCTCCGTTGGCGCTGTAAACACCGTCGCCGTCAGGGGCAGCAAACTCTTCGGGTACAATACCGATTGCCTTGGAATTCTTCGCTCGCTCACAGGCCGCATCTCAATACCTCACAGCCGCATTTTGATTTTTGGCGCAGGCGGGGTCGCGCGCGCCGCCGCTTTTGCACTTGCTAGAAACGGCGCATCCGTCTCAGTCTGCGCGCGTCGACCCGAACCCGCATGCAAGCTGGCCCGCGCCGTGCGCGGCGACTTCGTCCAACGCACAGATCTTCGCAAAATGTCATTCGGCGCCATAATCAATGCAACTCCGGTCGGCATGCACCCGCGCGAGAAAGAATCTCCGCTCGCGCCGCATGAGATCAACTGCCATTTGGCATTCGACACAGTCTACCGGCCGCGAAAAACAAAATTCTTGAAACTTGCCCAGCAGCGCGGAGTCAAAACCGTATCCGGGTTGGAAATGTTCCTGGCACAGGGAATCGCGCAATGGGAACTGTGGACCGGACAATCCGCGCCGGTCGAGGCCATGCGCCGCGCCGTTTTGCAGGCCATCGCTCGCGATGAATGGGAAAGATGGCCAAGAAAAAAGCGAAAGAAAAAATGATCGAGCCTAACTTCCAGAATTTCCGCAAACTCGCCCGCAAGGGCAACTTCGTCCCGGTCTACGAAACGTTCACTGCGGATTTGCTCACGCCCGTTGCGGCATTTCTCAAACTCGCGCGCAATGCCAGCTACTCCTGCCTGCTCGAAAGCGTCGAAGGCGGCGAGAACATCGCGCGCTACACTTTTCTTGGCTTCGATCCCGCCGAAGTGTTTCGCTCGCGCGGCCGCTCCTGCGTCATCGAAACCCCCGACGGCCGCGAGACAATCGACGGCAATCCCATAGAGATTCTTCGCCGCCGCATGAAGCGCTACCGTCCCGTGCGCGTTCCCGGATTGCCTCCGCTTGTCGGCGGAGCCATCGGATATTTCGCCTACGACATGGTGCGCCTCATCGAGCGCATCCCCTCATCCGGCGCAGACGAACTCAAGCTCGACGATGCCGTGCTCATGTTTTTCCACGGCTTGATTGCCTTCGACCACGTCCGGTATCGCATCTGGATCGTCCGCAACGTGCTCATCGAAAACTCGCGCCATCTGCGGAAGAAATACGATATGGCCGCAGCGGAAATTTCGCGCATTCGCCGCCAGCTCGAGCAGCCTCTGCCAAAGCTTCCCGCCAAAGCCGACCGCCAGCCTCTTCAATTCACTTCCAATTTCACAAAATCGAAATACATGGCCGCCGTTTCGCGCGCCAAGGAATACATTCGCGCCGGAGACATTTTTCAGGTCGTTCCCAGCCAGCGATTTTCTGCGCGCACCGCCGCCGATCCCTTCGAAATTTATCGCGCGCTTCGTGTCGTCAATCCTTCGCCGTATCTTTATTTTTTGCGTCTCGGCAATGTCTCCGTCGTCGGCAGTTCGCCTGAAATGCTCGTCAAAGTCCAGGGCCGCGATGCGTTCTATCGCCCCATCGCCGGCACTCTTCCTCGCGGACGCGACGCGCACGAAGATCAGGCCTTCGAAAACAAGCTTCTCGCCGATCCCAAAGAGCGCGCCGAACACATCATGCTCGTCGACCTCGGACGCAACGATCTTGGCCGCGTCTGTGAATACGGCTCAGTGAAAGTCGAGCGCCTGATGTTCGTCGAGCGCTAT
>JASHRN010000187.1 GCA_030037335.1 Candidatus Acidiferrales bacterium | reverse complement strand
TGATGTGGCGGATGCCTTGGGCCAATTCGCCGAGATTGGATGCTCGCGCATCCGCTGGTAGCACGACTTCCCGTGTTTCAGCGAAGAAGAAGGGCTCGAACGCAGGCCGGTCCCCCGAAGACGGGTTTGCTCGAACGTGATTGTCGATTGCGTGAATCAGCGCCGATCTCAGGTCGTTCAGTTCTACGAACTGCCTTACGTCAATCGCGCCAAGCTGTTCGGCCAGTTCGCTCTCGTTACAGGCAGCCATCGCCCATTGCGCAAAATCACTCGAATAGGAAGTGTAGTGATGGGTCGCCAGAGAATGGAATGTGTGGCAGAAGATGGAATCCTGCGAGACACTTGACAATTGTTTGGCGAGCTCACGCAGCGTGTGCGCGCTGTCAAGCCCCACCCGGATCAGATAGAAGGTACTGACGAATTGGAAGGGCTCGCGGGCTTGTTTCATTTACGTACTGGTGCGCTAAGTTTCTGATGCAATTCGCTCCGCATAAAACTATCCAGCGGCTCTCCTGCAAGCCGCTGGATATGCGGGGACTTCATATTGCTGAAGCCAGCAAGTCTAACGCTGCGCTCTTTCCTGCGGTGAAGCTTTTTGCAAGACGGATATCATTTCACTCGCGGCTTGAGGCGGTTGTACCGTTCCTTTGAAAACGATGTCCTGGGCACTCACCCCGTGTCCATAGAGAGCCGCATTGCCTCCGTTATCTGGATGCAAAGTGGCCCCTTCCAGAGAAACGCCAGCAAAGGCTCCTCGAGATCGAGAATACGTCAATATCTCTGCGCGCATGTAGGCGTCTGTATCCGCTTCAGCTGTCCGTCCAACAGGCCCTGCCGCAGCGCTTGCATCCGCTCCGAGCTTTACCTTGCTGTGCAGGAGGCTATGTGCTGCTCGGTCATTCATCAACAGCAATACAAAATCCGTAGCTTGACCTCCAATTTGAAAGCCGAAGCTGCCACCCTCGAGCGCCATCATGGATGGCGCTCCCCACGCTCCCTTGAAATCCGGCCCGGTTCGGCACACCATCGCACCTCTTCCATAACTACCGCCGACTCCAAAAGCGGCTTTCAAAACGGAAGGGATCACCACTACACATCGGGCTCGGTCTAGTAAATCATGCGGAATATTATCTGGCATATTCATGATTTCACTGAGGACGCGGCCTGAATTTCGCAGCCGCTTGTCCTCGGTATCCTTTGTATCTGCGGCGCTAACCCGGACTGCCAGTCCGATCAACGCGATCGCTAGTGTTGCGGTAAGCACCCGCGACGTTGTCCTGCTCATGATCTTTCCTCCATCGAGCGGCGAACTTGGATGTTGCCCGTATTCACTTCCGCCCTTAGTCACAAAATCTATGCTGATCTTCAGCACTTCAGGCTCTCGCCTAGCGAATTCCACAATCACCATAGACAGTGCGATGCACCTCAGCAATCGGATGTTTTATGTACATCTTAACAGGTAAGAACGTCATTTCTGACGGTAAGTCCATGACACTCAAAGATGGGTTCGGCGTTCGCGCAGATACAGCAATCCTCAAATGAAGTTACAGCATGCCTCGGATAGACCATTCGTTTTCCGTCGTTTACGGTGCTCATGGCTTCCGTAGTCTGGATGAAGAGACGATGCAAATCATGACGCCGATCAAACCACCGGTTTCCCCGCGCTCGCGATCCGTTAGCGGAACTCAGGCGCGGAACGGGGAACCGTCCAGTCGGAGAAGGTCGAAATTCCGAGATCGCCTTTTGTTCTTGGAGCCGCTTTTCACCAGTCCGAGCACAAGCTTTTAGACGCGCCAGTACTTTCAAACTACGAGGTGATTCTGTGCAAACTGATAAGAAGTGTGCGGGAGCAGCGAAGTCCAGACCTCTAAACGAGAGCCATTTAAACGAGAGTTCGGAACTCCAGTTGGAGGACGAAATGCTGCTGGTTGGTCGGGCGCGAGCGGGCGACAATGCAGCCTTTTCGAAGCTTGTCCGTCCCTACATGCGCAAGGCCTACCACGTAGCTTTGAAGATTACCGGAAACCGCGAAGACGCCGAAGATGCAGCCCAACAGACTTTGCTCAAGGCATACGCTCACATTGATCAATTTCACGGGGACGCACGCTTCTCAAGCTGGCTCATCCGAATCGCAATCAATGAGGCGAGAATGAAGGTCCGGAAGCGCCGCTCTGAAGATTTCTATCTTTCCTATGACGTGGCGCCCGATCGCGGTGTGAGCCCCCTCGAAATGCTGTGCGCAGGAGAATCTTCGCATCCGGAAGCGCTGTATTCCCGGCGCGAGACACAGCGTGTACTAAGAGACGCTATTGACGGCCTCCGCAGCTCTTCTCGCGTAGTCGTCTGGCTGCTCGGTTTGCAGGAACGTCAGACCAAAGAAGCGGCAAAGATACTCAATTTATCCGAATCGGCGGTAAAGACGCGCTTTCTTCGCGCACGTCAGCAATTGCGCGAGTGCCTCGCCGATCGAATGAACTAAGAATCCGGAATGCTGGGAGGCCATTGGATGAGGTCTGGCACAAAGAGAAGCACTGGTCCTGGAGAACGTCATCGCGTCTTCCGCAATCGAAGAGAGGCCTGTTTGATTCCGTGCCGCTGTCATCACCTTGGTCAGTCCGCCGAATGCGACAGGCCAGAGAGCATGCTCATAAAGTCGACCAAGGCAAGAACTGATGCGATCTTTCCGTTCTGCAAAACGACCCGCCCTCACACTCATTCCGACCAGTCAGCGATTTAGAGGAGCAGACCGCAGTCCAGACCGCCATTCACCATACGAGTTCTGGCGAAAGCCGGGAGCAGAACAGTGAAACGGATTTCTTATCTGGTTGTAGCGCTTCTTCTCGTATCACCTTTGGCGTTCGCGCAAAAAGCACTCAGTCATGTCGAGCTGGGCTTTCGCTCATTATCTGCTGATGTGCTATGCTTGAGTGGCCGGGACTCGAGTCAGCTCCGCTGTATTTGAGGGACATAATGGCTACGGTCAGGCACCTTTCGGGTTTAATTCTGATTTCAGTAGTGTTGCCTCGCGTTTCGCCCGCTAAAGTGATTGCTGAGAGATGAAAAATCTTCGTATCTTGATTGCCGACGACCACGACCTCATGCGTAGAGGTGTCAAGGCTCTGCTCCAGTCGCACGCGGGCTGGGAGGTTTGTGCCGAAGCCCATACTGGGCGCGAGGCGGTTTCAAAAGCAGAGGAGCTGAAGCCCGACGTCGTGATCATGGACATCAGCATGCCTGAACTGAATGGCGTTGAAGCAGCGCGCCGAATTCGTAAGGCTGCACCCAATGCTGAAGTTCTAATTCTCTCAGTCCATTACTCCGATCAACTTATTCGGGAGATTCTTGATGCCGGCGTCCGCGGTTATATGATCAAGTCCGATTCGGACCGGGATTTGATTGCCGCAGTTGAAACGCTTTCACAGCACAAACCGTTCTTTACTCCTCGGGCAACCGAAGTCATATTGAGCAATTTCAGTTCGGCAGCTTCTCATTCTGAACCCCTCGAGCTGATAGGAGACCGGCTGACCTCGAGAGAGCGTGAAATCGTGCAACTCCTCGCGGAGGGAAAGAGCAGCAAGGAGGTCGCCTCTTCCTTGTGCATCAGCGTGAAAACAGCTGAAACCCATCGCGCTAATATTATGAGAAAGCTTCAGTTACACACAGTCAGTGAACTCGTCCGTTATGCGGTACGCAACCAGATCATAGAGCCTTAGTCCACGCGCCTCCTCCATTGAGTCACCTCTCTTTTGGGGACCAGAAATCCACAACCATACAGCATGTTCCCGTCGCCGGGTAACGAATCGACCGTATTGTCGCGCTGCCCCAGCATATAGATCATCTTCGTGCGGAATGTTAATTCCGTTCGATTGGAAGAAGAGGAAGGGGAGTCGAGGCGCCTTGAGAGATCAAGGCCAGAAGGGCTGGGCCGGCTTCCCTCTTCTTCTCCATGACATCTCCTGAAAGGCAATCCAATGAGCATCGTGGAACCCATGACCACCACATCGGTTTTGACGCAGAGAGCTATCGCTCAGGGACTGAAATTTGAGAATTCCGGGCCGGTCGCACTGATTGCCACCACCGACTCGAGAATGCAGCAAATGCTCGGGAAGGCCATTGAAGATTGTGGCGTTACCGTCGAGTTTGCCATCGGTTTTACGGGCGTCCGAGATGCTTTTGCCGAAATCGCGGGGCGCAATGTTAACGTGGCGGCCTGCCTGTGTGGTTTTGCTCTAGCCGATGGTAGCTACCGCGATGTAGTGAAAATGCTCAAGCGACAGACTTCAGAGGTGCCTGTCATCATTGTCTCTACTCCGGCGGGCTCTAATGAGTATGACGAGTACCTTTCTGCGATGAATGCCGGAGCTTTCGATTTTCTCTGCTACCCGTACGACAGAAGGGAAGTCCAAAGAATCCTGCGGCTTGCGGTATCCGCTTCTCGCGCTGTAGCGCCCCTCCAGTTTTGACGAGAGCATCCGTACATTCATGTATTCTATGTACTCCTTATTCGTGGCTTACTGGTAGAGAGGTTTGCGCACATGCCAAACGAAGAGATTCTGCAACGTGCACGTGAAGATGCTCGCGAAGGAAAGTCGCCGTCGACTCAAGCCGGGGAGTTCGTTCGCGAAGAGATCGAGCATGTAAGAGAAGGGAAGCACGGAGCTCGAAATACGAAGCAAGCCATTGCTATCGGACTGTCAAAGGCACGCCGGGCAGGGATCCGGCTGCGTCCACCTCGTACTGCCTCGTCCGAGGTGCGAGAACGGGCGGCTCGAGACAGCCGAAAAGGCCGTCATCCTCGTAAACCATCCAAGACACGTTCTCGCGCCGTGTCGCGCGCTCTCCGGCGAGAATCAAGGAGTTCGACTTCGCGCCGAGCCCTTGCTAAACAGGCTCGGAGCAGTGCGCGCCGCCGGGGCGCGAGGTCCCGTCGAAGCTCTGCGCGCCGCGGCGCACGCACACGCCGCAATGCCCGTCGTCTCCGCCGATAGACGGCTCAGCCCGTTCGAGAATTGTACTGACGACCCTGTTTGTAAATTCCTTCCAAAAGGCTGAGACCGATAGGAGACGTGATTGAACTCTTGTTCGCCGTCGGAAGGCGTGCTTGGCGCAAATCTGACAGGTCGCGATTCTTGTTCGTTCTTGGTCTGGGCTCCAAATGCTCGGAGCGTGCAATTGCAGATCGAAAGCGCTTGCAAGCGCCAGATTCAGATGAATCCCATGCAGAATGGGTATTTTCATTGCTGCCCATCGTCAATCCCCGCAGGAACAAGATATTTGTACGTCCTCGACGGCCAGAAAAGAAGGCCAGATCCTGCTTCAAAGTATCAGCCGCAGGGAATACACGGGCCTTCGCAGGTGTGCAGCCATGCTTTCGATTGGATGGATTCCGCGTGGTGCGGCATATCAATAGAAACCGCCGTTTTTTACGAGCTTCACGTCGGAACATTCACTTCCGAGGGCACATTCGACGCCATAATCAGTCGCTTGGCATCTCTAAAAACGCTTGGCATAACGTTGATCGAATTGATGCCTGTTGCTCAATTCCCCGGCGAGCGCAACTGGGGCTATGACGGAGTTTTTCCATATGCTGTCCAAAACTCATACGGTGAACCTGACGCGCTGAAGAGGCTGGTGAATGCTTGTCATTCTCTTGGAATTGGGGTGGCGCTCGATGTTGCTTACAACCATCTCGGCCCCGAAGGGAACTACTTCCACGATTTTGGACCCTACTTTACAGATCGCTATAAAACACCCTGGGGAGACGCCATCAATTTTGACGGCGCTCAGAGCGACGAAGTTCGCCGTTTTTTTCTCCAAAATGCCTTTTATTGGATTCGTGAATTCCACGTGGATGCTCTGCGGCTTGACGCTGTTCATGCCATCGTCGACGTCTCGGCCAAACGCTTTTTGGAGGAGTTGACGGAGCGTGTCAGGGATGTTTCGCTGCAGCTTGGACGGAAAATTCACATTATTGCTGAAAACGACCGCAATGACGCCCGCTCTCTGAAGCCGCTGGAGCTTGGCGGCTTTGCTTTCGATTCACAGTGGAATGATGACTTCCATCATTCGATCCACGCGCTTGTCACAGGAGAACGCCAGGGCTATTATCAGGATTTCGGAAGCATCCATCATCTCGCAAAAGCTTGTCGCGAAGGCTTTGTTTATTCAGGCCAATACTCGCTATTTCGCCGACGCTGTCATGGGAGTTCTTCCGCGGAAACGCCAAATCAGCAATTTGTCGTGTTCAGTCAGAACCATGATCAGGTTGGAAATCGTGCTCAAGGCGAACGCCTCTCGCAGCTGGTTGATTTCGAAACCCAGAAGCTCATTGCCGGCATCGTCCTTTTGTCCCCCTATGTCCCGCTA
Organism: Candidatus Acidiferrales bacterium; assembly: GCA_030037335.1. Lineage (GTDB taxonomy): Bacteria > Acidobacteriota > Terriglobia > Acidiferrales > UBA7541 > DAHUXN01. The sequence goes on along the minus strand of JASHRN010000187.1, from coordinate 11,883 downwards.
CTCTTTATGGGTGAAGAGTATGGCGAATTGGCGCCGTTCCAATATTTCGTGAGCCACGAAGACCCGGAGCTGCTCGAAAAAGTGAGGGAAGGCCGCCGAGGAGAATTCGGAGACTTTGAATGGAGCCGCGCCATACCGGATCCGGCAGCAGTCGAGACATTCTCCCGTTCCAAACTGCATTGGGACATGAGGGACACTGGCCAGCATCGCGTCTTACTCTCATTCTACACGGAGTTGCTTAGGCTCCGCCGGACCCTGCCTGAACTTTCAAATCTGAGCAAGGCCGATACAGACGTCACAGAGGTCGATCCAGAAGGCTTGATTATCAGGCGCACCCACGGGGCTGATTGCGCAACAATGCTCTTCAATTTTGGCCAAGCCCCGGTTCGTTTCAGTATGCCCTTGGACGGCTTTCGATGGCAGAAGCAACTTGATTCGCGTGATGAGAAATGGGGAGGTCCCGGCAGTTCCGCTCCGCAATTTATCGGGCCGCCGAGTGATATTACATTCGAACTCCAGAAACGCTCGTTTGTACTCTTTAGACTAGACCGAGGAAAGGCCCTCTAGTCAAGATGCGGATTCCATCCTCCACCTATCGCGTCCAATTCAATCTCAATTTCCGCTTTGCCGATGCCGAGGCGCTTGTACCTTATCTTCACAACTTGGGGATTTCCGATTTGTACGCCTCGCCTCGTTTTAAGGCGCGCAGAGGCAGCTCACACGGTTATGACGTTGCCGATCCCATGCGCATCAACTCCGAATTGGGCACAGAAGAGGAGTTTGACCACCTGGTGGCACGCCTCCACCAATACGGCATGGGCCTGCTGCTCGATATCGTCCCGAACCACATGGCTGCGAGCGAGGAGAACCCATGGTGGATGGACGTCTTGGAAAACGGCCGCGAATCTGCTTACGCCATTTTTTTTGATATCGACTGGGAACCGCAGGGCGTGAAGGTTGCAACACTCGAAAAAGGCCGCATCGTCCTTCCGATGCTAGCTGAGCCTTATGCCGAGATTCTTCGGAAAGGAGCCATTCGGCTGCGTTTCGACGATCGCGGCTTTTCGTTCCAGTACGAAGATCATCGGCTTCCTCTCAATCCGAGAGATTACGGGGATGTCTTGCAGGCTGGCATTGGGAGTTCTGCTGTCTCCGACGATACCGCTCGAGCGCAGTTCGAGAAACTTCATAGCCTCTCGCAGCGAATTTCCAAAAGCGAAGCGGACCAAACTTCACCCGGTGACCGTCGGAAGACCGCTTTTGAACTCAAAATGACGCTTTGGCAGCTCTATCAAAATGACAGTACGGTTCATCGCGCCATTGACGAAGGCCTGCGAATTTTCAACGGAAACAACGAGAGTGCAGCACACTCCGGCCTGTTGCACGGCCTCTTGTCGCGTCAGGTTTACCGACTGGCCCATTGGAAATTGGCGTCGTCCGAGATCAATTATCGGCGGTTCTTTGACATCAACGACCTGGTGGGCCTGCGGACCGAGGATTCTCTTGTTTTCGCCGCCAGGCATTCATCTCTGATCCGGTTGTTGCAGGAAGATAAGGTATCTGGTCTGCGTGTAGACCATATTGATGGTCTCCGGGACCCACTTGAGTATCTGAAGCGCCTCAACTCCATCCCTCTGTCGGCCGATAAATCGACCGCTGATCAATCCAGTGAATCCCCGAACGTATACACGGTCGTGGAAAAAATCACCTGTGGCACTGAAAGATTGCCGCCCGAATGGGAAGTGATGGGCACAACCGGCTATGATTTTCTAAGTGCATCGAACGCACTCTTTGTCCATCCGCAGGGTTATCACGAGATTGAAGAGAGCTACCGCAGATTTGTGGGAACGAATGAATCATTCGCTGACGCGTGGTACCGAAGCAAGAGAGAGGCAATCGAGACGACTTTCGCTGCGGATTTGGAGTTACTCGCCTATCGCTTAGGCCGTGTCGCGGCACTTGTTCCCCAAGGTGTGGATATTCCTGTTCGAGAACTTATTGCGAGTCTGAAAGAGATTACGGCTTGCCTGCCGGTATACCGGACTTACTACCATGAGGATGCGATTCCATGCGAACAGGACAAGAGCGCACTGGAAAAAGCGATGTCGGATGCTCAGCGACGCTCTTCGGAGGAAATCAACGAGTCGGCCTTCACCTTCCTTCGAGCCGTGTTCTGGGCCAAACTGCCGTTCGATGATTCCGAGGTCCGAAAAGCCTGGATTAGCTTTATCACTCGCTGGCAGCAGTTTACGGGGGCTGTCATGGCTAAGGGTCTCGAAGACACAGCTCTGTTTCGGCACCATAGCCTGATCTCGATAAACGAGGTCGGTAACAATCCGTTCCACGAGCAGATTCATTTTGAACCGTGCGCTTTTCACGAATTCAACTGGGACGCGTTTCTCAACCGGCCCCATACGATGAACGCAACTTCTACACACGATACGAAATGGAGCGAAGACGTTCGAGCGCGCGTCAATGTCCTTTCCGAGATGCCGCGGGAGTGGAGCAAGCACCTGCGGCGCTGGTCAAGAATGAACAAGCGTCACAAAACGGGGGTCGATGGAAAGCATGTTCCCACCCCGAATGAAGAAGTGCTCCTCTACCAGGCCATGCTAGGCATTTGGCCGTTGCAGCCCCTCAGCGAGATCGATGGGCAATCACTGGAATCGAGGCTTCAGGAATTCCTCGTAAAAGCAGCCAGGGAGGCCAAGACGGAGACGAGTTGGCTCTCACCCAATGAAAAACATGAATCGGCTCTTCGCAAGTTCGTTTCTTCTCTTCTGGCTGTTTCACCTGGAGACCCATTTTTTATCGATTTTCTCAAACTGCATCGCGAGATTGCATTTCTGGGGGCCTGTAATTCATGTTCTCAGCTCGTCCTCAAGGTTACTGTTCCGGGAGTTCCCGATTTCTATCAAGGGAATGAATTGTGGAATCCTTGCCTTATAGATCCTGACAACAGGCGGCCCATCGATTTCAGAATTCGAATGGCAGCCTTGGAACAGCTTGGACGCAGTCAGGAGTCAGCCGAGACGTGGCTTTCATCTCTGCTGAATAACTGGACGGATGGTAACCTCAAGCTTTATTTGACCTCTGCTCTGCTGAATTTTCGGCGGTCTCATCAGAGACTCTTCTCTCACGGCTCATACATTCCGCTAAGCATCCGGGGCGTCCACAACCAGTCTGTTTTCGCATTTGTGCGGACTCTTGAGGACGAGTGGCTAATGGTGCTTGTTCCTCGGCTTTTGAGAAGGCTAGCTCCATTGGGACAATTCCCACTCGGGGAAGTGTGGAGCACAACGGCAATCGAGCTTCCGCGCTCACTTCCGATTGAGTGGCAGGATGTCCTTACGGGCCAAAAGATCGACTTACGTATTGAAGGTGAACCCGAGGCTGCGCGCGTTTCCACCTTTTTCCGTTACTTGCCTTTTGCCGTTTTGTGGAGTACCACAGCTTAGAAAGCAGACAAAGAGAGCACGCGTACCTCGGGCCTCTGTCCTCGGAGCGAACACGAGTTGCAGCCGATAGGGTCTACGTTCGCCGCATCAATCCGCCGACAAGTGAAACAAGGAACAGGATGATGAAGATCACGAATAGGATTTTCGCGATTCCAGCCGCCGCCGCGGCAATCCCGAAAAATCCGAATATCGCCGCGATGATCGCTACAATCAGGAATACCACTGCCCATCCCAGCATGGTTCCTCCTTGGGGCAGCCGACTGCCGCCCGGTGAGCCTTTTTATAGGCTGGGGCGCGAACTCACAATAGGTGCGATTCAGTACGGAAAAGCAGGATATTTCTGTAATCTGCTCTCAGTTGCCCTTCAGCGGCAATCAACCATACGGCGATTCACACCCGCTCCTCAGGAGTAGTCCGTATTCCCCCGCAAAGAGAACCGTTGTTTCCTTGGCATTCAGTAAAGAACACGCAAATTCTCACTATCACCCTGGGGGAGCTATGAATTGGGATCAAGTGCAAGGAAAGTGGAAACAATACAAGGGCCAGGCTCGGGCCAAGTGGGGCAAGCTCACGGACAGCGATCTTGACGTGATTGAGGGGAATCGTTAGCAACTAGTCGGCAAATTGCAGGAATATTACGGCGTAACGAAAGAAAATGCCGAGAAGCAAATAGACGAATTTGCTCACAGTCTGCAGGCGATTCAAGAGACAGCTGCCGAGCAAGCGCGCCGCGCTGGCCATAGCTAAGTTGGCGTTGGCCGGTTTCAAAAAGGACACGCATGGCCGACGATTCATCTCGATCAGCCTCAGTGTTTCGCCGAGACCTTATCGATCTGTTGAACAAAGATTTATCCCGCGAATACCAGGCAATCATCTCCTACGTGGTCTATTCGCAGGTGCTGAAAGGCGCTGCGTATATGAACATTGCCGCCGAATTGGAGAAGCCCGCGCTCGAAGAACTGAATCACGCGCTCATCATCGCCAAGCAAATCGATTACCTCGGCGGCATGCCTGCGGTCACTTCATTGCCGGTACGCACCTCTGAAAAAGCGGAAGCCATGCTCCGCTATGATCTCGAGCAGGAAACTGAGACGATTGCAAATTATCGCCAGCGTGTCCGACAGTGCGAGTCTTTGGCTGAATACGCGATGGCTGAGGCGATTCGGCAAATTCTCGTTAACGAGCAGGAACACCAAATCGATTTGGCCACTGCTCTCGGCGAGGATGTTCCTGAAGTTCGCAGTAAATAACCGGATGCGTTGCTTGGGGCGGCTATGCACAGCTACGGAAAATCTCTCATGGAACTAAAGCTCTCAGTGGATGGAAGTTGTTTCGGCGGCAAATTATTCTCCACGCGTGATGCTTACTTCTATTGTTCCGCTTTGCAGTCCTGCGCACAACCCTCCGAAAGGGGTCGTGAGTTCAGTCTTTTGAAACGAAACGGCCCCTCCTACCTTCGCTCCCGGGAGTATAGCTCGCATGGCACGCAATGGCGAAACTGCGAAACCGAGGAACTGAAATGAGATGAAGGGCTCGGCAAATCAGCGGGATCCGCGTTCTCAGCGGCGCAAAAAACGCAAATCCTCACGTAACGTCGAAAGTCCTGAGCTTCCGTCCCGAGAACAAAAATCGGATTCGGACATTCCCCGGAATCCGCAGGATCTGCCCGGACAGGAGCTGGATTCTTCGAACTAGCCGCTGCGCCCTCCGATGAATTCTTCGGCGAGCAAGCCTTCTACAAGTTCACCGAGCCTCATCGCATCGTAGGGCGCACGAATTTTCTTATCGTTGTCGAAGTAAACGTATACGTCCCGAGAGGGCGACTTGGGACCATGCCGTTCAATGATTTTGCCTGTCTCTCGGATTTCTCGACCTTGGGTCCAATCCGCGACTCGCCTTGCCCATAGGTGCAAAGCACGATCATCGTATCCGCTTGCGTATAACTCTTCAGATCCGTGCAAGCGACAGTAGACAAAGTCAGCCGTCACGTCCATCCATCGCGGCCAACCAACCGCGTCAGAACAAACCAGCGCCACATTGTATTTGCGGAGTAACTCAATGAAAGCAGCCGTGCCAAAGCTCTCATGCCGTACCTCAAGTGCATGTCTGAGTGACCGTTTCGCATCCGTTTTTAGCCATACACGAACCTTCAGCCGGCTATCATGCCGCCGCGCAATTACGGATGCTCCTTGTGTGGTGTACGGCAAAGCCTTAAGGAAATCTTCGATCCTTTTTTGGTCGAATTGAAAATCAGGCGGCAATTGCCAGAGAATTGGTCCAAGTTTAGGACCCAACCGCAAAACGCCCGATGCAAAGAAGTTTGCCAACGGCGGACCTATGTTTCTGAGTCGCTTCATGTGAGTTATGAAGCGTCCCCCTTTTACCGCAAATGCAAAGTCATCGGGTGTGGCTTCCGCCCACTTGGCGAAACTCAATGGTCGCTGAAGCGAATAGAACGTTCCATTAATCTCAACGGATGAAAAAATGCGCGCTGTATAGCTCAGCTCTTCTTTTTGCGGTAAGCCTACGGGATAGAACACCCCACGCTAAGGTGGATACTTCCACCCCGAGATGCCGATCCTGATTTTTCCTCGCTCTGCCATCGGTCTGGTGCGACTCAACTATGACGATGCTCAATCACAGTTTTCGTGGCAACTTTTGAAGCTTCGGTGAAAGTCGCTGCACGCCCTCTCCGTAGTAATATTGTGACTGCAATGGTCCGAGGAGAAGAGAATGGCACTGCAATTCGCGCAGAGGGTGTCTCCCGCCATTATCAAATGGGCGGCTCCGTCATTCGTGCGGTCGATGACGTATCGCTTTCTATCGCGACAGGCGAGTTCGTGGCGCTACTCGGTAGCTCAGGTTCCGGGAAATCAACTCTTTTGAATCTTATTGCCGGTCTCGACCGACCGACGGGCGGATCAGTCTTCGTTCAAAACCGCAACCTTTCTGTTCTGGACACCCACGAATTAGCCCAATATCGAAGTGCTACAGTTGGTATGGTTTTTCAATCTTTCAACCTCTTACCGCGAATGACGCTTGAGGAAAACGTTGAACTCCCCTTGCGCCTGGCCGAATTCCCTCGCAACGAACGGAAGGCGCGCGTAGACGAGGCTCTCAAGCATGTGCATTTGGAGCGCCGCCTGAATCATCGTCCCAACGAACTCTCCGGAGGCGAGCAGCAGCGCGCCGCCATTGCTCGTGCCCTCGTCAATCGGCCCAGCATTTTGCTCGCCGATGAGCCCACCGGGAATCTCGACAGCTCAACCGGTGAAGAAGTTATGCATCTTCTTAAATCATTTAATGAGAGTCTCGGAGTTACAGTCGTGATGATCACTCACGAGCGTTCGCTGGCAAACCGCTTCGCTCAGCGCATTCTGACACTCGCTGATGGCAAGCTTATTGCCGAGACGATGCCGGATGATCCAAGAACTCCGGCAGGCGTGCTCCGATGAAGATAGGCGACCTCACCGAACTGGCTCTCCGCAATTTGCGCGAAGCCCTGCTGCGCAACTCGCTCACGACTCTCGGTGTTTGTGTAGGCGTTGCCTCTCTTGTCGCCATGCTATCTCTTGGCGTCGGCTTGCAGCAGTTTGCTTCCAAACGCCTCGAAAACAGCGGTCTTTTCAATGCCGTCTTCGTCTATTCGCAGTCAGACATGCAGGAATTCCGCGGCCCGCGCCGCACAGGAAGCGCCGCTACGCCTCCGTTAGAATCGCGTCCGCTTGATGAATCTGCCCGCCGTGATCTCTCGCGCCTTCCTAACGTCACAGAGGTTTATCCGCAAGTTCGCTTCATGACCGAGGTCCGCTTCGCCGACAATCCTTATCCCACGAGCGTCGCTGGCGTGCCCGATTCCGCGCGCAGCGACGGCGCCTTCGACGGCATGCAAGGCCGTTTCTTTTCCGGCCCGAATGCGAACGAAGCTATTCTCCAATCCGATTTCGCCAAGGAACTCTCCAATAGTCCCTCGTCGCTGATCGGCAAAGATCTAGTCCTTCGCTACGCCGAGCGTCAGTCGTTCAGTTCCACCAACGGCAGTTCCGCCGATGTCGGCTTCTCTGTCGTTCCGCACGAAAAACAGCTCCGCATCATCGGAATTGTAGATACCGAGCCCGAAGGAGGTTTTGGCGGATTCGGTCGCAGCCGCGTTTTCATTCCTCTGGCGCTCGCTGAGCATCTCAGTGCCACCGACGTTTCGGATCTTCGCGAACTCGTGAATGGCAATGGTGCGAACCGCGCATATTCCAGCCTCACCGTTCGTCTGAAGAGTGCTACTGACGTGCAAAACGCTGAGAATGCGATCAAGAACATGGGGTTTGCTACTTTCTCTCTCCTCGACACCACAAAAAATCTCCGCCTATTCTTCACGGTTATTGATCTTTTGCTGGGAATTTTTGGCAGCTTAGCGCTTGCCGTTGCAACGCTTGGCATCGTTAACACGCTTGTTATGGCGATTCTCGAACGGCGTCGCGAAATCGGCGTTTTCAAAGCTCTCGGCGCCGACGACCGCGATGTCCGCCAGCTTTTCTTTGCCGAAGCGGGAGTAATGGGATTGATCGGAGGTATCGGTGGCGTATTCTTGGGCTGGCTAATTGGACGGGCCCTGACGCTCGGCACGAATATTTACTTAGCCCGTCAGAGTTTTCCTCCGGTTAAAATTTCGGCAGTGCCGCTTTGGCTGGCCGTCGGCGCGATTGCCTTCGCTGTAGGGGTCAGCTTAATCGCAGGACTCTATCCAGCAACCCGCGCCGCCCGCCTCAACCCCGTCGAGGCCCTGCGCTACGAATAGAATCTCGTTTTTGCTCAATTCGGCTTTGCCTCACTTTTGAGATAATTTGACTGTTGCTTATGCATTGTCAAAACGCGTGCCATGCAGTTCGCAGCATATTCGCTTCCGCCCTCTTTGCTGCACTTTTCACTCTTGCGCCGGCCGCCCACGCCGAACTTGGTCGCATCGAGTGTCGCTCCGCACACAGCCAAATCCTCCAGCATGACATCCGCTATTGCGCCATTCTCCCGCCCAGCTACGATTCCGCAAAATCCCGCCGCTATCCGGTTCTTTACTTCCTTCATGGCCTCGGCGGCAACGAACAGTTCCTCGTTACCTCGGGCGGCTGGAATCTCGTCGAAGATCTGTGGCAGCAGCAAAAAATCGGCGAATTTCTCATCATCACGCCTGATGCTGGCACCAGCTTCTACATCAATTCCCGCGACGGCCGCGTCCGCTATGAGGACTTTTTCATCCGCGAATTCATTCCCTTCATAGATCGCACCTATCGCGTCACGCCCGAACGCCACGCGCGCGGCATCGGGGGAATATCAATGGGCGGTTACGGCGCTCTTCACATCGCCTTCCGGCATCCTGAACTCTTCGTTTCCGTCAGCGCGAACAGTGCGGCCCTCATTAATAAGCTTCCAGACGTAAAGTTCGCCAATCCGCAGCAATCGGCTTTGCTTCGCGTTCTTCACGCCTTCGGTACTCCCCCCGATTCCGTCTTCTGGTACCGCAACGACCCTCTTGTTCTCGCTCGCACCGCTAATCTTGCAGGACTGAAAATTTATTTCGATTGTGGCGCTGAAGACGACTACGGATTCGAGCGCGGCGCTCAGTTGCTTGACAGCATTCTCACCGCCCGCAAAGTCCCTCACGAATTCCACCTGTATCCTGGCGGACACAACTGGCAGTATTTTGCTGCGCGTTTGCCGGCCGTACTCGAATTTCATTCCAACGCTTTCCGCTTAACTCCTGCCGATCCTTAGTGCTTCTCCGTACATTGAACTTCCCAGCGCCACATCTCGTATCTGCTTTGTGTTCTTACGAGGCGATCTGGGGAGCATGTGCAGGGGGTGCTTGTCGGCGGTTTTTGCACTTTCTGCAAACCAGATAGCCGTTTCTGCGTCCAATAGACGGGCTGCCATTTTTTAAATTCACAGTTGGAAAGGTGAACCCATGAAGGAACAGACTCTTGCTAATCATTCGCGCGTTGTACCGGCATTCCATATGGTTGCGCTTCCAATTCTCGTCCTGAACCTTGCCGATCAGATTTATCGCATGGTCCGGCTCGGCATTTTTTTTGATTCTGTCGTATCCTTGCTCTTGGCGATCGCGCTCATTTTGGTCGCGCTTTACGCCCGCATGTTCGCACTCACTGTGCAGGACCGCGTCATCCGCCTCGAAATGCGCTTGCGCCTCGAAGGCGTGTTCCCACCCGATTTGAAGCCATTGATTCCCAAATTCTCAGTTGATCAGCTAGTCGCGCTTCGGTTCGCCAGCGACGCCGAACTGCCTTCACTCTGCCGTCGCGTCCTTGAGGAGAAGCTCACGAAGCGCAGGTCCATCAAAGAGCTGATTAAAACCTGGAAACCCGATTATCTTCGCGCCTGATTGCCGCACCCGGACGCGCGTTGTTAAGAATTCAGGCAATCACCTCGAAAACGCTAAGAAAGTTTTCTTCGGCGAACGTGTACTATCGTTCTCGTGGCCGTTAGCCTGAACCGCAAAATCATCCAATCCACCGGCATTGTCATGGCGAGCATTCTGCTCAGCCGTTTCCTCGGTTTTCTGCGCGATTGGACCCTCGCGCATCAAATCGGCTCCAACGCCATTACCGATGCGTACGTCGCCGCGTTCACCCTCCCCGATTTTTTGAACTATCTGGTTGCCGGGGGTTCGCTCAGCATCACTTTCATTCCCGTTTTTGCGAAGTTTACCGCGGAAGATAGAGAGGACGAAGCCTGGCATGTTTTTTCCACCGTGATGACCTTCATGGCCCTTTTGGTCATCCTCCTCGTGTGCTTGGCAGAAGTCTTCGCGCCGCAAATCGTTTCGCTGATTTCACCTGGTTTCGGTCCCGCTGAAAAACAGCGCGTCATCTTCCTTACGCGGCTTATGCTTCCCGCGCAGTTCTTCTTCGTTCAGGGAGGCATTCTCAGCGCGGTTCAATATGCCAAGGGCCGCTTCACCATCCCCTCGCTCGCCCCGATTGTCTACAATCTGCTCATCATTGCCGGCGGTATTTTTCTGGCATCTCGTTACGGAATCACGGGTTTTTCTATCGGAGTTGTCGCTGGAGCGCTTCTCGGAAATTTCCTCCTCCAAATTTACGGTGCGCACCTCGTCGGAGCGAAATTCTCCTTTGCTCTTGATCTTCGCCATCCTGGCTTTCGCCTTTTCGTTAAACTCGCCATCCCCATCATGCTCGCGCTTTCGCTCTCTTTCACGGACGACTGGATCATCCGCTGGTTCGGCTCCTATCTTGTCCATGGCTCCATAAGCTGGCTCTACTATGGCAAGAATCTCATGCGCGTTCCTCTTGGGGTAGTCGGACAGGCCATCGGAGTCGCTTCCTTTCCGGTTCTCGCCCAGCTCTACTCTGAGGGAAAATTCGATGCCCTGAACCGCGTTCTGAACGATGCGCTCAAGGGTCTGCTTCTTCTTCTCATCCCGATTTCGGCATTTACGATCGCGGAAAGCTCCTACGTCGTGCATGTCGTCTACTCCCACACTGGAATGCATGAGTATGACCTGCACGCCACCGCCGCCACACTCGCTCTTTTTTCTCTGGGACTATTCGCCTGGGGCGCGCAAAACCTTCTCGCGCGCGGCTTCTACGCGGCGCGTGACACTTGGACTCCCGCGATCGTTGGTACCGTTCTCACTTTTGCCGACATCCCTCTTTATTGGTGGCTCTCCAAACGCGAGCAATATCATGGCCTCGCGCTTGCTAGCTCCATCGGTATTACCGTGCTCACCGTCGTTCTTTTCCTTCTGCTCATTCGCCGCATCCACGGCCACAACACCGGCGCGCTTCTCAGCTTCTTCTTGAAGGTAACTGTCGCTTCCATTATTTCTGCCGGGGTTGTCTTCGAATTCGCGCGCTGGCTTTCGCGTTATTTTGCCTGGCAGCGGGCTCTCGGCTCGTTCGAGATTTTCATCATCGCAACTTTCGCCGGAATTGTCGTAATCGTCGGCCTCCTCAAGCTACTGCATGTTCGCGAGCTCGATCCCGTATTGAATCGCATTCGCTCTCGTATTTAATGTCACTGTTGCTTTCTACGCAGAACTCACTTCCTCTTTTGCATCGGCGGGTCACAATCATGCTAAATTGAAGGCTGTTAGCAGCGAAATCCATCACCAAATGTGGCGGTCTCCCTTCCTCCGTCCGCGAACCCGAGCGGCCTTTGCCGATTCGGAGTCGAAGGGAGTTCGCCCATGTCTCACGGGTTTTACCTGAAGTTTTGCCGTTGCTCAACAATCGTCTGCGTCACAGCGTCGCTTGCCTTTCTAATCGTCGCGTGCGGCCGCTTCCATACCTTCGGACTTGTCGCTGCGAATGTTCCCGTTGAACCGCTCGTGCACTCGGACACAAATCCAGTCCACGTATTCCCCGAAGCTTTTCCCATGCAGGTGGCCGTTTACTTG
>JASHRN010000186.1 GCA_030037335.1 Candidatus Acidiferrales bacterium | reverse complement strand
CGCTCGCAATTTTTATCTGCAACTTCACCAGATCGAGCGCCGTCACCATTTCGGTCACCGGATGCTCCACCTGCAAGCGCGTATTCATCTCCAAAAAATAAAACTTCCTCTCGGCGTCCACCAAAAATTCCATCGTGCCCGCGTTCGTGTACTTGCCCGCGCTCGCCAGCTTCACCGCCGCTTCGCCCATCGCGCGGCGCAATTCCGGCGTCATAATCGGCGACGGTGCCTCTTCAATCACCTTTTGATACCGCCGCTGTACCGAACATTCCCTCTCGCCCAGATAAATCGTCTTCCCGTGCTGATCCGCAATCACCTGAATTTCAATATGTCTCGGCCGCAGCAGAAATTTTTCCAGATACAGCCGCCCGTCTCCAAACGCGCTCGCCGCCTCCGACGAAGCGTCCCGCCATCCCGCCGCGAGTTCGCTCTCACGTTCAATGAGGCGCATCCCTTTCCCGCCGCCGCCGGCAACCGCCTTCAGCACCACCGGAAATCCAATCTCTCTCGCTGTCTTCGCCGCCTCCTCAATTTTCTCAATCGGCTCCAGCGTTCCCGGAACCGTCGCCACTCCCGTTTCGCGCGCAAGCTGCCTCGCCGCCGTTTTCGACCCCAGCCGCTCCATCGCCTCCGGAGAAGGCCCGATGAACGTGATTCCCGCCTGCGCGCACGCTCTCGCCAAATTCGCATTCTCCGCTAAAAAACCATACCCGGGATGCAACGCATCGCATCCCGCGGTCTTTGCGGCCGCGATAATCTTCTCGATCACCAGGTAGCTTTCCCGAGACGGCGCGGGCCCAATCCGATACGCCTCATCCGCCATCCGCACGTGCAGGTTCGCGCGATCCGCGTCGCTGAACACCGCTACCGCGCGAATCCCCATCTCCCGGCACGCGCGTTCGATGCGCACCGCAATCTCCCCGCGATTGGCAATCAGGATTTTTTTGAACATTTCTTCGCGCCTAAAGAGTCCGCCTGCGGTCTACAGTGGAATATTCCCGTGCTTCTTCCGCGGATTCGTGTCGCGCTTGTTTTCAAGTGATTCCAGTGCCGCAATCAGCTTCGCGCGCGTTTCCGACGGAGTAATAATCGCGTCCACATATCCTTTTTCCGCCGCGATATATGGATTCGCGAACCGCTCCCGGAACTCCGCCGTCTTTTCCGCGCGCAGCCGCCCTCGCTCCGATTCCGCCGCGCGTTCCAGCTCCCTTCGATAAACGATATTCACCGCGCCCTCCGGCCCCATCACTGCAATCTCCGCCGTCGGCCACGCATAATTAATGTCTGTGCGAATGTGCTTCGACGACATCACGCAATACGCTCCGCCATACGCTTTCCTCGTGATCACCGTGATTTTCGGCACCGTCGCTTCCGCAAATGCGAACAGCAGCTTCGCGCCATGTTTGATGATTCCGCCGAATTCCTGTTGCGTCCCGGGCAGAAATCCCGGCACATCCTCGAACGTAATCAGCGGAATGTTGAACGCATCGCAAAACCGCACAAACCTCGCGCCTTTCACCGACGCATTGATGTCCAGCACTCCCGCCAGAAACGCCGGCTGATTTCCCACAATTCCCACCGGCCGCCCGTCCATTCGCGCGAATCCCACCACAATGTTTTTTGCAAAATGCTCATGCACTTCGAAAAAATACCGATTGTCCACCACCGCATGAATCACGTCCTTAATGTCGTACGGAACCATCGGGTCTTCTGGAACGATCGAATTGAGTGCCGTTTCCGCCCGATTCGCCGGGTCCTCAGTCGCGCGCCGCGGCGGGTCGTCCAAATTATTCGAAGGCAAAAAGCTCAGCAGTTCTCGAATCATCGCCAGGCATTCTTTGTCGTCCTCCGCCATAAAATGCGCGACGCCGCTCTTCGCGTTGTGCGTCATAGCGCCGCCGAGCTCCTGCTTGGTCACTTCTTCATGCGTCACCGTCTTAATCACGTCCGGTCCGGTCACAAACATGTACGACGCCTTCGCCGTCATAAAAATGAAATCCGTAATTGCCGGCGAATACACCGCTCCGCCCGCGCACGGCCCCATCACCGCGCTGATCTGCGGAATCACTCCGCTCGCCAGCGTGTTCAGCAGGAAAATGTCCGCGTATCCCGCGAGCGACCGCACTCCTTCTTGAATCCTCGCCCCTCCTGAATCGTTCAACCCGATCACCGGCGCGCCATTGCTCATCGCCAGCTTCATGATCTTCGTGATTTTTCCCGCATTCGCTTCCGAAAGCGACCCGCCAAACACCGTAAAATCCTGCGCGAACACATACACCAGCCGCCCGTCAATCCGCCCAAATCCCGAAACGAATCCGTCTCCGGAAGGCCGCTGCTCCGCCATTCCAAAATCCGTGCACTGGTGCTTCACGAATTTGTCCAGCTCCTCAAACGTGCCCTCATCCAGCAGCAGCTCGATCCTCTCCTGTGCGCTCAGCTTGCCTTCTTTATGCTGACGCTCCCGCCGCTCCGCCCCGCCTCCGGCTTCCGCTTCGGCGCTACGTCGCTTCAGTTCTGCAAGGGGATCGTGCGTATGTTTTTCTGCGCTCATGTCGGACGGTTAGCGTGCCACAGTAGCGGCAACCCCGGCAAGGTAAACTCGAATTACGTTTGGTAAGAAACTACTGAATTCCCTGAGGAGAAAATCGAAGGAAGCCCGGCAGGGCGCAATCAGGTCGGAGTCTCTTACCGCAGACCCGACCAATCGTCCGCAATCAATATCGAATTGCTCGGATTCGCCGGATCGTATTTCACCCCCACTGGCTGCCCCGCCACCACACGCTCCAGACACGCCTGCTCTTCCAGCCCGCTGATGTCCTGCGCCGCCTCGTACGACACTCCGGAAATCGAATACGTATACAGGAGCATTTTGTGATTCGCCGCGCCCACCTTTTCCGTGCGCCGTTTTCCAAAAATTCCCGCCTGCGATCCGCGGCCGGACTCTACCGCCTCCTCCACGATTTCCAGCACCTGTCCATCCACAATCCGCCCCACGCGGTTCAGGTACGAACGCCTTTCGCGCTCCGCTTCCATAGAATCCTTCGTGCGTCCAAACAATTTCGCCAGCGCAAAAGCTCCAAATACACTCACGCGCAACTCCGTCACGCCATTGGATTCACCGCACGCACAAACGACGTCACACCTGCGGTCACTGAATTATTCCTGGAAATTATACCTGCGAGGAATCGCTGCCATTTCAACAAACAAATTTCTATCTATCCGAAGAGATACCGTCCCCTCGTCCACCCGCTGCCGGTATCTACCTCTAATATAGCGTTGCCAGTACGATTTAATTGTCATTCCGAGGAGCTTGCCTGCCCGAGGCAGGCGAAGCGACGAGGAATCTGCATTTTTTTTTGGACAAACAGTGAACTGCAGATTCCTCGTTTTGCGCCCGCCAGCCGTCGCAGGCTTTAGCTCCGACAGAAAAAACGATGTCAGCGTTTCTTCTTTCGCGCCCATCCTGAGCCTGCCCGCCGTTAGCGGGCGCATTTAGCGAAGGGCGCGATGTCTTGGTTATTAACAAGCGCAACGAAGCTAGATTGTTTTTCAGGGGGTTGGAGCTTTAGCTTCGACAAAAACAATGCCTTTTTTGTTTATTCCTATCGCGCAGTTTTCTTGCGCGAGTACTCAGGCTGCACGGTTCACGAGCCTGCCCCGAAGTAGCGACCTTGAGCACGTGCTTCTAGTCTGCCGCCGCAACCCTATTCCGCAGTGTCCCAATCCCGCTCACCGTGACTTCCACCACGTCTCCCACGCTCAGCGGACCCACCCCCGAAGGCGTTCCCGTCGAAATCACGTCTCCCGGCGCAAGCGTCATCACCTGCGAAATCCACCGAATCAGAAAATCCACCGCAAACATCATTTCACCCACGCTCGCAGATTGCCGCCGTTGCCGGTTCACAAACGTTTCCACGCGCGCCGCGCCCAAATCGAGCTCCGTCTCGATCCACGGCCCGAACGGGCAGAACGTATCGAACCCTTTCGCCCGCGTGAACTGCACATCTTTCTTCTGCAGGTCCCGCGCCGTCACATCATTCAGGCACGTGTAGCCCAGCATGTACGGCCGCACGTCATCCGAAGTCTTCAGTTGCCTGCAAGCTTGCCGCATCACCACCGCCAGCTCGCCTTCATAGTCCACGCGGTCCGAAAGCGGCGTCAGCACAACCGCATCCTCCGGCGCAATAATCGCCGAAGGCGGCTTCAGGAAAATCAGCGGTTCCTTCGGCAATGTGCTTCCTAGCTCCGCCGCGTGCTCCGCGTAGTTTCGTCCCACGCACACAATTTTGCTTGGCTCGCTCGGCGCCAGCAGTTTCACATCATCGAGCGCCCAGCTTCGTCCTTCCTCAGCGTGCGCTTCAAAAAGCGAAGCCACTTCATACACGCGCTCTTCGCGAATCACTCCGTAGCGGCTTTCGCCTTCCTTGTTGTCATCTCCCGTTGTGCGAAATCGGCACAGCTTCATTTTCGTCCGCCAAACTACGCTTTCTTATGGATTTTCGTCACTCGGAAGCGGTACGCTGACCGCAACAATTGCGCTCGCCGCACTTTCATTTCCCGCGCGGTCAATCGCCGTCACGTGATAGAAATATTTTTTGCCGGCCTCAACCGAATCGTCGCGAAACACTGGCGTCAGCAGCGCGATTGCATTCAACCTCGTTCCCGCACCGCTCTCTGATTCGCTGCGATACACATTGTAGCCCTGCAAATCGCTTTCGCTGCTGATCGCCCACGATAAGTCCACATGCGCGGCTGTCGTGCCGCTCACAGCTGTAGCCGTAGCAACCAAACCTGTCGGTGCCGCCGGTGCAAACGTATCTTGCGGCGTCACCTCCAGCACATTCGATTCCTCCGATTCCACCGAACCCGTCTCGTACGCCGCCACGCTTTTCACCGAATACGCATACGTCCGCCCAAATTCGAATTTCGCGTCGCTGTAAGACGTTGCCGTGGTTTCTCCGAGCAGCACCGGCTGCGCCCCTTCATTTTTCATCGCCTTTTTCGTTCCGCCGTTCGCGCTATTCGCAGCGGAGTTTCCCGTCTCCACTTCCGCCCGATACACCCGATACCGAATCTGCGTTGTCCCGGATGATCCTCCTCCGGGAATCACCGCCGCCGTCCACGAAAGCTCGATCGCATTTTGCGTAATCTGCGCTCGCAAATCTTCAATCGCCTGCGGAGCCGGAAAAATCCTTACCCGAACCACATTCGAATCCGCCGATTCATGCTTTCCAAATCGCGTCCGCACTGTGTACACCGCTTCGCCGCCAGCATGTGCCGCAATTTCCTCCGGCGCCAGCTCATCCGCAAAGTGCACTTCGCCATCTTCCATATACTTGCCCGTCATCTGCGGAGGAATCGTCACCGCCAGTTGCGGTTGCTGAGCCTCCTCAGCCGCCGCGCCGCCGCTCGCCTGAGCGCCAACAAATGCACGGTAAATTTCAATCGCAGGAGTCTTGGAGAGCTTCCGCCCCTGCGCCGTCTCAGTGGGGAATGTAAACGCAAGAAGCATCGAATCGCCAGACTGCTTTGCGGAAAGATCGCTGATCGCTCGCGGAACCGTTGGCTGCCGCGTCACCGGAACGCCCGGCGCCGCGCATCCCGCGGTTAGCATCAAAATCAAACCTGCCGCCGCAAAAAATTCCGCGCCGTAAATTCCTCGCATGCGTCCACTGGCGGGACTGGCTGGCTCTTGCGAGTTTCGCGCCATCTATGTCGCTTCTCGCGCCTCGGAAGGTCTACAGAATATAGCGGCTCAGATCCTGGTCCTTCACCACGTCGGAAAGCTGTTTCTGCACGTACGCTGCATCAATCTTGATGCTTTTCTTCTTCATGTCCGGCGCATCGAACGAAATCTCTTCCAGCACCTTTTCCAGAATCGTGTGCAATCTCCGCGCCCCGATATTCTCCGTCTGGTCGTTCACCAGCGCCGCAAAGCGCGCAATTGCTGCCACGCCGTCCTCGCTGAACGTCACCTTCAATCCTTCCGTATCCAGCAGCGCAACCGATTGCTTGATCAGCGCATTTTTCGGCTCCGTCAGAATCCGCACAAAATCTGCTTCGCTCAGCGAACTCAATTCCACGCGAATCGGAAATCGCCCCTGCAACTCCGGAATCAAATCCGAAGGCTTCGTGGTGTGAAACGCGCCCGCTGCAATGAAAAGCACATGGTCGGTCCGCACCATTCCGTAGCGCGTGTTGACCGTCGTTCCTTCCACAATCGGCAAAATGTCCCGCTGCACTCCCTCGCGCGAAACATCCGGCCCATGCCCCGATTCCCGCCCTGCAATTTTGTCCACTTCGTCGATGAACAAAATCCCCATCTGCTCCACGCGATCCACCGCGATCCGCGTCACCTGCTCCATATCCAGCAGCTTGTTCTCTTCCTCCTGAATCAAATAATCGTAGGCCTCCGCCACCGTCATTTTCCGCTTCTTCTTCTGCTGCCCGAAAATCCCCGAAAGCATGTCCTTCACGTTGATGTCCATCTCTTCCACGCCCTGGCTCGACACGATCTCAAATGCCGGCGTCATCCGCTCCCGCACTTCCACCTCAACCATCCTCTGGTCCAATTTTCCTTCGCGCAATTGCGCCCGCAGCTTCTCCCGCGTCCGCTGCGCTATCTCGCGATTTTGCGCTTCCGTGTTCGGCGCGGTCGTATCAATCGTGGGCGGTGGAGGCGATGCCGGTAGCAGCAAATCCAACAATCTCTCTTCCGCCGCTTGCTCTGCGCGTTCCGCCACTTCATCCAATTTCTCTTCGCGTACCATGTCGATGGCCACTTCAATCAAGTCCCGCACCATCGACTCCACGTCTCGCCCCACGTATCCCACTTCCGTATATTTCGAAGCCT
Organism: Candidatus Acidiferrales bacterium; assembly: GCA_030037335.1. GTDB lineage: Bacteria > Acidobacteriota > Terriglobia > Acidiferrales > UBA7541 > DAHUXN01. The sequence continues at coordinate 10,841 of JASHRN010000186.1, read as the reverse complement.
CTACTTTCACAAACGGGCATCCCGCCAGCCGCGCCAACCGCCGCGCAATTTCCGTTTTCCCCACTCCGGTTGGCCCAATCATCAAAATGTTCTTCGGCAAAACGTCTTCCGCCATCTCCGGCTGCAGTTTCTGCCTGCGCACGCGGTTCCGCAGCGCCACCGCCACGGCGCGTTTCGCCGCATTCTGCCCCACGATATATTTGTCAAGCTCCGCCACAATCTCTCGCGGCGTCAACTCGTCAAACGACGGCAGCGGCTCCGGCTCCGCCGCCTGCTGCTCGCCGTTGAGATAAATCACCATACCCTTGTCATCTTTCTTTTCGCCCAAAGTCTCGCCCCGTTCACCCTTAGAGTTCCTCAATCACAAACGTCGCATTCGTATAGATGCAAATTTCGCTCGCAATGCGCATCGCTTCCTGCGCAATATCTTTCACGTTCATCTTCGTATGCTTCGCCAGCGCCCGCGCCGCCGAAAGCGCATACGGCCCTCCCGAACCAATCGCGCATATTCCGTCATCCGGCTCAATCACGTCGCCGTTTCCGGAAAGCAAAAACGTTGACTTCGCGTCCGCCACAATCAGCAACGCCTCCAGATGCCGCAGCGAACGGTCCGTCCGCCACTCCTTCGAAAGCTCCACCGCCGCGCGCGCCAGGTTCCCGTGAAATTCCTGCAGCTTGTTTTCGAATCGCGTGAAAAGCGAAAGCGCGTCCGCCGTGCTCCCCGCAAATCCCGCCAGAATTTTGTCGCTGTAGAGCCGCCGGATTTTCTTGGCGTTGTGCTTCACCACGCCTTCTCCCAGCGTCACCTGCCCGTCTCCGGCCATCACCACATTTCCATCTTTGCGCACGCACAAAACCGTCGTGCTCCGTATCTGCGGTCCACTTCGTTTCATTGCCATCCCGCAATTATAACCCGCCACTCTGCGCGAGCAAAAACTCCCTGTTGGACGGCAGTGACTCAGGTTGATTTGGTGGCGGCACGAGTGCGATGCATCCAGAAAGCGCCGAACGTGACCACCAACGCGATAGGTAGAAATTTCAGGCCATCGCGAATCAATGCACCCGGCCCGACTTCCTCGTCAGGTCCAATTCCGCATCCACACTTGATTTTCAAACCTTTGTGCCAAGCCCACGCTATGGCACCCATGAACACACAAAACGCCAGCACTGACAAGACGGACGAGAAACGCAAGCCAACACCGGAAACGATCCAGAGGCCAAGAAATAATTCAAAGAACGGCAACACATGCGCGAGCGTGTTGACAGCCCACGGCGGAAGCATTTGATAGGCACCTACGGTCATCGAAACATCGAAAGCGAGATTCTGATCGAGGTCACTGACCACGGCATAGCAATCTGTGGCTTCAGTGTGTTATAGCTCGAGACGAGAAATATCGTCCCGAGCGTCAGCCGTGCGACGAATAGAAGAACGCTCCCCCACTTGTTGCGAATATTCCCGCTCATAGCGTTCTCCCGAAGGCTATCTTATGAACTCCGAGTCCTAAAGGCCAACTCCTGATTAACGCTCTTATTGGAAACTGATCCGCTACCGTACAGTCAATAGAAGCTCGGTTTTCAGCGGGTCGGAGCCTGCTCGCCTGGATGAGCCTGCCTGCGCACGCACGGCCCGCCTGCCGTGGCGGGCTTCAGCTCCTCCAAAAACGATGCCTTTTTTGGTTCCTTCCTATCGCGCAGTTTTCTTGCGCGAGTACTCAGGTTTCGCGGATCACAAGTTTCAGCTTCGACATAGATCGCCCCGACAACGAAAGCTTCAGCCGCTAAAGTAAGCCGTTGATCGCCTCTACGCTCGCATCCCCGTATCCACCGCGTCGTAAAACAAATCCAGCTCTGTCGGCTGCGTGAAAATATTCGTCGAAATGCGCATATGCGTCGCGTCTCCCACCACGCGAATATTTCGCGCCGCGCATTCATCCATCGCCTTCTTCAATCCGCCCGTCGTTGCGCCCGCCGGAAGCGGCGGCGTCACTTCCATGCTCACCAGCGCGTTGTAAAACTCATCGTGGCTCGCATTCACCGTCTTCAAATTCGGATACTTCAGCATCCTGTCCCGCACCTGCGTCGCCAACTCATGCTGCCTTTTGTAAATTTTATCCGGCCCCACCTGATTGAAAAAATCCAGCGCGGCGTGTAGTCCCACCATCACCGACAAATTCGAAGTTCCAATCCACGAAAACCGGTACGCCTTGATGTCGTAGTTGTTCCAGTTCGCCGTCGCCGTGTGCGCCCACAGATCTTTCGTATGCTCATCGCGAACGTACAGAAATCCCGTCCCTTTTGGAGCCATCAGCCATTTGTGCGGGCTCGACCCGTAAAAATCGCAACCCATGTCGTGCATATCCAGCGGAATCTGCCCAATCGCATGCGCGCCATCCACCGCCGAAAGGGCCCCATGCCGCCGCGCTACCGCGCAAATTTCCTTCGCCGGCAAAATCACGCCTGTCGCCGTCGTGATGTGGCTGAAAAATATCATTCGCGTCTTCGGAGTCATCGCGCGTTCAAACAATTCCACAACTTCATCCACCGACTGCGGTGGCCGGGGTATCGTCACTTTGTTGATTTTCACTCCGTACCGCGCCGCCTTCACGTCCCACGGACAAAATCCGCCCGGATGCTCTTGGTCCGTCATCAACACTTCTTCGCCCGGCTTCATATCAATTCCGTTCGCGATGATGTTGTTCGCTTCCGTCGCGTTCCGCACCAGCGCCAGCTCATCCTCACTCGCATTCACAAATGGTGCCAGCGCCGCAATCGTCTGCTTGATCCGGTCGTTCTCGTCGTAACCGAACCACGGATACGCCGGCTCGCGAAACTCCTCCGCGCTCAAAATGTGCTCGATCATCGCTCGCAACACTGGCAGCGGCGTGCATCCCACCGATCCGCAATTCAAATTCACGTGGTCTGAAGCCAGCAGCCACTGCCGCCGCATCTCCGCCCAATATCGCGCCGGATCCGACGCATACAAATCCGCCGGCGGCATCGGTGGATTGTCCACCGTGATTTGTCCCAGCGACTCCGCTCGCGACAGCGGAATCCCCAGCAATGTCGCCGCAATCGCCGCTCGTTGTATGAATTCACGTCGTCGAAGCATCGTGCACCTCCCGTTTCGTTCTTCGCGGCGCAGTCTAACAGAAAATCCCTTTTGCGTCGCAGGGATGCTTTTCCGGCACGGGTTAGTCACTGTTTTTACGCTGTCATCCCGAACCCAGCCCACAGGGGCCGCGGTGAGCGGCTCACGTGAAAACGTCGCGGGATGGCGGTGAGGGACCTGCTTCCTGTCTTTTTCTATGTTTCTTAGGGGCGGGCTTCAACCCCGCCCTCTTTTAATTGTCATTCCGAGGAGTCCCGCAGCGCTTTGTGCAAGGGACGACGAGGAATCTGCATGGCGCCTTTGCTTACTTGGCACAGCTCTGCCTGCCGCAGGCGGGCTCTTCGCCTGTGCGTTTTTGCTCGAGGCCACCACCCCTATTGTCATTCCGAGCGTCCCGATTCCTTTCATCGGGCAGCGAGGCTTGCCCGCCGTGGCGGGAATCTGCATCTGCATTTCGGTTCTTGCCTCTGTACCAGTGCTTCTGGCACGCACGGCCTGCCTGCCGCAGGGCAGGGATCTGCCTTTGGTCTTGTCTCACTCCAGCCTCTAGCTTCTAACCTCTAACCTCTAACCTCTAATCTCCAGAATGTTTGCATCCTTCTTGCTGCGGGCGTATCTTTTTCACGTCATATTTCTTGCATCAGTTTCTTGCATCAGCTTTTTTTAATTTTGAATTTTCACAGGAGGCTGTTCATCGTGACTCATATCCGTGCGCGTTTCTTGCAAATCGTCACTCTCGCAGTGTGTTTTTCTTTCGCCTCACTTGCTCTCGCCGCCCAATCTCAGTCTTCTAAAACCCCTTCTCAAACACAAAACCCCTCGCCCGTCTCCAAAATCGACGGCGGCGTCGGCGCCTGCACCGCCAATTTCACCGTTCGCGACGGCGAGAACAAGCCCATCTACAACGCCCAGATCTCCGTCCAGCTCCGTTACGGTTTCATGAACATGCGTAAAACCGACCTCCAGATCGGCACCGACAGCAACGGCAAAGCCGAGTTTACCGGCCTGCCCAATTTCCCGAAAAAGCCGCTCGCCTTTCACATCAAGAGCGGCACCGTCTCCAAAACCGTCACCGACGATCCCAACACCAATTGCGTCGCGACTCTCGACGTCGTCTTGACCGTCCACTAAACGTGGCAGACGCACTCGATCTCGACTGACCCGAATGTAAATTGGGCGCTGCAAATCCCCCGCCCGCTCCTTGCAATCACGTAGCCAGTTTGCTAAATTTGGCGGGTTGATTTCCGCCCTTCGGGAGATGACCATGAGGTTCGTTTCTCGCGTCATCCCGCTTTTCCTTCTCGTTATTTTCGCGCCCTGCTCGATCTTCGCTCAAGGAACATCAATATCAATTTCGGGTTCAGCAAACTCGCCAATGGAGACAGCCACATACGGCACTCATCTGCGGATGAAGTTCAATCCCGAGTCAATCGTTACAGGTTCGCCAGTTTCCTATGAACAAATTGACAACAGCTCTCGAACACTCGCTGACGGAACTCACATCACAGAAAAGACGGTGACATCGTTCTTTTATCGCGATTCGTCCGGCAGAACGCGTCAGGAGCATCAAATGTTTGGACACATTGGCAACAACAGTCCATTTGCGAATTTGAAGCTAGTCGAAATCCGTGATCCTGTCGCCGGTGTCCAATATCTCCTTGACCCCGAGCATCACGTCGCCTACCGTCTTCCGTTTGACGCGGCGCCGGCTGAGCAGCCATCCGCCACTGCTACTCAAACGCGGCCTGCTTCGGCGGCAAGTCACCAGCCCAAGTCCGAGCGCACTCATGAGTATCTTGGGACGCAAATGATGGAAGGCGTTCTCGTCGAGGGACATCGAACAACCACCGTGTATCCCGTCGGGTTGCTGAACAACGACCGTCCGATTACCCGCAGCTGCGAAGATTGGACTTCCCCCGAAGTGGGCACCGTGCTTTTCAAGTGCTCTGATTTGCTTAACGGCGATTTCGTCGATCGTCTCACAAACATCAGCCGCACCGAACCCGATCCCGCACTCTTTCAGGTTCCAGCGGGCTACCAAATCGTCGACGGTCCCGCCGACGGCCGCGTCACTTTAAAATTCGAAATGCCTCAGCAGTGACTCGCTGATTTTCACTCTGAGTCGTTTTAGCGGCCGTCCGGTGTAGTACTTCGCCCGCTAACCTCTTCTTGATTCCCTGAAACTTTTCCCGTCCCTATGCGTTAACCAACTAGGAGAACTATTCGGGAGCCCTGCCATGAAAATGAAAGCAGAAACGGCCTGGCACAAATCCGCAAGAGTCGTTGCCGTCTTTCTCGCTGCATTTTTCGCATTATTCCTCGTCGCTCGCCTGCACGCGCGAATTTTGCGCTCTGTGGCTCTTGCCCAATCGCAACCCGTCACGCAATCCCAGTCTTCAGCGAAATCTTCTTCCAGCATGGCCAACATGCCCGGCATGAACATGCCCGAAACTCCCACAAATTCTACCTCTGCTGCTGCTCGCGCCACCGACAGCGATATGTCCGACATGGACATGCACATGAACATGAATCACATGTTCATGACTGCCCTGCGCCCGCCCAACCCAGGCGACCAGGCCCGCGCCGCGCAAATTGTCACAGCCCTTCGCCCCGCGATCGACAAATACAAGGACTACCATGTCGCTCTCGCCGACGGCTTCAAAATCTTTTTCCCCAACTTCCCCCAGCCTATCTACCATTTCACCAGTCGTCGCAACGCCATCCGCGCGCAATTCACCTTCGATCCCACTCGCCCCACTTCGCTGCTTTATAAGAAAGTCGGCGACGGCTACCAGCTCGTCGGCGCCATGTACACCGCTCCGCGCCGCTACACTGAAGACCAGCTCAATGCGCGCGTTCCTTTGAGCGTCGCTCGCTGGCATCAGCACGTCAATTTCTGCCTCGCGCCCTGGGGCACTCCGCAATCACAAGTCGATCACACCAAATTCGGTTTCGCCGGCAACATCACCACCAAACAGGCCTGCGACGCGGCCGGCGGCCACTTCATTCCCGTCGTCTTCAACTGGATGGTCCACGTCTATCCTTACGAATCCGACCCTTCCAAAATCTGGTCCCACTAATTTTCAAAATCCGCTCCCGCTCACGCTTTCGCATCTCCCGTCGCTGGCGCGGGATTGGGACTCGGATTCGGCTGTTGCGCCGCCGCTTGCTGCAATTTATCTGCGCTGAACACGGTCACCGGATTCGTAAACAGTGTCGCATTTGGAATCACCACGCGATGCCCGTCTTTCGTGTGAATAATCGTCGCGCGCGTCTGAATCGTATCTACCACTCCCTCAAATCCCGTCACGTTGATCTGATCCCCAATCCGAAACGGCTCATGCAACAGCAGCAAAATTCCCGCCAGAAAATTCTGCAGAATGTTCTGGAACGCAAACCCGATCGCCACTCCGCCAATTCCTAGCGTCTTGATTAAATCGCTCGCAGTGAACGACGGCGCCACAATCGACACCGCGATCAGGAATCCCAGAATCACCACCAGCAGTTGAACCAGTTTTCCCAGCAGCAGTGCCGCGTTCTGCCGCATCTTCCGCCGCTCGCCCAGCCGCTCGATCAGCGATTTGCCAACCCGCGCGGCACTCGCGAACACCACAAAGATCGCGCACGCGATGATCAGATTCGGCAGCAGCGCCACCGCCTTCGCAAGGATCTTGTCGCCGCTCTGCCACGCGTTCGACAAATGTACCGGGGCTAAATGTATCGGCGTTCCTGGCGCGCAAGTCATCTCTTCGTAGACTCCCGTACTCCCTCCTACAAAGATTCCGTGCGTCTTCCTCTCGTCTCATTCGCCACTTCTATTCATTCATTCGCATCTTCGTTTATGTGAGTAGCCCTGCTATTGTAGGGGCCGTCTTTAACTCATGCCCAACCAGGAAATCACCTCCGGGAGAAAACCATGGACGACAAGGAGAGCGCCCTGAGCAGGCGGAAATTTCTTGGCTCCGCGATGGCCGTAGGAGCCACTGCTCTTAGCGCCAGAGCCGTGCAGCAAAGTACTTCCGACGTCGAAAAGGCCGAGCACGATTCCAGCATCACCAATCCCATCGGCCCCGATAATGCAGCTTTACATGAGGAAAATCCCGACTCCGTCCTTCCTCCGCCCACCGATCACGCCAACGTCAAACCCTTCAAGTATCCGTTTTCCTTTTCTCACAAGCGCACTCAGGAGGGCGGATGGGCTCGCCAGGTCACCGTCGAGGACTTGGCCATCGCCAAATCTCTTTCCGCTGTGAATATGCGCTTGACCTCCGGCGGAATTCGCGAACTTCATTGGCACGCCGCCGGCGAGTGGTCCATCATGCTCTACGGCAGCGCCCGCATCACCTGTCTCGATCAATACGGCAAACCTTTCATCGACGACGTAAAAAAAGGCGACCTCTGGTTTTTTCCCACCGGCTATCCTCATTCCATTCAGGGTCTCGGACCGGACGGCTGCGAATTCCTTCTCGTTTTCGACGACGGTGCCTTCTCTGAATACGACACCATCCTCCTCGCCGATTGGACCGCTCACACGCCTCGTGATGTCCTGGCCAAAAATTTCGGCGTTTCGAAAGATGCTTTAATCAAACTTCCCAAGGGCGAGCTCTATATTTTCCAGGCCGACCTGCCCAAAGGCTCGCTTGAAGAAGACCGCCGCGCCGCCGCCGGCAGCGTAGGCCTTTCCGACAAAAGCTTCTCTTTTCGCATGATGGATATGCCGCCCACGCACAAAACAGCTGGCGGCGAAGTTCGCATAGTCGATTCCAGCAAGTTTCAGGAATCCAATACCGTCGCCGCCGCGCACGTCATCATTCACCCGGGCGGAATGCGCGAAATGCACTGGCACGAAAACGCCGATGAATGGCAGTACTACATTGCCGGAAAAGGCCGCATGACCGTCTTCGCCGCGGGTGCCAAAGCTCGCACTATGGATTTCAGCAAAGGTGACGTCGGCTATGTCCTGCAAACCTTCCCGCACTACATCGAAAACACCGGCACCGAAGATTTGATTTTCCTCGAGATGTTCCGTGCCGGCTTTTACCAGGATCTTTCGCTCAACCAGTGGCTCACCCATCTTCCGCCGCAGTTGGTGATGTCCCATTTGCACATCAGCGATGCAACACTGAACTCAATTCCGCACAAGGAGGCCGTCGTTCTTCCTCTCTAGCTGTTTCAATCGAGATTTTTCCAGCCTGATGCCTGGCCCGGATTGTGGGCGAACAAAATGAAAATCCAACTCGTTCTCGTATCATTCATGACGATCACTTTCACTTGGTTCTTTTTTATCGGCGCTCCGGCATCCTGCGCTCAGAACGCCACTTCCATCCAATCCTCAAATTCCTCAAGTTCGTCCACTCTTTTCGATCTTTCCAATGACAACTCCTTCGCCAATCTCGCCAATCCCTCCGATTTTGCTTTTTCCTCCAGCGACTTCCCGGACACCTCCAACCTTCTCGACCAATTTTATCCGTTCAAGAGCCAGAACGACTGGGTGCACCGCTGGCTCCGTGCCGTCGATAAAGCCCGCAGCAAGCAGCCTCACTATGTCGCTCCGCTCATCACCACTCACGTCGATTTGGTCCAGCAATTTCGCTTCGATTCCTATCAGGAAGTCAAAGACGGCATCGTCAACGACGATTTCGGCAGCATGAAAGGTCTCGAAATCATCCCCAATACCCGCATGGAAGTTCAGGTCGGAATTCCTCCTTACATGGAATATCGAGCGCCTAACATGCCCGATGGTTTCGGCGACGTTTCCATTTTCATGAAATTCCGCGCCTTCTCCGCGCCCGAACATCGCGGCGATTATTTCGTTGGGTTCTTCCTCGGCGGCGAATTTCCTTCCGCCACTCCGCCGAACGGCAAAGGCCACACCATTTGGACTCCCATGATCGCCGCCGCAAAGGGCTGGACCTCCAGCCGGCTCGCCTTCGATTACCAGACCAACTTCGGTGCGGACTTGCCTCAGAGTGGCACAGCCACTCTCGGCCGCGACATCATTTTCAACAACACCTTTCAGTTCGGAATCAAAAAACATCTCTGGCCCGAGGTTGAATCCAATACCACTTTCTTCGTCGACGGCCCCAAATCCGGCGACACGGAAAATTTTGTCACTCCTGGCCTCCTCATCGGACCATTCGACATCGGCGAGCGCCTGCATTTTGAATTCGGCGGCGGCGTTCAAATTGCCGTCACCAAATACCACGAATACGACCATCGCTGGATCTGGACCTTCCGTTTCCCCTTCTAATTCACCGCACGTTTCGTAGGGGTCGGCTTGCAGGACCTGCCTTTGTGGGTGCCCCACGCTCGTTTCTTGAGCGTGGGGGCCTTTCATATTTGTCATCCTGAGCGAAGCGAAGATCTGCATTTGTTTTTCGTCCAGCCTCCAGTCTCAAGCTTCCAACCTCCAGAACGAATATGCGGGACTCATCCATGTGACACTCACGTCTGCCTTTTCATCAAAAGAGTAGCCAGCTGCTCGTCTCTGTTTTTCCGCCGAAGCCCAGTTGCCACGCGAAAGTCAGTTTCCATCTCTCTGTAAGGAGGACCCTATGACCACTGCCGCACCACCACTCAACAACGCCACCATCGAACTCGTTCCCGCCCAGGTCTATCTCCAGCCCATCGCCGCTCCATCCGTTCTTGGACTCTTCGCTTTCGCCGGAGCCACTTTCATGGTCGCCGCTCACATGGCTGGCTGGTACGGCGGTGCGAATACCGACCTCTACCTGGCCTCCTTCGCCGCCACTTTCGGCGGCATCGCGCAATTCGCCTGTGGCATGTGGGCGTTCAAAGCGCGCGACGTCACCGCCACCGCCATGCACGGCACCTGGGGCGCTTTCTGGATCGCTTACGGACTCCTGCAGTACGCCTTCGTGACCGGCGCGCTTCACAAGCCCGCGGGAGCTTTCCCCGCTCTCGGCTATTGGTTCATTGTCTTGGCTGCGGTCACCTGGATGGGAATGTGGGCCGCATGCGCGGAAAATAAAATGGTGGCCGTCGTGCTCTGGTTTCTCGCCGCCGGCTCCACTTCTGCCGCCGTCGGCGAACTTCTCGCGTCGCCAACCGCGCAGGTCATCGCCGGATACCTTTTCATCGTCTCGGCGATCATCGCGTGGTACACCGCCAGCGCGATTATGCTCGAAGCCGCTTTTCATCACTCCGTCATCGGCGACGGCAAAACCGCCCGCGCCAAGGGCGAACCCAAAATCATGCCCGGCGCCGGCGAACCCGGCATCATCCGCGGCCAATAACCGGATCGGCCCAGCCTCCACATCCATTTCTCGCTGCGCCGAAGATATGGGCTACCGCAATGTTTATGTGAAGTCTGCTAGCATCAGCGGCTGGTTCAGCGCATACCTCCATACCGATTCTGTGCACCATTGACGATGCCTAAATTGATTTATTTTGTAGAGAATCCAACCAGAAGGGCCCGTTTCTTCCCTGGCGCCTTGCCTTCGACGATTCGCAATTATCTTTTATGACGCCAACGCACACGCATTGCTCTTGGAGTAGTCCTCAAAAGTTGTACATACAGTATTGCGAAGCGTCAGGATTCGTCAGGCTTTTGGGAAGGCTGGGTTAAATAGCCCTTCTGCACTAGAATAGCCACGTAGTCCTTCTCCTCGAGCGGGCAGTCAACAAAACTCCTAAATTGAGCATTGGTCAGCTTCATCTGCTTCGCCATTGAAGAACAAAACAATTCCTATCATCAATTTCTCTTTCGCCG
>JASHRN010000025.1 GCA_030037335.1 Candidatus Acidiferrales bacterium | reverse complement strand
TGGCTGACAGCGTGCGGCCAAGGGCCTGATTAAAGTTGACGAGCGCAATGGCCAGGCTGGTTTTGGCGGTGAGCTCATTCAGTTTTGCGGCGTTGAGGTCGCGGGACTGAAGAACGACGTTGTAAGTGGTGGAAGTGCCGAGATCGAATTTCTTCACTTCATCATCGTAGGTTTCTTGAGCGAGTTTGGTGGCTTCGACATCAGCGACGACGAGGGCGGCGTCTTGCTGGACGGCGGTGAGAGCCTGGCGAACGGCGACGACGATGTTGTTTTTGTCGCGCTGAAATGCAGTTTGCTCCTCACGGTCGTTCAATTGCGCTTGCGCGGCAGCCGCCTGCGCGGAGCGATTGCGAAGCGGCATATTGAAAGTCAGACTGCCGCTATAGGTCGGATAGTTATTGCTAAAGAGCTGCGAGTAAACCGTGCCAAGCCCGCCGGAAGAAGGAAAGGGAGGGGTGAGTCCAAATTGTTGAAGAACTCCAGTATTGATAACAGTGCCGGCCAAGCTGCCAGTCGAGTAGTTGCCGGACAGGTTGAGTTGAGGCAGCAGGCTGTTTCTTGTTGCTCGGATTTCGACGCGGTCGTTTTTCAAGGTGAGCTGGTCGGCCTGGAGCTCAGGACGACTCGTCCAGGCTTCGTTAACGGCGGCGGGGAGGGTCACGTTGGGGACCTGGGGAACCTGATCGAGGCCGGTTGTGGGAAGGATCTCGAGTCCCTGAAGACGAGGGTCCATGGGGTCCTTGGCGATCAAACTCAGGACAACAGTTTCCTGCTGAAGTTCGGTAGTTTGAGCGGCGATGAGCGACTGTTGATCGGAAGCGACCGACGATTCGGCTGTGACCACATCCAGATGCGCCAGGGTACCGATTTGCAGTTGACGCTCGTCATCTTGTAGAAGCTTTTCGGAGACGGCAAGCGTCTGGTTAGCCACGTCGATAGCTTGGCGGTCGGAGACGAGAGTCCAATATTGAGTCTCGACTTGGGTGACGGAGTTGATGACCTGTTCTTCGAATTGGAGCTTGCCGATTTCGTCGGTATTACGCGCTTCGATAATGAAGCGCATGTTTGGCACGAGGCCGAATCCCTGTAGGAGGGGTTGCGAAATCGAGATGGAAAAAGTGGACTGAAGGGCGGGGTTATAGATGGAATCGGGTATGTTGATAGAGGAGCGGTCATTGTCGAAAGAGATGGAGACGGAGGTCCCGGTGTGGAGCTTTTGTTCGTACCCAAAGTCGAAAGTAGTCGAGTGCGTCTCATAATTGGGCACGAACACGCCAATGGTGAACGGCGTGTTTGAGAGATTCACCGCGTCTGAAACGCCCGACGTTGCAAAGAGGACGGGATCGAATGCACCACCGCCTCCGCCGCCGATAACGAATTGGCCGAGAGGAGTGCCGCCGCCTTCGGCGTTGAGCAGTTGGGTCTGGTCAATCCAAGGAGTATATTCGGCGACGGCGATGTCGAGGTCGTTCTGGAGCGCGAGGCTGATAGCGTCCTCGATACTGAGCTCAAGTTTGCCATCGTGAATACGGCTGTAGAGATCAGGGGCGTTCACAAGATTTGGCTGCGGGACGAATCGCGGTGTGTAAGCGGACCAAAAATTTGGGAATGTGCGCTTGTTCTTGGAATAATCGATACTTCCGAGGAGGGCGTTATAGGGGATGGAAGAAGGCTGCTGCGAATTTGCAGCGGCCTGCGCGGCACCCTGTTGCGCTGGCGCTTGGGCGAAAACGGGCAAGCCAACCGCAAGGGAAGCCACGAGATAAAAAGCAGCGATGACGCGAAAATACCTTCCAGTCATATAGTTTTCTTCCTCTCAGGCTATTTGAAGATGTGCTTTATTTTCCTAACTGAGTGAAACGTGCCAGCAGGTCGATTTGTTTCAACTGATTCGATGCAAGGAGCGCTCAAGGGTATGCAAATAGAATCAGCGAGTTAAGGGGAATCGCACGGTCCCCGCGCCGGTATGGCTTCGAAAAAGAGAGCGCATAAGGAGGAATAAGGTAGCATTGGCGGGGAAAGTTGACAATGAGGACGGCGTAACCTAGGCTACGCGCGTTGAATTGGTCGAGAGTGGCTAAACGGCCGGATGGCGACTGCAAGCACGGAGGAATGGCGGTGGAAGCGAGCGAAGTCCAGCAGATATTGGAAAGGGCGGGCGCGGTAAGGCACGGGCATTTCGAGCTCTCGAGCGGACGACATAGCGCGACGTACGTGCAATGTGCGCTGGTGCTGCAGTATCCGGACCTGGCGGAGAGGCTAGGGGGGGCGCTGGGCGAGAAGTTCCGCGGAATGGATGTGGAGTGCGTGGTGTCTCCGGCGCTTGGCGGGATATTAGTAGGGCATGAGGTGGGAAGGAAGCTAGGAGTACGGACGATTTTTGTTGAAAGGGACTCGTCAGGGCAAATGGCGCTGCGGCGAGGCTTTGAGTTGCGAAGAGGGGAGCGGGCAGTTGTGGTCGAAGATGTGTGGACGACGGGCGGGTCGACGCGCGAGACGATTGGAATTGTGGAACAGGCTGGGGGAAGAGTGGTTGGTGCGGGAGCCTTGATTGACCGAAGCGCGGGGAAGCTGGATTGGGATGTCCCGGCGAAGGCGCTGATTGAAATCAGTATCCCGAGTTACGAGGCATTTGAGTGCCCGCTGTGCCGTCGAGGCGAGCCGATCACGAAGCCGGGGAGCCATTTTGCACGACTGAGCGCGTAGGGGTTTCTTGGATTTGGGATAGCTAAGCAAATGCAGATTCCTCGTCGTCTCGGGAAGCCGCCGCTCCTCCTCGGAATGACAATGTTTTTTTATGGGCGTTTGAGTGCCTGCTGTGCCGTCGAAGCGAGCCGATGATCTTAACGGGCAGCAGAAAAGGCTTGCAATCGGGCAGGATTCGCGCAAGACTCGCTGATGAGATTTCCCGCGCAGCTTCTACTTAGAGGGTAGGCGCTTCGCAAGGCAGTTTCCTTTTGGACGTTGTGTCCTGAGACCGAGAAGAGGTATGCGTCTGCTATGGTGAGCGTTTTTGTCTGAGCCGCCGAGCGGGCCGGTGGGGTTTTAGTATGGCGATTGTGAGGGTCCCTCAACTTGGGCGGACTTTCATTATGCCAGCCGAAATTGAGAGTTTTTTGGCGGGCATAGGCGTCGAGTATCAACGCTGGACGCGCGTAAGTCCGATTCCCGCATTTTCTTTCGCAGAAGAAATCCTAAAAACGTACGAGCCGGAGCTGGAGGGGTACAAGAGCAAAAGGAATTTCTGCGCATATGACGTGGTGGATTTGACGCCGGAGACTCCAGGACTGGAAGAAATGCTGAGGGAATTCAAAAGAGAGCACTGGCATAACAGCGATGAGGCGCGATTTATTCTGGCGGGACGAGGCGTTTGGTACATTCATCCCGCAGGGCGAGGCGTGATTACGGTCGAGCTGGAGCCGGGAGATTTGATCTCGGTTGGACCGGGCATCCGGCACTGGTTTGAGTTGTGCGCGGAAAAGCGATTTCGGGCGATTCAATTTTCCGCCGAGGATAAAGACGCGGAGTACACAGGAAGCGGCATTGATGCGGAATTCGAGCCGGTGTGCATGGGGCCAGCGTACTTTACTTCCAGGATAGCCAGGATCGCCAAGCCGGTCGAGGCTGTGCGCCGCAACCTTTAGCGTTTATCTTCGTTTGTTCCTCTCCACAGAAGGGCATCATGCGATAATTTCTGGCGCATGAGAAACATCAAGCTGACGCTTGCCTATGACGGTTCCAAATTCCACGGCTGGCAGACGCAACCCGGCGTAGCGACAATCCAGGGAACATTGACGGATGTGGTGCGAAAAATCACGCAGGAGCCGGTGTCAATCCATGGGGCGAGCCGGACCGACGCCGGAGTGCATGCGCTGGGGCAGGTGGCGAGCTTCAAAACGCGGTCGGGATTGACTACGGAGGAGCTGCGGCGTGCCCTGAACGCGCTGTTGCCGGCGGCGATTCGCGTGGTTGAAGCGGAGGAAATGGGCCAGGATTTTCATGCGCGATGGCAGGCGATGGAGAAGACTTATCAGTACAGAATATTTCGCGGAGCGGTGATGTCTCCGTTTGAATATCAGAGGGTGCTGCATTATCCGTTTCCTTTGGATGAGGAAGCGATGATGGCGGCGGCGAGGTGCTTCGAAGGAGAGCACGATTTCAGTTCATTCGCGGCGACGAGCGGTTCGGAGGAAACAGACAGAGACAAGTCGCCAGTGCGGGTGATTTCCCGGTCGGAAGTGGAGCGGCACGCGGAACGGGAAGAGATTGTGTACGTAGTGACAGGCAAATCTTTTTTGCGGTACATGGTGCGGAAAATTGTGGGGACACTTCTGGATGTTGGTAGAGGGAAGTTGCAGCCGGAAGACATTGCGGGAGTGTTTGAAGCGCGGGACCGGTCGCGTTCGGGGCCGACCGCGCCGCCGGAAGGATTGTATCTGGTAAGCCTGAAATATCCCGAACCGTGGAAAATTTAGGCAGCGGGTCAGTTTGAATTTTGACTCCTTGTGTCACGATC
>JASHRN010000185.1 GCA_030037335.1 Candidatus Acidiferrales bacterium | reverse complement strand
TGGCGGATTCGTCACCGCACCGCGCGTCGCCTTCTTCAATCCCAACGGCACATGGGACGTGGAGAATCACGGCGTTCCGCCAGACGTGCCGATCATTTTGGATCCCAAAGCCTGGCGTGAGGGACACGACGTGCAGCTCGAGAAGGCGATTTCGGTGGCAATGGATGAGCTGAGCAAGAATCCTCTGCCGAAGCCGCACGTGCCGCCGTTCCCGAATTATTCAAAGTATGCCCATTAACTAGAGGCTGGAGGCCGGAAGCTGGAGGCTCGAAAAGGCAAACGCGCTAACACAAAGGAGCAGCGGCGGTATATTCCGGCTCCTTCGGGATATGGGCCGCTGCCGTTTTCAAACGGCGTCCTGATTGGCGATACGTTTTATCTTAGCGGACACATTGGGCTCGATCCGGTAACTCGAAAACCGCCGGCGGACGCCGAGCAGGAAGCGCAAATGATGCTGGATTTGTTTCTGGAGACGCTTTCGCATGTGCGGTTGTCGATGAACGATCTGGTTTTTGTGCAGGTGTTCTGTTCGGACGTCTCGCTCTTCGAAAAATTCAATTCCGTTTACCGAACGTATTTCGCGGAGCCGTTTCCCGCGCGTGCCTTCATAGGTTCTGGCCCTCTTCTGTTAGGCGCACGATTTGAAATTCAGGGCATCGCGGTAAAATCCGCAACACCGCACACCAAACGGCGGCGCCGCTGAATCTCCAGCGTGCGAGGCGACCCTAGGCCAGCCAATTTGTCTTTTTGGGCCAGAGCGTCACGCTGGCGATTCTCCAAGGCACAATCATAAGATTTTAGAATTCGCACGAGGTGAATCATGCGAATTCAAGATGCCGATGCGCCGGAATTTGTAGAGCTTGTGCGGACGCTTTTCCGCGAGTATGAATCCACGCTGAATGTGAATCTGTGCTTCCAGGGGTTTGAGAAAGAGCTGGCGAATCTTCCCGGCGAATATGCGCGGCCGAGCGGACGATTGCTTCTCGCATTCGAGGGAGATGAAGCGGTGGGCTGCGGCGCGTTCCGGAAATTGGAGAGCGACATTTGTGAAATGAAACGCCTGTTTGTCAGGCCGAAATACCAGGGGAAAAGGATCGGTTCCTCTTTGGCGTGCGCCTTGATCGAAGACGCGCAAGCTGCTGGTTATGCGCGAATGCGCCTCGACACAATGCCGTCGATGCAAAAGGCCATCGCGCTGTACTGTTCGCTGGGTTTTCAGGAAATTACGGCTTACCGCTTCAATCCGGTCCCGGACTCGCTGTTTTTTGAACTGCGGCTTTCGGAAGCGAATCTCTCGCGGAAACTATGAAGATTGGAATTTAGAGGACGGCGCTTCTGGCGCCATTTCTGTGTGCGTGGCTGCCGCGCTCGCGCCGGAGAATCTTCCCAACAGAAATGCAGCGAGACCTGCGATTAACCCGCCGCTGATGATCACAGCTTCCCACGCCAGCCCTACCGCTGCCGTTTTCACAGCGGGCGCGCCGAACGGAATCAGGAGGACGACCAACGCTGCTTCCCGCACTCCGATTCCGCCTTGCGTGATGGGAATCACCGCGCAGAATTTTGCAAGCGGCCAGGCGAAAAGCCACGCGCGAAACAGCAGGTGCAGGTCCGTGGCGGCGGCCGCCCGCGATGTCAGCCAGATGAAGCTTCCTTGAGCAAGTATCCCCAGGCACAGAGCTGCGGCTACTCTTTGCGGCTTTCCGCGCATGGAGCGGGCCGCGCGTCGCAAACGGATCATGCGGCGGCGAAGGCCAAAGCGTATTTTTCGCGCCGGAAACCACAAAACTAGCGGCGCAATCAAAATGCCGGTCGCAATCAACACAATGCCGCCTATGAAGAAAATGTGTCGCGCTTCCATCGGCAGAGTCCCCGGAACGAGCGCGGCGCCCAGCGCGGCGAGAAGCACGAGCGCGACGAAGTCAAGGCTTCGGTCAATCACGCCGCCCAGGACGATTCCCGCCTTGCTCTTACCCATCCGAAAGGCCATGGCGGCGCGCACAACGTCCCCGCCGATAATGGAGGGGAGAAAAAGAGTGCTGAAGAGTCCCGAGAAGTAGCAGCGGACGGCTTGCCGAAAAGTCAGGCGCGCACCTGCCAGATTCACCATCATGCGCCATTTCGTAATGGCGATTACATGTGCACATAAGTAAGCGGCGACAAGCATCATCCACAAATGCGGCGGCAGGCGGCGCAATGTTTGCAAAACCTTTCCCAGCGGAAGAAAGCGGAACAGGACCAGCAGGGCAATGGCGCTGCCGCAGATCCGCAGCAGTAAACTGAGCCACGGATAGCGCGAAAATATATTTCGGTTTGCGGGCAGCGCGTTGGGCATTCGGATGGAACTCAAGAAGCTATTATGCCTGCATCAACGATGCGGATGCTTCTGCGCGCGTTCGCAGATGCTTTGAAGTTACTTAAGATCGGCATGACCGAACTGCAAAAGCAGATTCCCTGCCTGCGGCAGGCAGGCTCGTCATCCCAGTTGATACTATCGGGATTCCTTGGAATGACGTCTTAATGCGGCCGTCAATTTTTCTTCCAGTAAGAGGCGATCGCAGCGTAGTCGACATCGGCTTTCGCGCGGGCTTTCACGGCGGAGTATGCCTGATAGGCCGCCGCACCCGCTGGTAGCTCGATTCCGTTTTCTTTCGCGAGTTCCATGGCGAGCCGGATGTCCTTGTGCATTAAGCGTAGTGGAAAGCTCGGCGTGAAATCGCGCTTCAGAATTACCGGAGCTTTCACATCGAGGACCGGCGCCCGCCCCATGCTCGATTGCAGAACCTCAATCAGTTTCGTTGGTTCGACGCCGGAGCTCGTAACGAGCTCGAGCCCCTCCGCAAGCGCCTCCACCTGCAGAGCTAGGATCAGATTCATGGCAAGCTTTACAGTTTGCCCCGCGCCGTTCGGTCCAAGCAAAAAGAAACGCTTGCCGAGAGCCTGAAGAACTGGCTCCACGCGCTCAAGCGTTTCTTTTTTGCCGCCGATCATGAATACCAATTCGCCCTTTTCCGCTCCCCATGTGCCGCCTGTGACGGGCGCGTCAAGAAAATCAATGGATTTCTGCGCACACGCCTGAGCAATTTTCCGCGCGAGCGCCGGCGAAACAGTGCTCGAATCGATCAGCGCGCTACCCCTCTTCAGGCCGGCCAAAGCCCCATCTTTTCCCCATAGGACCTCTTCAAGCGCAGAAGGATCGCTGACAATCGTAAGCAAGACATCACATTGCGAAGCGACATCCTCCGGTGACTTGCCAAACAGCGCGCCTTCATCGACGAGCCGGCGCGCCTTTTCCGCGGTCCGGTTCCAGACCACCAACGGGAATCCCGCTTTGAGCAAGTTGGCGCCCATCGGCGCGCCCATCAGCCCAAGCCCGATCAATCCCACACGCGGTTTCATGCCCCCTCCTGAACAATAACCGGTTTCGCGGCGGGACAAATTTTAGCGGCAAATGCGCGGAAAACGAAGCTGAGAAGGGAGGAAAACTCTGGTCAGACGGCTGGCGCGGTTTCAGGTTTCTGGAAAACTTCACGAATGCGCAGGAGGGCGGAGTAAGGAATCGCAATGCGCAGCGTGTTTTCGCGTCCCGATTGCGTGAAACGATCCTCCAAATGGATATCCTTACCGGAATCGCGCGTAAGCGTTGCGGTCACGCACAGATGAATATCCGCCGCTCGATAACTTACTTCTACTCGTTTACCAATAAGATAAGTAAACGACGGCATTGAGGCAGCCTAGAAGGGCACAGAAGCAGCGTCAATAGTACGAATGGAAGTACGCGGAAAAGATCTGTGGAAATCCTGTGTGAAAAGCTAATTGGAGATGCTGAATTCCACGCGATTGCGGAACGAATCGATGCGCTCAGCGCGGACGCGCACTTTGTCTCCCAGCCGGAATTCCCGCCGTCCACCCTGATTTTTCCGCGAACGAAAATAATCCGAAACGATCGCGTGATCGCTTTCACGGTAGCGGAAACGCGCGCCGAGCGTTTCCTCCAGCCGGTCGATTGGCACGAGCCCTTCCACGAAGACCTCGAATAGCTCGACAAAAAAACCGAACTTCTGCACGGAAATTATCAATGCGTCGTATTCCTCGCCGAGATGGCCTTCCATATACTGCACAGTTTTCCAGTCCATCAGTTCGCGTTCGGCGCCGTCAGCCCGGCGCTCGGCGTCGGAAGTTTCCACAGCGATCTCCTTCAATTCCGCCTCGCGATAAGGCCCTTTCGTTGCGCCGGGATTTTCCAGCGCCCACTTCAGTATGCGATGAACGATGAGGTCTGGATAACGGCGGATGGGCGATGTGAAATGCGTATATTGATCCGCTGCGAGCGCGAAATGACCGAGAGGCTCGGCTGCGTAGCGGGCTTGCTTCAGCGAGCGCAGCATCAGGTAAGAGAGAATACGCTCTTCCGGTTTTCCCGCAATCTTGGCAGTAAGGCGCTGATAGTGCTGCGGACGAATAGCGATTTCGCCGGCGGGCAGGCTCACATGCATTGGACGCATGCGGCTGCGGCGTTCGCGGCCCGCGGGGCGCACGCTGCCGTGCCGGACAGCAATGCGCTTTTCGGAAAGGTCCTCTATGCCAAATGAATAGCCGAATGCTCGCGCGAGCTCCTCGAATTCGAGCACTTTTTTTGCATCCGGCTTTTCGTGAACGCGGTGCAGCGAAGCAATTCCACGACCCTCGAGGTAAGCCGCCACAGCTTCGTTCGCTGCGAGCATAAATTCTTCAATGATACGGTGGGCGATATTGCGCACGCTTCGGACGATTCCGGTCATTCGGCCCATTTCGTCGAATTCAATCACCGGCTCGGGCAAGTCGAAATCAATCGAGCCACGGCCGGCCCGCTGTGCATTGAGCGCAAGCGCGAGCGTCTTCATGCTCCGAAAGTTTTCTACCAATGGCGAGTAACGCGCGGTCATTTCGGCATCGCCTTCCAAAATCTTGTTCACGTTTGTGTAGGTCATGCGTTCAACCGAACGAATCACACCGGGCGTAAATTCCGCGTGAACCACCTTGCCATCGCTATCGATTTGCAGAATCGCGCTCATTACCAGCCGGTCGACGCGCGGGTTGAGTGAACAAATCCCGTTGGAAAGCTCCTCCGGCAGCATGGGAATCGCACGATCCGGAAAATAGACCGATGTGCCGCGAAGGCGCGCTTCGTGGTCCAGCTCCGAACCACGGCGGACGTAATGTGCAACATCAGCGATGTGCACTTGCAGCTCGAATCCGCCGGCTGTGCGCGGTGCAACGAAAACCGCATCGTCGAAATCTTTCGCCGTTTCTCCGTCAATAGTGACAATCGGCAAATCGCGGAAATCGCGCCGTCCGGCTATATCTTCGCGGCGAACTTCCTGCGCTGCTGCGCGCGCCTGCTCCTGCACCTCGGCGCTAAACACGTGCGGCAAATGGTGCTTGCGAATAACAATTTCCACATCCACGCCCATTTCGCCATGACGCCCGAGGATTTCCACTACGCGTCCCGCGGGCGCCGCTCCGCCGCGCGGATACCGCGTGACTTCCACGTCCACGACCGCGCCATCGAGTTCGGGCAAGCGCAGCCGCTGGCTCAATCGCGACGATTCAGCAGAACTCAGCCGCAGTTTTTCGCGCAGCGCTGGCGTAAGTTCTTCTCCGGGCGGAATGACGATTTCGTGGCCAATTCGCGTTTCGTAAGGCAGCACGACATTTCCGTGCACTCCATAGCGGAAAAGCCCGACGACAGTCGGATGCGCGCGTGCGGTGATTTTTTCGATCCGCCCTTCAAAGCGGCCAACAGGATCGCGCCTGATGATTCGCGCCAAAACGCGGTCGCCATGCATCGCATCGCCCATCGCATGCGCGCCGATAAATAAATCGCCTTCCATCGACGGGATGGGACGGTCAGGAACGACAAACCCGTAACCATCGCGATGCGCCACTAGTCTGCCTGCGATGATGTTTGCTTCGTGCGGAGGATGTTTTTCCTGACTCGCCCGCGCGGGTTTCGCTTGCGTGGGACTCGTGCGATCAGGACGCTGGGCCGTCAGCCGGAAGCGCCCGTGCGTCTCATCCACATCGCCGCTGCGCTTCAGTCTGGCGAGCAGCTTGGGCAAAGCGCGCCGTCCCCAGTGCCGCAAATCCAGCGCCGAGGCAATTTCGCGAATGCTCTGTGGGCGTGCGGCGCTGGAAAGATGCGCGATCAGCCTTGCGTCGTCGATTTCCTCGGGACGCGAAGGCGGCCTGTTCTGGTCGGAGTGCCTGTCTTTCTTCTTCACGAATCCCAGCTCCGTAACTCATTCTCTCTAATCTCGATTTGTGTTTCCATTGAATCCGCACCGGGCAAGCAGAGTGACTTCAATCCGATCCACTGTTCACTGAAAATGTTCAGTGAAAACCGCCGCAACTTTCCTCGAGGGGCGGTGTTCTATTGCTCGTAAAATCCGTTACCTGCCCCCAAGCGGGAACGGGACTCACACCCCAGGGACATGGGAGGCGATTCATCAGAATCGCCTCCTCATTTTCTTTTCATCGTCTTCATCGGGCGGGTGCGCTGGAATCTCGCCTCCGCAGATGAGCCCTGTACGCGTAGATGATCGCCAAAATCGTCGGCGCGACGAGCACTCCCCAAAAACTGAACAGCAGTCCTAAGGCCAAAGGCGCAACCAGCGAAATCCAGAAGGGCACGCGGGCCACGCCTTTCATCAGCCACGGCTGAATGATGAGCGCGTCAATCACCACAATCGCGGCATAAAGAATCAGTACATAAAGAAATCGCATCCAGCGGCCGCTGCAAGCCTTCGGCGCACTCCTGACCTGTCCTTTGGGCTGTCCCTCGGAACAAATAACGCTTTAGAATCGCCTCCTGTACCGTCCGTAGGAACGGCTTGATATTTGTTTATCCTTATTCCTATATGCTGGCGCTCTTCTACATCCTCGTCTTGCAGCAGATCGCGCAGGGACTCCTGTCGCTGTGGGAGGGCTGGAAATGGCTCCTGCTGGTGCGTCGCCGCGTATCTACTCATTCCGGCTTCTACGCGCCCCGCGTGGCCCTGATCTGCCCGTGCAAAGGCTCCGAACC
>JASHRN010000184.1 GCA_030037335.1 Candidatus Acidiferrales bacterium | reverse complement strand
GTCCGACTGACGGGCCTGTGCGAGGAAGTGCTCCATGAACGTGCCTCCACTCGCGCGCATCTGTTCCAAATGCTCCACTGCTTTCACGCGCGCATCCGCTGGAATATGCTTCAGAGGATAAGCGCGCTGATGAAAGAACCACTCGGCACGCTTCTTAATTTGTTGAGGCGAGTCTTTTTCTCTCGATGGTTTTTCGCGAGTTGGTCCTTGTCCGATAAGCGGCACGATTAAGATCGCGAGCAATGCCGTTCCACACAAGAAGGCAAACGCAATTTTGTGCGCGACAAAAAATTGTCGTGCCGCACCAAACAAAGCTTTTGTTCGATTCACATTCTCAGGCGAAGACACTTTCCTTCCTCCTCATGAAACGAACGCCGCATCCCAGAGAATCCGCGCTCTTTCAAATCAAAATGAGTCTCAGATCGAAAACTTTGCCGAATGCCCAGCTTAGATGCGCAGTAGCCGTTTTGGATTGTCGACAAAAACTGTCAAATCTCGACACACTGCCGGGCATCTTAACCCCGCAATCCTCCTAGAGTTGCATGTATGGGCAATTAGGGATGAAAAGGCAAGAGGGAAACGCGTTCAAGCTGCCGTTTATGGTGTCCGGTAGCGGGACAGTCAAGTCCCACTATCGGGCGTGCCACGCCAACTTCTCGCATCCATATTGCATCTAAGCCTTTGAATAGCTTAAACTTACGCTGCTGTAGTAGCTCGGCATGGGAATTGCCCTATATTGAGCGTCAAGGAGAAGTGAAGTGGATATTGTTCGCCCAGAAATCAAGCGGAAGAAAAAGATGCGCCGCATCATCTATATCGTCATCATACTCATTCTGCTTCCTCTGGTTACCTACGGCCTTTCGCGCCTTAAACCCGCCCCGCCCTCCGTTGACGGATCAACTATCTACGCCGGCACGGTGGAGCGCAGTGACATGCTGCTGCAGGTCCGCGGCTTGGGAACGCTGATCCCGGAAACCGTAACCATCATTCCTGCAATCACCGAAGGCCGAGTCGTTCAGCGCCTCATTCTTCCCGGCGCGCCGGTCAAGCCGGATTCCGTGATTCTCATCATGACCAATCCCCAACTTGAGCAGCAGCTCACCAGCGCAAAGTTCCAATTGAAAGCCGCGCAAGCTTCGCTCGTCCAATTGAAAGCCACGGTCGAAAATTCCCTAATGACGCTCCGTTCGACTGCTGCCAACGTACGCTCGGAATACCTCACGGCACAAATGCAGGCGCAAGCTGACCAGGAAGGAGAGCAGAAGGGCGTGGTCGCAAAGGTCGTCGCAGATAAATCCGAAGTCCAGGCGAAGGAGCTGAAAGACGAGGATGCACTGGCTCAGCAGCAAGTCGACACCTTCGCTGCTTCCGTGGAATCGCAACTGGCTGTCCAGCAAAACACCGTAAGCCAGGATCAGGCGCAGGTGGACCTCTACCAGCGCGAAGTAAATGAACTCACTGTCCGCGCCGGACTTGCAGGCGTCCTTCAAGAAGAACCTGCGCAAGTCGGCCAGGAAATGACCGCCGGGGCCGAGCTCGCCAGCGTTGCTGAGCAGACAAAGCTAAAGGCGGCATTGCAGATTGCCGAAACGCAAGTCGGCAACGTCCAACTGGGCCAGCCCGCTTCGGTCGATACGCACAACGGCATCATTCCGGGACACGTCATCCGCATCGATCCATCCGTCACCAATGGTACTCGCACCGTCGACGTTCACTTGGATGGCCCGCTTCCCCCGGGCGCTGTGCCGAATTTGAGCGTCGAGGGCACAATTCTCTACGACCACCTTAGAAACGTCCTCCACGTCGGGCGCCCTGTTCACGGAGACGAGAACAGCGTCGTGACTCTGTTTAAGGAAATCGATGGCGGCGCAGAAGCCGTGGCCGTCAAAGTAGCCATAGGGAAAGTTTCCGTAAGCGATGTCCAGATTCTCAGCGGACTTAACGTCGGCGACACCGTCATCCTTTCGGACATGTCCGCCTACGACAATTTTGACCGTATTCGCATCAAGTAGCGTATGATATGGCCAATAAAGGAGCGGGTATGAACGCCACTCAAACGTTGATTCACCTGGACAGCGTTACCAAGGTTTTCTATACGGACGAAATTGAGACTCACGCTCTTGCGGGAGTCCACCTGGAAATTAAAGTCGGTGAATTCCTCGCCATTGCCGGACCCTCCGGCTGCGGCAAGTCGACGCTGCTCTCGATTCTCGGTTTGCTCGATTCGCCGAGCGAAGGCAATTACACGCTGAATAATCAGCCTGTCGCCAATCTCTCGCTCTCTGATCGCACGCGCATTCGCAACCGTGAAATTGGTTTCATTTTCCAGGCGTTCAACCTGATCGGTGACCTTACCGTCTTTGAAAACGTCGAGCTGCCGCTCACTTATCGCAGCATGGCTTCCGCCGAACGCAAGCAGCGCGTTCAGCAAGTGCTCGAGCGCGTCGGAATGGCCCATCGTATGAAGCACTATCCTTCGCAGCTCTCCGGCGGTCAGCAACAGCGCGTCGCTGTCGCTCGCGCTTTGGTCGGCCAGCCGTCGATTCTGCTGGCGGACGAGCCGACTGGAAACTTGGACTCCAAGAACAGCGAAGCGGTCATGGACTTGCTCCGCCAGCTTCACGGCGAAGGCGCGACGATCTGCATGGTCACGCACGATCCTCGTTTCGCCGGCGCTGCCGATCGCTCGATTCATCTGTTTGACGGCCGCATCGTCGAAGAAACTGTGCGCGCCCACACGCAAGCTGTTTAGAGTCGCGGCTCTAAAGTTTCATTCCTCGGTCATTTTTACGACAGCCGGGGTGTGCTCGCGTGAAGCTTTAAGGTGTTATTCCGAGCCCGGCCGCGAAAGTTTTTCTCGCGGATGGTGGCGAGCCTGCCTGCCGCAGGCGCGTTTCAAGAGACAGGCTCCCTACTGAACTTCTCACGTTACGGCGAGCAGCCAGAGATCGTGAATGGTGAGGAAGGAGCGATTCGCAATGAGCAATTTTCTCCAGGACTTCCGCTTCGGCATCCGTACCCTCGCCAAGAATCCCGGCTTCGCAACCGTCGCCATTCTGACGCTCGCACTCGGCATCGGCGCATCCACTGCGATCTTTTCTGTCGTTGACGCTGTGCTCCTCCGCCCCCTTCCCTATCCCAATCCGCAACAGATCGTCACCCTCAACGAGAAAGAAGCGCACGGCCACTGGGCGCATCTGGCTGATCCGAACTTCCTCGATTTCCGCTCGCAGAACCACACGCTCAGCGCGCTCGCCACATTTGCATCTATTCCCGAGGCTGTTTCTGGTGGCAGCGAACCGATACGCATGAACGTCGGCTATATTTCGCAGGATTTTTTCAAAGTGATGGGTGTCGAGCCTTTTCGCGGGCGCGAGTTCGCTCGCAACGAGCTGGTCGAGCATGGCGCTCCGGCAATCATCGTGAGCTATGGCTATTGGCGCGATCTTCTTGGAGCCAAAGACGATCTATCGCAGGTTCATTTGGCGATCGACGGCACGCCTTATCCCGTCATCGGAGTCATGCCGCGAGGCTTTGATTTTCCCGCCGGCGTATCTGCCTGGATCGCCATAGAGCGTTTCGGCTGGAACACAAGCCGCACTTCCCACGATGGAGAAGGAATTGGGCGTTTGCGCGACGGTGTGACCGTACAGCAGGCGCGTGCTGACCTCGACACCATCGCTCGTCGAATTCACGCCGAGTACGGCAAAACGGAAAATCCCGATTATTTCATTCAGGACGCCATTGTGACCCCGCTCTCCGATGAATTGGTCGGCAATATCCGCTCGGCTCTCCTCAGCCTTTTTGCGGCAGTAATCGTATTGTTTCTGATTGCGTGCGCCAATGTCGCCGGTTTGTTGCTTGCGCGCACCTCTGCGCGCCGCAAGGAGCTGGCTGTGCGCGCCGCGCTGGGCGCAGGCCGCGGTCGCCTTGTGCAGCAACTGCTGGCCGAATCGCTGGCGCTGGCGATGGCCGGGGGTCTGCTTGGCACGCTGCTTGCCGTTTGGGCTGCAAGCATTCTTCCGGCGATCCTTCCGTCGAATTTGCCCGGGCAATCGGGGATCTCAATCAACGGAACCGTCCTTCTCTTCACCCTTGTGGCCACGCTCATCGTGGCTATTGGACTTGGGCTTTTTGCCGCGTTGCGCGCTGGCCGTGTGGATTTGAATGAATCCCTGAGCGCAGGCTCAAGGGGCTACAGCAGCGCCAATCAGAAGGCTCGTAGCAGCCTCGTTGTCGCCGAGATTGCAGCCACTTTGATGCTTCTCGTCGGAGCCGGCCTCCTCGGTCGCAGCTTTATTCGCCTTGTATCTGTAGACCCCGGATTCGACGGACAGAATCTGCTGGTCGCAAAATTTTCGCCTCCACTCTCGTATGACCAGGCAACTTTTCAGCCGACGCAAGCAGGTATCGCCCGGCAGAGCCAGTTTCTCGACGAACTCCTGCCCCGTGTTCGCGCAATTCCCGGTGTTCAATCCGCTGGCATCACTGGGGCGCTTCCCATCGCTGATCCGGACGGTTTTCCCGACGGTCTCTACCTCATTCTCAACGGCCACCCGATACCAACCACCGATGCGGAGTGGAGGCGCTTCGCGCTGAACAAGGAACAGACCGGGACGGCAGATTATGCCGTAGCGGGCGGAGAATTCTTCCAGACGGTTGGAATTCCTCTTATTCGTGGCCGGGTATTCAACGCGCAGGATGGCGTCAACACGCCGCATGTCGCGTTGATTACAGAAACCTTGGCCCGCGAGAAATGGCCCAATCAGAATCCCATTGGCCAGCAAATTTTCTTCGGCAATATGGACGGCATCATGAAGCCGCTCACCATCATCGGCGTAGTCGGCAACATTCGCGCCGATGGGTTGGACAAACCCTCCACGCCTGTGATTTTTGTCGATTATCGTCAGCGCGGGCTTGGCGCGAACACTGCCCCCGCCCTTGTTCTGCGATCTTCGCTTCCGGCAGGCTCGGTCATACCCTCCATTCGCGCGATTTTCCACGAGCTCGATCCAAATATTCCCGTGGAATTCACGACCTTTGCTGATTCTCTCGGCGGCTGGATGGCCGAGCGTCGCTTTTTGCTGCTGCTCGCCGGCATCTTCGCTGGCGCCGCGCTCTTGCTCGCTGCCGTTGGCATTTACGGCCTGATCGCGCATTCCGTATCCTTGCGGACGCACGAAATCGGCATCCGCGTCGCGCTCGGCGCGCAGAAAAAGGATGTTATGAAACTCGTCTTGGGTGAAGGCGCCTGGCTTGCGATCATAGGATTGGTGATTGGCATTGCACTCTCGTTCGCGGCGAACCGCCTGATCTCCAGCCTTTTTGATGTGAATGCCACCAAGCTGCTTTTTGGCGTGAAGACTACCGATCCGCTCACATTCGTGGTGGTTGCGCTCGTCTTATTCGTCGTTGCTTTGCTCGCTTCTTACATTCCCGCGCGCCGTGCCATGCGCCTTGATCCAACGGAAGCATTACGCTACGAATAAACGCCGGCGCGGTGGAGAATCGATGTGCGAAAAATTGAGATTCAAGTAGAATCGAGAAACCCGGAATGTCCTCCGGCTTACCGCGTTCCGGCGGTGTCGTAAATTCGGATTTGGGAGGAAGTATGCGCCATCTCTTGCGAGCATTGGAAGGGAAGCGCTTTATGTCAGGAACGCGAGCTCTCGTGCATCCCACCGTTCTTTCTGCGGTAGCAGCGTTTGCGCTGGCCATCGGCCTCGCGGCTCAGGCGCAGCAATCTCAATCCGCTCCTTCCGAAAAAACCGCCGCGCAGCAATTCAAGAATATCCAGGTCTTGAAAGATGTCCCCGCATCTCAATTGATTCCCGGCATGCGCTACATCACCACAGCCCTCGGTGTTCAGTGCAATTTTTGCCACGTGGAGGGAAACTTCGCCGCCGATGACAAGCAGGAGAAGCAAACCGCCCGGCGCATGATGACCATGCTCTTCGCCATCAATAATAATAATTTTGGCGGCCGTCCCGAAGTCAGTTGCTTTACCTGCCATCAGGGACACAGCGAGCCGATGGGCACGCCTGCGTTACCCGCCGAAGCCGTCGAACCGCAATTCTCTCAGCTCGCCGCCGGCGCCCCGACCGTCGATGCCATCCTCGCCAAATTCGCCCAGGCCAAAGGCGGAGAAGACGCGCTAAGCAAAATCAACACGCGCGTCATCCAACTCGATGAAACTCGAAACGGCCAAACATCCTCGATCACCGCTTATCAAAAAGCTCCCGGCGAAATGTATTCCACTCTCACAACTCCTCAGGGAGCCGTCACAACTTTTACAGATGGCACTCACGCCTGGATAACTACCGATCGCGGAAGCTTCGAAGCCAACGGTTTTGAGGACATCGTCCTCACCCGCGAAGCGCAAATGGACCCCATCGCGGCGTTGCAGAATTACAAGTCCAAGCGTCTGCGCGGTCAGGCCAAAATCGGCGACGCAACCACCTACGTCGTGCAAGCCACTGCGCCGGATGGCGTCGTCGAATTTCTTTTCTTTGATCAACAGTCCGGAATGCTCGTCCGTCGCTCGATTCGCGATCGCACGATCTTCGGCGCCTTGCCCGTTGAAGTGGATTATTCGGATTTCCGGCAGACCGACGGCGTCAGCATTCCCTACAAAATTGCGTGGTACACCAACGGACAGACCGAAACCTATGAGGTCAAAGATGTGAAGGACAACGCGCCGGTGGACGACTCAAAATTCGCGCCGCCCAAGCAATCGCAATAACCGAATTAAAGGGAACGAGGTGAACAAAAGACGAAAGTGAGCGCAGGAATTAGAAATCACCGTAAGTTATTGAAAACATGGGCTCGCTCAATTTCTAATCGTAAACTTTTGCGCACTTTTTGGATCTGAGCCCCATACGAATTTGGTTTTTCTGGGAGACAAACGTGATCCGAATGATCGATGTCGAAAAATTTTATGAATCGGGCGCCGGTAAGACGTGGGTCCTGCGCCGGATTAACCTCGAAGTTCGTCAGGGCGAATTCATCACCATCATGGGGCCCTCCGGCGCAGGCAAGTCCACTCTTATGGGCATCATCGGAATGCTCGACGGCGCCTGGAAAGGCCACTTTGAGTTTGCCGATCACGAAGTCCATAGGCTCGACAATCGCAAGCGCGTCGAACTGCACAAGAAATACATTGGCTTCGTTTTTCAGCAGTATCATTTGCTCGACAATTTGACGGTTGCGGAAAACCTCGATCTCCCTCTTTCTTACCGCGACATCAAAAAATCCGAGCGCGACGGCATGGTCGCCGATATCCTCGACCGTTTCCAAATTGTCGGCAAAAAAGCTCTCTACCCAAACCAGCTCTCCGGCGGACAGCAGCAGCTCGTTGCTGTCGCTCGCGCCGTCATCGGTAATCCCAAGCTCATCCTCGCGGATGAGCCAACCGGCAGCCTCCATTCCAGCCAGGGCAAAATGATTATGGATTTGCTCAAGCGCCTCAATGATGAGGGCACGACAATCATTCAAGTCACCCATAACGAATCCTGGGCGGCCTACGGCCACCGCATCATTCAACTGGCGGACGGCTGGATCGTTGAGGGCGGTACACAAGCGCAAAGAGCTTGACTGTTCGGAATCGCGACAAGCCCATCCCGCAAACGAGCGTGAACTGCCGCAAACCCCACGTTTCCGGCTATTAACACTCAGAAAAAGAAGCATTTAGTTATTGGCGGGAATGGCGCTCGATCTGCCCTCTTTCGCAAAGCCGGAGATATCGTGACCTGGGAATCCGCAGCACAATCGGAATCAAACATCACGACGGGCTCAACCGCGACTGCGGCTCCGCGCGTGCTTATTGCCGACGACCAAAGCGACATTCTCGAAGCTCTCCGCATTCTCCTCAAGGCGGAAGGCTACGAACTCGAGCTCGTGAATTCTCCCACCGCGCTGCTGGAAGTTCTATCGCGTGGCTCGTTTGATCTCTTGCTGATGGATCTGAATTATGCCCGCGACACCACTTCCGGCCGCGAGGGTCTGGATCTGCTCTCGCAAATCCACGAGCGGGATGATCTGCTTCCCATCGTTGCCATGACGGCGTGGGGCAGCGTCGAGCTTGCGGTCGAAATCATGCGCGAGGGTGTTCGCGATTTCGTCCTGAAGCCATGGGACAATTCGCGGCTTCTGCGAACGGTTCGCGCGGAAATCGAGAATGGCCGCGCCGCCCGAAAAATGCGCCAGCACCACGCCGAGCTTGAAGCGCACAGCCTCGCGCAATCTGGCGGTCAATGGGAAGAAGCGCAGCGCACTCAGCTTGGTTTTCTTCCCAGGGAAATCCCTCCGATTCCCGGATGCGAATTTTCCGGCGCGTGGCTCCCGATTCACGGCATCGGCGGGGACTATTTTGATGTCCTGCAGCTTGACGACCGCCACTTCGCTTTTTGCATTGCCGATGTGGCCGGCAAAGGAATCGCCGCCGCCCTTCTCATGTCGAATCTTCAGGCGACCGTCCGCGGCCTCGCGGCGCAAAATCTCGAACCGGCAAAACTCACTGAACAGGTCAATCTCTTCATTCGGCGCAATACCGCCTCGGATCGCTTCATCACCTTTTTCTACGCTGTTTTCGACGCGCAAGCGCGCCGCATCGTCTACACCAATGCCGGGCACAACGCGCCAATCTTGCTCAGCCGCAATGGCGAGATCGCTCGTCTTGCCTGCGGCGGCCTGGCCATGGGAATCTCACAATCCGACTATGAGCAGGCCAGCGTCGATTTGGCCGATGGCGATCGACTCATCCTTTTTACCGATGGAATTACCGAAGCGGCGAATATCAGCAGCGAGGAATACGGCGAATCGCGCCTGCTCGAATTTCTGCGGCAGAACAGCACGCTCGGCGCCGCACAAATTCAATCCGCCGCTCTCGCTCATATCGCCGAATTTAGCGGCGGAAAATTTCAGGACGATGCCACTTTTGTCGTGCTTGCTACCGTTTGATTTGGCTTTTCTTGAGTAGTACTTCGCCTCCGTAGAGACAATTCCTTCAAAAACTATATAAAATAGCCACCTTTTTTCAGCGTCAACAATCCTTAGTGAAACGGTAACGACAATGATGTATAACAGGCCTGCGGCACGCTCCCTCTCCAGAGTGAACTTGAGCGCATTTCAGGCGGCCAGGCCCGCCCTACGTCGATGACGAAACTGTGGCAGGACTTGCTGTACGGCATTCGCACGCTCCGAAAAAGCCCAGCGTTCACTTTGTTCGCCGTGCTCACTCTCGCTTTGGGCATTGGTGCAAACACGGCGATCTTTGCCGTCGTCGATGCCGTAATTTTGCGGCCCTTACCCTATCCGAATCCTCAGCAGCTCGTCATTATCTGGGAGACGGACCTCAATCGCAAAATTACGCACGGCACCACTCCTCCCGCGGACTTCCTCGACTGGCGTTCGCAAAGCCACACGTTCGAGAACATGGCCGCATACCAACAATGGTTCTTTAACCTTTCGAGCGGCAACGAGCCGGAACAACTTCTCGGCGTTCACGTCTCGCCGGGATTTTTTTCCATGCTCGGTCTCAAATTCAGTCTGGGCCGCGGCTTTAGTTCGGAGGAAGAGCAGCCCGGCCACGATAATGTCGTCGTTCTCAGCCATGCGCTCTGGAGCCGCCGCTTCGGCGCGGATTCAAACATTTTGAATCGCAGCATCATCATTGACGACAAGCCTTTCACTGTTGTCGGCGTGCTGCCTGCTGGTTTTGACTTACTGGGATTTAATCAGCCTCTCGACCTGTGGATGCCGCTCTCGTTCGCGCCCGAAGACATTCGTCGTGATAATCCCTCACTTATCGTTTTCGGCCGCGTGAAAAACGGGGTTAGCCTGGCTCAAGCGAACGCCGATTTAGGCACGATTTCTTGCCGTCTCTCAATGGAGTATCCGGCCACCAATCAGGGCACCGGTGTGAACATTGAACCTCTCCACGATGAAATCAACGGCAACGTCAGTGATCCGCTCCTGGTGCTCCTCGTTGCGGTGAGCCTGGTCCTGCTGATTGCCTGCGCCAATGTCGCCAACCTCATGCTTTCTCGCTCCGCAGGCCGGCAGCGCGAAGTGGCGATCCGCTCCGCAATGGGCGCGGGCCGCTTTCGCTTGGTTCGGCAACTCTTGACGGAGAGCATTTTCGTCGGGCTGCTCGGTGGCGCTTTCGGGCTTCTGATTGCTTACGGCGCTTTCCATTTGCTTTCCATGATTCTGCCCGCTCCTGGAATGGCCGGAGCCGTCCCCTTCGAGCAAACCGTCGGCTTCAATTTGCCTGTGCTGCTCTTCGCAGCGGTGGTTGCCGTCTTGACGGGGATTATTTTTGGTTTGGCGCCTGCTTTTCAATTCTCAAAACCGGATTTGACTGAATCGCTCAAAGAGGGTGGGCGTGGCTCAACCACGGGTCGCCAAAGCCGTTTCACCCGCAGTGTCCTCGTCGTTATCGAAGTCGCTCTGTCTCTCGTCCTCTTGATCGGAGCGGGCACTCTGATCAGCAGCTTTGAAGCGATTCTCAAAAAGAACATGAACTTCAATCCCAAGAACGTGCTGTCATTCCAGGTTTGGCTGCCCCTCTCCCGTTATCCCACTGCAGACGCCACCCGTCAGTTTTTCGACCAAGCTCTCGAAAGGATGCATCATCTCCCGGGCGTTATGTCCGCAGGTGCGGTCAATTTCTTGCCTCTCACCGGATGGACAGACCTTTCGAACTTCGATATTCAGGGGCGTCCTTCCCCTCCTCCCAAAGAGGAATTTGTAGCTCACTACCGCGTCACTGATGCGCATTATTTCCAAACAATGCAAATCCCGCTGCTCAAGGGACGCTATTTCACTGACGCCGACACCGCGAACAGTCAGAATGTCGCCATCATGAATCAGGCGCTCGCGAACCGCTATTGGCCCGATCAAAATCCGATTGGCCAGCGGGTTCGATTTCACATAACGCCATCCAAAGCGGCGCTCTACCGGCCAATCGTCTCTGATCAGTGGTTTACAATTGTTGGTGTGGTTGCCGATTTGCAGGATCGCATTCTCGGCAGGGTCCAGCCGGGTCAGCTTTTTCTTCCCCATACTCAAGCCCCGTCCCGAATCATGCGCTTCGTTTTGCGATCTACTATGCCGCCGGATTCCCTTGCGGCTTCCGCGCGAAGCGCAATCCTGTCGGTGGACAAAAACCAGCCGATCACAGCCGTAGCTTCCATGGAGCACCTGGTTTCCAATTCCGTTTCCCACGAAGCCGTGAACGCAAAAATCCTTTCCTGCCTTGCGCTCCTGGCTCTTGTGCTTGCGGCTATCGGTATTTATGGCGTGATTTCCTACGGTGTTCAACAGCGTACGCACGAAATCGGTATTCGCATGGCGCTTGGCGCGCAGCCGCGTGATGTCATTCGCTTGATTATCAATCAGGGCGCTCGCCTGACCCTTATCGGCATTGTGTTCGGCCTGGGTGGAGCTTATGCTCTCACCACCGTCCTCGCCGGATTCCTCTTCGGCGTTAAATCGGTCGATATCCCGTCTTCCGCCATTTCCGTCCTGATACTCCTTATTGTCGCGATTTTGGCCTGCTATATTCCCGCCCGCCGTGCGACCCGGGTTGATCCTCTCGATTCGCTGCGTTACGAGTGAACTCCCACTCTTCGTGTCGCCCTTAGATTGGATAGAGCCTGTCCATTCTAGCCACGTGAATGTCCGGAATCGGACACCTGCCTGTTTACTGTTTCAGTTGACTCTATGCTACTCTATAAAAACACGGCATTTATGTGGGCCGAGGCAGTGGAGCAGCGGCAAGAGACGTGCCCGCAGATTTCCGGGGAACTCCGGTAGATGAAAACGCTCTGGCAAGATATCCGCTATGGTTTACGTGCCATCATTCGGCAGCCCGGATTCGCAGCGGTCGTCATCCTTACGCTGGCCTTGGGTATCGGGGCTAACACCGCAATCTTCAGCGTGGTCTATGGCGTCCTGCTGAGGCCTCTTCCATACCCCGAGCCGGACCGCATCACGCAAATCTCGGTCAGCTATAACGGGCAGCTCGATTATTCCGGATTCAATGCCCGCGAATTCGATTTCTGGAGGGCCCATAGCGAGCCTTTCTCCTATGTGGCAGCAACCACTGGCGTCGGCTTCAATCTTTCGAGTGGCAGCCAGCCTTTGCGCGTCCGCGCCTTGCGCGTGTCGAAAGACTATTTTCGCGTCATGGGCGTGCCGCCGATGCTCGGCCGTGAATTCACAAAAGAGGAAGACAGCATCAGCGGCCCCGACGTTGCGATTCTGAGCTACGGGCTGTGGAAGTCTCAATTCGGCGCCGACCCGGGCATTCTTGGCAAATCGATTTCGCTCGATAGCAAGCCGTTCACCGTGGTTGGCGTGATGCCGGCAGGATTTCAAAACGTAAGCTTGCGCGGAAATTCAGATGAATCGATTGATCTCTGGACCACAATCGGCCAAGTTGCTGATGGGATTGGCAGCGGCAGGAACTACACCGTTATTGCGCGGCTAAGACCTGGTGTCACGCATGCACAAGCGGACGCGTACCTCGAAACCGCAGCAGGCCCATTTGCGAAGGAGTTGCAATCGAACTTCCTGATTAGAAACCGCGCCTCCTTCAGCGCGCAGCCGCTTCGCTTGATGGTTTCTCTCACCTACCGCACTCCGCTTCTGGTTCTCTTCGGCGCTATCGGATTCGTTCTCTTAATCGCCTGTGTCAATGTTGCGAATCTGTTGATGTCTCGCGCTGCCTCTCGCACAAAAGAGATTGCCGTTCGGACAGCTCTCGGCGCCAGTCGCTCGCGCCTCATCCGCCAGTTGCTCACAGAAAGCCTGTTGCTCGCGATTCTCGGCGGCGCGCTGGGTTTGCTCTTCGCGGATTGGGGCCTGCACTTGCTCCTCTCCATTGCTCCCACCGATTTGCCGCGCGTGAATGACATCTCTCTCGACACTTGGGCTCTTGCATTCACTGCGCTTGTGGTGTTTGCGGCTGGGATTCTCTTTGGCCTCGCGCCGGCTTTTCAATCGTCGCGAGTTGACCTGAACGATTCGCTGAAGGAAAGCGTGGGCCGCGCGACATCGGGAGCCGCGCGGAGCCGTCTCCGCAGCGCGCTCGCGGTTGCTGAAATGGCGCTTTCGCTGGTTCTGCTCGCTGGAGCCGCGCTTCTTATTCAGACCTTTGCCAATTTGCTGCACACGAATCCTGGTTTCGACCCGCATCCGATTCTCGCTCTGCAAACCTGGACGACTGGGCAAAAATTCGCGCCGCTGCCCGATAAACCAACCGCTGCGGACGAGAATGCGAGAGCCGCCGAAATATCCGGGTTTTATGAGGGCATTCTCAAAAAAGTGCAGGCCATTCCGGGAGTGCAAAGCGCCGCTGTCATAGGTGCGGGGCTGCCGTTGGACTATGGTGGGAATGTCTTCGTCTGGCTCGCATCGGAAGGAGAATCGCGCGGAATTTCTTCTGATTTCCGGTCCGTCACGACCGATTATTTCCGAACGATGGGAATCCCGCTTTTGCAAGGCAGGCTCTTCACAGATGCGGATTCTTCTTATTCGGCAAAAGTGGCCGTCATTAATCAGGAATTCGCGCGCGAGGAATTTCCGCACAGCAGCCCTATCGGCCAAAATCTCAGTGACGGTGAGCCGGATGCGCTACAAATTGTCGGCGTGGTTGGCGATGTGAGAACGTCGATCGGAACGCCGGCGCCAGCGACCTTTTTTATTCCCGTGGCGCAGGATGCGGGTAGCATTCAAGGTTTCCAAGCTTGGTTCCCTATTTCCATTGTCGTGCGGACTGCGCAGCCGCCCCTCACGCTCAGCCATGCTGTCGAAACAGCTGTCCATGATGCTGATCCTGATTTGCCGATTGGCCACATCCAATCCATGGAACAGATCCTCTCCACTTCCCTCGCTTTTCAGCGATTCTCGATGATTCTCATGAGCATTTTCGCGGCGTTGGCCTTGATTCTCGCAGCCATCGGGACGTATGGCGTAATGGCGTACTCCATCGCGCAGCGAACGCACGAAATCGGCATTCGCATGGCCCTGGGAGCAAAGCCAGGAGATGTGCTGCGCATGGTCATCAGCCAGGGCATGACGCTCGCTGCCCTCGGCCTCGCGATTGGAATCGCAGGCGCGCTTGCAGCAACTCGGCTGCTCGCATCGCAGCTGTATGGCGTCAGCGCCTCCGACCCCGTGATTTTGCTCATTGTCGCGGCGCTTCTCGCGCTTGTCGCTTTGTTCGCATGCTGGATTCCCGCGCGCCGTGCTGCGCGCGTGGATCCGTTGATCGCTTTGCGCTATGAATGAAGAACAAAAATTCTTGCAATCTTACGAGGTTAATGTCTGATGCCTGCAACGGATACTCATCGTTGGCGCGTCCTCATTGCTGACGACCAGCCCGACGTTCGCGAGGCTTTGCGCCTGCTTTTGAAAGGGGAAGGCTTCGACATCGATGCCGTTGCTTCCCCTTCTGCACTGCTCGCCGCTCTCGATACCAAAGAGTTTGACTCCGTTCTCATGGACCTGAACTATGCGCGCGACACCACCTCCGGCCAGGAGGGACTCGATCTCCTCACGGAAATTCGCACGCGCGATGGCAGCTTGCCTGTGATTGTGATGACCGCGTGGGGTAGCCTGAATGTTGCCGTAGAAGCCATGCGCCGCGGCGCAAAGGATTTCATTCAGAAGCCCTGGGAAAACGCCCGATTGCTTGCCATCCTTCGCACGCAAATCGAACTCGCCCATGCTATTCGCCAGAGTGTCCGTCTCGAAGCGGAAAACCGCCTGCTTCGCGCTGACGGCCGGCCCTTACTCATCGCCGAATCCGCAGCCATGCGTCCCGTCATGGACATGATCGCCCGCGTCGGCCCGTCGGATGCGAACGTCCTCGTCACCGGTGAACACGGGACGGGGAAAGAAGTCATTGCCAGAACTCTTCAAGCCCTTTCACCGCGGGCCGGAAAACCGTTCGTCACCGTCAATGCTGGCGGGTTGCCGGAGGGCGTTTTTGAAAGCGAGCTTTTCGGTCACGTCAAAGGCGCTTTCACCGACGCAAAATCCGATCGCGTTGGGCGTTTCGAACTCGCCGACGCCGGAACTCTTTTCCTTGACGAAATCGCCAACGTCCCTATGAATCTTCAGGCCAAACTTCTGCGTGCTCTCGAAACCGGCGAACTCGAACGCGTCGGTTCCTCCACCACGCGCCGCGTCGACGTCCGGATTCTTTCCGCCACAAATGCCAATATTCAAACGGAAGTGGAAGCGGGACGTTTCCGCGAGGATTTGCTTTTCCGGCTCAACACCATCGAAATCCACCTCCCGCCGTTGCGTGAACGCAAGGAAGACATTCCGCTCCTCGCTCTTCACTTCCTTCGCCAGTCCGCTCAGCGCTATCGCAAGAATCTCACTGGCTTCGAAGCCACGGCCATGAAAGTCTTGCTCGATCATCCCTGGCCGGGTAATGTGCG
Source organism: Candidatus Acidiferrales bacterium (assembly GCA_030037335.1). Classification (GTDB taxonomy): domain Bacteria; phylum Acidobacteriota; class Terriglobia; order Acidiferrales; family UBA7541; genus DAHUXN01. The sequence continues at coordinate 2,424 of JASHRN010000184.1, read as the reverse complement.
TGAATTGGACCACTCCGTTGAGCGTGCGGTTTTGCTGGCGGAAGGTCTGGAAGTGCGCGCCAGCGATCTGGGTTTGCGGCCCATTCGCGAAGGAAATCTGCGAATCGAAGACATGAGTCTTGAGGACGTCGAGCGCGCTCTTATCCAAAAAGCCATGGGCCGCTACGGCGGCAACGTCAGCCATGCCAGCAAGACTCTCGGGCTGAGCCGCAGCGCTCTTTACAGGCGGTTGCAAAAGTACGGGCTGTGAAGCCTATCGCTTACGAACGCCGTATCCTGATCCGCGCACTGCTGGCGGGGCTGCTCGGCACCGCCACAGCCCTGATTCTTCTCTGGACGGGCCACCATGAAGCGAAGGTCGCATGGACGGTCACGATCTTCATCGTAATTGCCTGGCTCGGCTTTGCCTTCAGCGCGCAGAACCGCATCACTTTTCCGCTGCGCACTCTCTCCAATATGCTCGCCGCCCTCCATGAAGGCGATTTTTCCATTCGCGCGCGCGGTGCCGAAAATCCCGACGCTCTCGGCGAAGTTATGCGCGAAGTCAACGCGCTTGGTGAAACTTTGCGCCGCCAGCGCCTCGGCGCGCTCGAAGCGACCGCCCTCCTGCGCAAAGTGGTGGAAGAAATCGATATTGCCATATTTGCATTCGATTCCTCCGATTGCCTTCGACTCATCAATCGCGCCGGCGAGCGCCTGTTGAATCGTCCCGCCGAACGCGCCCTCGGTCACACGGCGGGGGCGCTCGGCGTGGAATTTTGCCTTACCGTCGAGACTCCGCACGTCGCGCAAATCGCGTTTCCCGGGAAAATGGGCCGCTGGGAAATTCATCGTGGCAGCTTTCGCGAAGGCGGCAAGCCTCATCAACTTATCCTCATTTCTGATCTCAGCCAGGCTCTGCGCGAAGAGGAACGTCTCGCCTGGCAGCGCCTCATTCGCGTTATCGGCCATGAACTGAATAACTCACTCGCTCCGATTAAGTCTGTCGCCGAGAGCCTTTCGGGTATGATGGCGCGGTCGCAACGCCCCGCCGATTGGGAAGATGACATGAGCCGCGGCCTTGCGGTAATTGCCAATCGCACAGATGGCTTGGCGCGTTTCATGAACGCTTACGCGCGTCTTGCTCGTCTCCCTGCTCCGCAACTTCAGCCGATGCCGGTGGCCGTCTGGGTCCAGCGCGCAGCCAGTCTCGATCCGCGCATGCGCATTCCCATCGAGGTCGGCCCTGAGCTGACCATCCAGGCCGATCCCGATCAGTTGGATCAGGTGCTCATCAATCTGGTGAAGAATGCCGTCGACGCCGCCAGCGAAACATCGGGCGGAGTTCGCGTCGGCTGGCGCTCAGCGGATAGTTTTCTGGAAGTTTGGGTTCGCGACGAAGGCCCAGGAATCCCCAGCGCCGCCAATCTTTTCGTGCCGTTCTTCACAACCAAGCCCGGCGGCTCAGGAATTGGCCTTGTCCTTAGTCGTCAGATTGCCGAAGCTCACGGCGGCAGCCTTACTCTCGAGAACGTGGCTGCGGGCCACGGTTGCGAAGCCCGTCTGCGCTTGCCGCTGAATAAGAATTGAATTTTGAATGAGTTCGAACTGCCAATCTACTTGCCGCTACCCCCAAAATCCCGGCGCTGCCTTCGCGAACGCAATTCCCACGCGCAAATCCGCGTGCTTCGGCCGCTTCGCCAGGCTCACAACGTAGCATTCCTGCTCTTCTTTTGTGACGCGGTTCATCACCAGCAGCTTCTGCCCCCGCTGAACGTTTGTATCCAGCCGCAAAAGACCGCCGTTGGCATTCACTTGGAGGGTATTCGATTCTTGATAGAAGGGCTCTTCCTCGGAGGCGTAACCATATACAAAGACAGGTACATACACGCTGGATCGAGGGCTCCGCCGCCGTTCCATTGTATTGACGGGTTTCGCTTCAACCCGCCCGGCTTGGTCATGCCCGTTGGGAATGTTGGCTTCGCGCAGTAGGTCCCAAACGACGCTCACGTGGCACCCTGCGAGGGGGGACGTTCCTCTGCCACAATTATACGAGGATTGCTGCGGTCTCGCAAGCCTTCGGGTTGCTCCCGAGCGGCTTTCGGGCCGCTTAGCGCCCAGCCAGTTTCTAAAGGTGATTAATGCAGCTCGCCACGCACCCAGCGCCAAATCCATTATCGATATTCACCACGCTGATGTTTGATGCGCAACTGTTCAGCATCGCCAGCAGCCCCGCCAGTCCCGAAAAGCTCGCCCCATAACCGATGCTCGTGGGCACTGCAATCACCGGAACGCTCACCAGCCCCGCCACCACGCTTGGCAGCGCGCCTTCCATTCCCGCGACGCAAATAATCACGCGGGCTTCGCGGATTTTCTCGTGATGCCTGAGCAGCCGGTGCAACCCCGCAACTCCAACGTCATAAAGCGCCTCGGCGCTATTGCCCA
>JASHRN010000183.1 GCA_030037335.1 Candidatus Acidiferrales bacterium | reverse complement strand
AGGACTCCGGCAATCGTGAAGCGAAGCAGGCATTGACTCAACTGGGGAAATCGTCGCGCTGACAGGAATCTCATGCAAAGGGCGGCTGATCTGTCGAACATGAAAGGCGTAGTGCTGGCGGGAGGCACAGGCTCGCGGCTGTTTCCGTTGACGCGGGTGACCAACAAGCATTTGCTGCCGATTTACGACCGGCCCATGGTGTTCTATCCGATTCAAACGCTGGTGGACGCGGGCATCACGGATATTTTGCTGGTGACCGGCGGCCACAGTGCCGGTGATTTTCTGCGTTTGCTCGGCAACGGCAAGGATTTTGGCCTGCACCATCTCTCCTACGCTTATCAGGAGGGCGAAGGAGGCATCGCCGACGCGCTGCGGCTGGCGGAACATTTTGCCGATGAGCATCCCATTTGCGTGGTACTCGGCGACAACATCATCGAGACGAACATCATCGCCGGATGCGATGAGTTCCGGCGCAATGGAACCGGAGCTCATATTTTTCTGAAGGAAGTGTCGCATCCGGAGCGCTTTGGCGTGCCGGTATTCGAATCCGGACGCATCGTGAAGATTGAGGAAAAGCCCAAGCAACCTCGATCGAATTATGCGGTGACTGGTTTCTACCTTTACGACGCCGCTGTATTCGAGAAAATCCGCGTTCTGAAACCGTCGGGCCGCGGCGAATTGGAAATCACCGATCTGAATAACCAGTACCTGGCAGAGGGCAAGTTGCGCCACAGCGTCATCGATGGCTGGTGGACGGACGCGGGAACGTTTGAGTCTCTGCTGCTGGCGAACAATCTGGTGGCGAAGGGCGGCGCGAACAAGATCGGATCGGCGACGGCAGCTTCGAAATCCAAGGAAGCGAGCGTGAATAATGATTGATGGTGTGCGCGTCAAGCAGCTCAAGATGATTCCCGACGAGCGTGGCCGGCTGATGGAGATTCTCCGCCAGGCTGGATACGAAAATACTCCAGTGCTACCGATTTCCAGCGAGGAAACAAAGCGCCCGGCGCCGCACCCGCGGAATTCTCAGCTTGAGAACGCTCGTCTTAAGCGCGAGAAAATGGAGTTGCTGCCGCCCTGGCAAGAAGCAGTTGGACGGTATTTGAAACAGTTGGCGGCTGGGAACCGGTGACCGTGCGGTCCCGTCTATTTTTTTCGAGAGAAGAAATCGAGAACCTTGCTGGCGGTATGATCGCTGATGCCGAATTTTTCCTTTGCGCGGGAATAAAGATGTACAGCTTTCTTATCCAGCCAGATGAGCGCTGATTTTGTCTTGCTGTCCGTCGGGCGCGCCTGATAATTCGTCGAGCGACCGACCAAGGCCGGGTCATTTTCAATCGTGTAGTAGTAAAGGGCCACGCTTTTGCGCGAGACGCCTTCCGGGCAGCGAAGCTTCTCGGGAAAGCCGTGGTACGAAGGGTCGACGGTGCTGAAGATCAGAGCATGGTTCAGGAGCGGAGACACGCTCGCACAGCACTCCTTCATGTGAGCATCCCAAAGCTCGATCGCGCCGCCCCAGCTCGGATCCCATCCTGGATTGAGGTATACGATCAGATTGATTCTTCGCTTCCAGTTCTTATTGTGATGATGCATCGTGAAATCAGTGTGAAGATTCAGGAAACCGCCGCGCGAAGACTGGTGCAGACCGCCTCCTTCAAGGCTCGGATCGGCAACCAGACCCTGAATGCCGGTGAGTTTCGAAAGCCATTCCAGAAATTCCGGGCTGTTCAGTTCGTCAACCATTCGCCCAAGCATTTCTGGAAACAGCTCGCGCTTGGCCAGGCCAGACTTGTTTTCATTGAAGTGCTTGTACTGAATCCAGGCATCGCTGGAGGATTCGGGAAATTCGCCGGCCGCTGCTTGCGCTGCTGTGGCGTCAAGGAAATCAGCTAGATGGATGTGCGGAAAAGGCTTCGCTTGCTGATATACGGGCGAAAGTTCTTTCAGCCGTGCAGTCCAGCGGGCATGGGGAAAACACCACAGGCTCTCCGTCGCAGCAGGCGCAGTTGTCATCAGCACGTTCTACCTTTCATAAAAAACCCATAATGCACAGGAAAGTTTTGATGACTCACTAAGGAGTTTTGTCGCTCGGCGGAGTATAGAACAAGCCGGAATAAACGGGGCAAATTTTTGTTTCATACTTCAATGGATGCGGCAAACCTCGACCAGTGCATTCTGATATGGGCAGTCCAGCGTGCTCGATGCCGGTTTCTGCAAGATGGCCCAGGTTACGCCATACGCCTGCTTCAAACGCGCGAAATCGGCAGGGCCAAATTGCTTCCAGTTGGCCACAGCTTGGGTTTGCGCGAAAACATCATCGGCGAGCGGAAGCCACGGATAGAGGACAGCGTCGCTCCAGTCCTTTTTGGCATCGGCGAGGCGGCTGTGCTGCGCTGCTGCGCGAAAGCCCTGGAAATTTTCCTCCGGCAAAATCATGTAATTCGGGTCCAGAGCGAAAATCGCATTCACGGGAGTATTTCCGCGGATCCACGCGAATGCTTCGAGCCACGGATTGAGCGGCGCTGCGCCGGGCCATTCCACGTGGCGCGTTGCCGGGAAAAGACTGAATTGCGCGACGCACAGGCCAGCAGCTATCGGAAGGAAAAGCGCGGCCCAGCGGAGCGCGTGTTTCTTCAGCAGATGCTCTCCGGCGAGTCCCCCGATGATCAGTAACATCAGCAAATAAACAAGCTGCAAGCTGCGCATCGGCTGGTAAGGCGCGAGGATTTCCAATTGCCGCGGAATGGTGACGATCAATCCTGCAATGAAGCAGATCAATTCGAAGAGAAAGACCGTCCATGCCAAACGGGCGAGAAGAAAATTTCCGCGCCGCTCGGCGATTTTGCGGCACCACCAAAGAATGATAAATGGCGCGAGGATTCCGAGCCATTCATACCAGGTCCAGCGCAGAAGAAAATAGTAGCGGTGATCTTCCAGACATTTCCAATAGATCGCCGATGGCCTTTTTAAAGAAAATCCTGCAATCAATACAGGGCCTGCCGCGGCGCTTGCTGTTGGAATACGGGATAGATCAGCTTTTCGAATTAGCCATAAAACGATGAACACCACGGCAAAAACGGTCATAAAAGGGTGAATTACGGCGGTAATGAGCAGCCATATCGCCATTCGCCAGAATTTCTTTTCCATAGCGGCATCGATGGCAAACATGACGGCAAATGCTGAAATCGAGCGCGGGTTCAGATACTCATCGAAAATGTAAAGCGAAGTGCCGGCGACGGGAAGCGTCAGAAGGCATGCAATCATAGTCACGCTGCTCCACCGTCCCGCCGTCGTTGCGAAACAGTTCATCGCGATTCGAAAACAGGCAAGCAACAGCAGAAAAATCGACGCGATATATCCGACAAATAGCACCCAGTCGAGCGGAGCGTGTGTCAGCCGCGTAAGCAGAGCAATGAGGTACGGAAATGCGGTCAGATGCCCGTTGGCCTCGAAAAACTTCTGTCCAAACGGAAAATAGGAGGGATGAAGAATCTTAAGGATGCTCGGAACATAAATTTCCGCGTCTTCTGCGTAGGGATGATAACCATGGATAAAAAGTGCAACGACGGTGAGCAGCAGCAGGAAGCCGATGTTTTTTTTCTTCACGCGGGCATCCGGAGGAGAGCGAGGAACTTTCGATTCAGGTTTGATGGAAATAAAAAAAGGATTCGCTCCCGCCGATTTCTAGACACGTGTGGCGGCGGCTTCGCGAACACCGAGAGAATAGTAGTTCAAATCGAGCTTGCGTCCGTTGTCTTTGAAGATCCGGAAATGCATGACGCCCATCTTCTGCAGGAAAAATTTCAGAGACGTGCCCATGACTCCAAATCCATACCTTACGCTTCGGCCAAAATTAATTGACGAAGCCTCCTCGAAATAACGCGCAGGGCACGATATCTCGCCAATGCGAAAACCAAAGAACAGAACTTGCGCAAGAACTTCATTGTCGAATACAAAATCGTCCGAATTTTCGAGCAGCGGCAGTTTCAGCAGAACTTCGCGGCTAAACGCGCGATAGCCGGTGTGGTATTCGGATAGCTTAGCTCCCAGCAAGAGGTTTTCAAATGCGGTAAGCGCGCGATTCGAAATGTATTTGTAAGCTGGCATGCCTCCGCGTAGCGCTCCTCCGCCCAGAATGCGCGACCCGAGCGCTACATCGCAGCTCCCGCATGCCACCATTCCCGCAAGCGAAGGAACGAGCGCCGGATTATATTGGTAGTCCGGGTGCAGCATGACAATGATGTCCGCACCGGAAGCCAATGCCTCGCGGTAACAGGTCTGCTGATTGCGGCCGTATCCGTAATTGCGATCGTGGACGAAGACCTGAAGCCCGAGTTGTTGTGCGAGCTTCGCCGTACCGTCAGTGCTGGAATCATCTACTAGGATCTTGACGTCAACGAGGGGTGAAATATCCCGGACCGTGGCCTCGAGAGTTCTCTCCGCGTTAAAGGCAGGCAGGACCACTGCGACGCGTTTGCCTTCGATCATTCTTTGCCTTTCGACAGCACTTACTGATGGCCAGGCCGTCGCACCGGAAAGAAGCAGCATCCCAGACAGAAGCTACTATCATCGTAACGAGCGAGCTTGCAAGCGTCAAGAATTAATCGGGCTGCGGCCAACTTGGATTTGCTATAGTGGCGCGAATCGAAAGGCACGCGAATGGTCTGGGAGGAAACCTGGAATCTGGCGGTTGATTCTCTGCGCTCAAACAAACTGCGCGCTGGATTGACCATGCTGGGCGTAGTGATTGGCAGCGCGTGCATCGTGCTGGTCGTCACCGTCGCGCTGGCCGGCAAGCGTTTCATCATTGCACAGATAGAAGCGGTGGGCTCGAATATTGTTTACGCATCGCTGGTGAGCACGAATATCGGGCAAAGCGTTTCGATGGGAGACCAGATTTCCATGGGCGACCTCGAAGCGATTCGCCGAGGGATTCCGCAAGTAGTTCAAGTAGCCGGCACGCACGATATTCAAATGAACGTGACTACGCCAAGCGCCACGCGGCCGGTCAGCCTGGTCGGCGTGACCTCCGGTTTTCAGCAAATCCGCAATCTCATCATTGTCCGCGGCCGCTATTTTGATGACGGAGATTTTCTGGCCAGCAGCAAAGTATGCCTGTTGATTGAACACCTCGCGCAGCTCGCTTTTCCCTACGGTGACCCGGTAGGGCAGCAGATTCATGTGGGCGATTTGGATTTCACCGTGATTGGCGTCTTCCGCGAGCGCGTACAGACCTTCGGCCAAACGGAAATTACCACTGACTCTGTGCTCGTGCCGTTTCCTTTGATTCAATATTATACAGGGTCGAGTTACATCAAAACTTTCTATGCGCAGGCCGATAATCCCGAGGATGTCGGGCTTGTGACCCAAGAGGTCACCGACATTTTGAGATCGCGCCACCGGGCGGGCGCCTCTTACGACATTCGGAATCTTTCTTCGATACTGGAAACTGCGCGCTACATCTCACTCGCGCTCACCGTTGTGCTCCTGCTCATTGCCATGATCACTTTAGTGGTCAGCGGAATTGGCATCATGAATATCATGCTCGTAAGCGTCACCGAGCGGACTCGCGAGGTAGGCATTCGCAAAGCTGTGGGGGCGCGGCATGAGGAAATTCTCTATCAGTTTCTCACGGAGGCGGGAATCATCAGCGGAGCTGGCGCGATCGTCGGGATCATAATTGCAGTTTTGGTCCCTCCGGTTGTTACGGCGATCATTCGACTTTTCCCGGTGCCCCCTGGAATCGAAATCTCTACGTCATGGCCTTCGGTGTTTCTGGCGTTCGTTGTTTCGTGCGCAACGGGAGTTCTTTTCGGCTATCTTCCGGCGAGCAAGGCAGCAGGCCTTCAGCCGGTTGAATCACTCCATTACGAATAGGAACCAATATGAAAACCGCATGGATCGCTATCCTGTGCAGCGCGCTATTTTGTGGAGTCGCAATGGCTCAACAGCCGAAGCAAACCGCTCCACCCTCGGCTTCTCCGGCGCAGTCCACTAGTAGTGATCAGCCGGCTCTTGGGCACGTCTTGACGCTCGATGAAGTCGTGAAGCTCGTCCTCGAGCACAGTCCTGACTTGGCTTTAGCGCGCGTCCAATACACTGCTGCAAAAAATGCCGCGGGCGTCGATCGCTCGAATTTTCGGCCGAACTTGTACACAGGCTCGGGCGCCGCGTATACGAATGGATTCCCGCAAATTCCGGGAGGCGCTCCGGCAGTTTTCCAAATGCAGTACACTCAGGCGCTTTTCGATAAGGAGCAGCGAGGGACGGTGCATTTCGATGAAGAGATCGCGCGAAACAAAGAGATCGATTATCAGAAGGCCCGCGAAAACGTTATGGTTAAGGCCGCCTCTTCGTATCTTGAACTCTCGAATGTTGAGCGCTCCTTGCAATTGCTTCAGAGCGAACAGGCAAGCGCGCAGCAGATTCTTGATTTGACGCAGCAGCGCGAAGCCGCAGGGCTCGAGCTTCCCATTTCCGTTACGCAGGATGAACTACAGGTTGCCAGAATCCAGCAGCGCGTTATCCAGTATCAAGACCGTGAGCAAGTCCTGACCAATTCGCTGCGGAATATGACCGGACTACCCGCCGGCCAACCCCTACAAGTCTCTTTGGATACGACCCTAGCTGCCGAACCCGTGGAATCTGCATCCAACGTAGTAGCCGAGGTGGTGAATCATAGTAGTGGTTTGAAAGAGGCCGAGAACTATCGCTTGGCACAACAGGATTTGTTGAAGGGGGCAAAGGGAGCCTACTGGCCCACCATCGGCATTGTTGGAGAATACAGCGTGTTGAGCGAAATCAACAACTACCAGGATTTCTACAAAAAATTTCAGCGTAACAACCTGAATGTGGGAATCCAAATCACTATTCCGATTTTTGCCGCCAAAACTTCGGCTGATGTGGCAGTGGCGAAGACCAATTTCGAAGAAGCCAGCCTTGAGCTGGTTGCTGCCAAGAACGCTGTGACACAAGGGGCCGAGCAACAAGAGCAAGCAGTCAGGGAAGCCGATGCCGCCCGCAAGGTAGCTCAGCTCGATTTGCAGCTCGCACAGCAACAGCTCGAGGAATTGGAGGCCAACTTCAACCAGGGCCAGGCGACTCTAAGCCAGTTGGAGCAGGCGCGGCTTGAAGAAAACGAGAAATGGCTCGCTTTCCTGGATGCGGGCCTTTCGCATGAGCGCGCCGAATTGAATCTGCTCCAGGCAACCGGCCAGCTGGCAAAGCTATTCCAATGATGACACCTTATGCAAAAGCTTCGCTATTGCGCGGATGCAAATTCAAGTAGAATCGACCATTACTGTAGTGTGCACGCTCGCGTCCACTAATACCTGAGGAGGATGTTGAATGGCGTCGGTGATGAAGACCCTGTTGCTCAACCCCCCAAGCTTCGAAAATTTCGATGGGGGAGCCAGTTCCCGTTGGCCCGCTACTCGCGAGATTGAGTCCTATTGGTATCCGGTTTGGCTCACTTATCCCGCTGGCATGCTGCCCGGAAGCCGTCTCTTGGACGCGCCGCCGCACAAAATCACTCCTCAGCAGACCATCGACATCTCCAAGGATTACGAGTTTGTCGTCATTTTCACGTCAACCGTCGGATTCCAGAGCGATTTGAAACTCGCTCGCGCAATGAAAGAAGCCAATGCTGGCTTGAAAATCGCGTTTGTCGGCCCGCATGTGCAGATCAAGCCCGCGGAAAGCCTTTTGGCCAGCCCGGATATTGATTTTGTTGTGCGCGGTGAATTCGATTATGCCGTGACGGATTTCGCCAATGGCAAACCCCTGGCGGAAATCGCGAACGCCAGTTATATCAAGAATGGCCAGGTTGTTCACAATGCGACGCGTCCGCCGCTGCACACCGCGGAGCTCGATGAGCTGCCGTTTGCGACGGATGTCTATAAGCGCGATTTGACCATTGAACGCTACAACGTCCCTTTCCTCCTTCATCCGTTCGTCTCTTTCTACACCTCGCGCGGATGCCCGGCGCAATGCACTTTTTGCCTGTGGCCTCAGACGCTCTCGGGCCATACGTGGAGAGTTCGCTCTGTCGATAGCGTGGCGCGCGAATTCGAGCAGGCGCATCGCCTGTTCCCCCAGGCGAAGGAATTTTTCTTTGACGACGACACGTTCAATATTCGCAAGGACCGTGTGCTCGAACTCTGCAAGCGCTTCAAGCCGGTTGGTTTCCAGTGGTCGTGCACCGCGCGCGTTCACAGCGATTACGAAACGCTCAAGGCCATGGCCGACGCTGGCGCGCGGCTCTTCATCGTCGGATTCGAATCCGGCGATCCGCAAATTCTCAAGAACATCAAGAAAGGCGCCACCATCGAGATGGCTCGCACGTTCGCCGCGAATTGCAAGAAGGTCGGCATTCGCGTCCACGGCGACTTCATCATCGGCTTGCCGGGCGAGACGAGAGAAACGATTCAGAAGACCATGGATTTCGCCCGCGAACTGGACTGCGAGACTATCCAGGTTTCCATGGCCCACGCGTATCCGGGCACGGAACTTTACAACCTTGCTTCGGCAAATGGTTTCCTGGCTACGGAAGCCCTTACCGATTCGGGCGGGCACCAGCTCCCGCATCTTGAGTATCCAGGCCTCGGCCGCGAAGAAATGATGGACGCGGTAAATCGCTTCTACGATTCTTATTATTTCCGTCCCAGAGTTGCGTGGCGGATTGTCCGCGATGCAATTTGGGACGCGCACGAGCGCAAGCGCCTGTTCAATGAGGCCGTTTCCTTTCTCCGGCTTCGTTCCGAACGTTTGAAGTACGCAAAGAATGGAAAGGCTCCCGCCAAACAGCCGCCCTCCGTTGGCGTAAAGACAATTCCCAGCCGCACCAGCACAGAATTCCCGACAGAAACGCAGGGAGCATGAAATTTCGGCATCGGCTGCACGGCAAGACCATCGTCCTCATTGCTATGATGGCGCTCTTCGGCGCTCTTGGGGATGTCTTGCTGCGCAAGGGCATGGAACAGATTGGCGCGATTTCCAACTGGCATCCTTCTGCGCTGTTGAGCGCGTTTGAGAGAACCTTCCGCTCCGGGCCAATCTGGCTGGGGATCACTTCTTTGCTGCTTTTTTTTGTTGCGTACCTGCTGGTGCTTTCGTGGGCGGATTACAGCTATGTTCAGCCGGCCTCCGCGACGGGATATTTGTTTGTGGCGCTTCTGGGTTACCTCTTGCTCGGCGAGGTGATTCCGCGGGGGCGCTGGATTGGTGTGCTGGTCATTTGCCTCGGAGTGCTGCTGGTGGGAGGAACGCCTCCACGAACGACGGAGGAAGGATGATTCTTCGCACGGTGCTTTCGATCGGGATCATAATCTTCGCGGGCACGGGCGGCGAACTTGCCGTCACGCGAACGATGAAGGGAATCGGCGAAGTGCACAACTTCTCCCCCAGGAATCTGCTCCGCGTGATTTTGCGCGCTTTTCGCAGCGGATGGATGTGGCTCGGGCTCAGCCTTATGGCGCTCTCGTTTTTCGTGCTTCTGATGCTGCTTTCCTGGGAAAACGTGAGCTTCGTCGTGCCTGTGACCGCGCTCAGTTACGTCCTCGGCGCTTTTGGCGGAAAATTTCTTCTCGGCGAACGTATCGAAGCGCGCCGTTGGATTGGCGTTGTGCTTGTCTGTGTTGGCGTTCTGTTGGTCTGCGTAGGCTGAAAAACCTCGACCGAAAAGTTTCGCGTAACGGCAATTCATTCAAGGACTACATGTGTGGCATGAAATCCTGCGCTGGACGCTCTTGCTGCTGGCCCTTGCGCCTTTCGCTTATTACCTGCTCGCGATAACCGCTGCGCTCCGTTTTTTTCGCAATCGCCCGCCCGTAACAAAGACTTTTGCCCCTCCCGTTAGCGTGCTGAAGCCCGTCCGCGGCCTCGATCGCGACGCATATGAAAACTACGCCAGCTTCTGCCGGCAGGAGTATCCGGAATTTGAGATCATTTTCGGTGTCACCGAAACGGAAGATCCCGCGGTTCCGGTGATCGAACAGCTCATTCGCGATTTTCCTCAGTGCAGGATTCGCCTGCTCATTGGAGCCGAACCCCTCGGCACCGGCGACAAGGTGAACAAACTTTGCCGCATGGTTCGCGAAGCGAAGCATGAAATTCTGATCATCAGCGACAGCGATATTCGTGTCGCGCCCGGATATTTGTACGCCGTTGCGGCGCCATTCGCCGATCCCAAAGTCGGCGCGGTGACATGCTTGTATCGCGGCCTCACCGATGGCTCTTTGGTTTCGGAAATGGAGGCGCTCGGCAACACTTCCGATTTCGACGCCGGCGTGCTCTCCGCGTGGCAATTAGGAGGAGTGGATTTCACCCTGGGCGCGACCATGGCTACCACCAAGGTGCATCTTGCCGAAATCGGCGGCTTTGAAGCTCTCGTGGATCACTTTTCGGATGACTATGAGCTGGGCCATCGCCTCGCCGCTCTTGGCTATCGCGTCGAAGTCACGACTTTCCCCGTATTCACGGTTTTCCCCGTACAAACTCTCGCGCAATGCTTCCGCCACCAGGTTCGCTGGACGCTCACCATGAAGCACTCGCAGCCCTGGGGCCATTTCTCATTGATTTTCACGCATGGTTTGCCCTGGGCGATCCTCGCCGCGTGCATCGCTCCGTCGTGGGGAATCGCCGCCTTCTACCTTGCGGGATACATTCTGTTGCGCGGCTTGATGGCCTGGACTGTCGGCGTATGGGGCGTAGGAGACCCGATTTTGCGCAAGAAAATGTACCTCGTGCCAGTTCGCGACGCCTTT
>JASHRN010000024.1 GCA_030037335.1 Candidatus Acidiferrales bacterium | reverse complement strand
TCATTTGGTTAGAGTGAACGAGCCAGTCAGTTCGATTTGCGCTGACGAACCTCCCACAAGAATCGAAAACGGGCCAGGCTCGGCGGTCCATTGTTTGTTCTTGACGTCGTAGTAGGAGAAGGACCGCCGATTGAGAGTCAGAGTAATTTGCTTCTTTTCGCCGGGACGCAGAAAGACCCTCGCGAAGCCTTTTAACTCCTTAACTGGTCGTGGAACGGTGGAATGCGAATCGCCGACGTACAACTCGGCGACTTCGGCACCTGCACGACTGCCGACGTTTTTCACGTCGAACGAGACGGTGACCGAGTCAGGGTCCGAGCCTTCGCGCGGAGAAATACTCAGGTCGCTGTACTGAAAGCGAGTGTAAGAAAGGCCAAAGCCGAAGGGGAAGAGAGGTTTGGTATTGGAGCGGTCGTAATAGCGATAGCCCAGGAAAATTCCTTCAGAGTAGGCAACGCTCTTGTCGCGTTGCGGATAGTAGCTGTGAAACGTGGGATTATCTTCCCAGCGGCGCTCGAAAGAGGCAGGGAGCTTTCCTGACGGGCTGAAATCGCCGAAGAGAATATCGGCGAGCGCATCGCCGCCCTCCTCACCGGGATACCATGCCTGAAGAATCGTGGGGACACGATCGATCCAGCGAGTCATATCGACGGCTCCGCCAGCGGTGATTACGAGAATCACGTTTTTATTGAGTGCTGCGACTTGGCGGATGAGGTCGTCCTGGCCGGCCGGGAGACTGAAGGTGCGGTCGGCGCCTTCGCCTTCGGTATCCGGATTGAAACCGACGCAGAGAATGACGGCGTCGGCGGTTGAAAGCAGAGGCTCCATCTTCGGGTCAAGCGTTCCTTTTGCGCTGAGCGGTGCGTACAAGACTTTTGCGTTGAAGCCTACGTGTTCGCCCATTCCTGCGAGGACAGTATCGTTGAATGGATTCACTGGTGGTGACAAGTAATTGCTGATGCCCTCGAGAAAGCTGACTTGATTAAAAGGCGTGGTTTGGGAGCTGCCACCACCGCCGATGACTGCGGGATAAGCATCCGGGCCAAGTACCGCGATTGTCTTTAATTTGGTCGGATCCAGCGGCAGAAGATTGCCGTCATTCTTAAGCAGCACTATGCTCTCTCGAGCTTCCTCGCGTGCAATTTCGCGGCCCCGCTGATCGTAAAGGGGGATGCTGCGATCGGTTTGGTCGCGGTCAAAGAAGCCAAATTGAATGGCTTTGCGCAGGATGCGACGAACTTTGTCGTTGATCGTGGCGACTGACACTTTTCCCTGCTGGATTGCTGGGACAAGATTCGCAGGCGTCATGTATCTTGCCGAAGGCATTTCCAAATCAAGGCCGGCGTTTGCCGCGGCGATTCCGTCATAAGTGGCACCCCAATCGGACATCAGAATGCCGTCGAATCCCCACTCGTGCTTGAGGATGTCGATATTAAGGTGTGCGTTTTGCGTCATGTGTTGGCCATTCACGAGGTTGTAGGAGTCCATAACCGCTCCGACGTGGGCCTCGCGGACGGCGGCTTCGAAGGCAGGCAGATAAATTTCGCGCAGCGTGCGCTCATCCACAACGGCATTGATGTGGTGGCGATCATATTCCATGTTGTTGGCCACGAAATGCTTCACAGTAGCGATGACGTTTTGGCTTTGGATTCCTTCAACGACGGAGACGGCCATGCGCGAGGCGAGATAGGGATCCTCGCCGAAGTATTCAAAGTTGCGCCCGTTCATGGGAGCGCGATAAATGTTCAGGGCGGGAGCGAGCACGATGTTCACTCCGCGAGCGCGGGCGTCACGACCCATGGAGACGCCCACGCGCTGGGCAAGGTCAGTATTCCAGGAAGCGGCGAGCGCGATTCCAGCGGGATAGGCGGTCGTGGGTCCGTAATCGTGAACGCCGAGCGGACCGTCCGACATTTTCAGAGACGGGATGCCGAGGCGAGGAATCGGACGGGTAAAAAAATTGTGCATCCCGCCGATAAGAGTAAGTTTCTCCTGCAGAGTCATTCGGCTGAGCAGCGCGTCAACACGTTTGTCGACGTTCGTGGGCGATGACTTTTGTACTTGAGACTGGGTTTGCGTCCGTGCTGGCGTAAAAAGAATCGCGAGGGCCAATAGCAGAAATACGAGTATTCTTCGCATTTTCACCATGAACAGCATGAGCGGAGTGTAACTGAGCTGGGCTGTGCCACAAAGCCCTCCAAGGACCTATCGAAGCCTTGACATTTGACGCTAGCCAAATTACTGTAACATAGTCTATCTATGCATAGATTATCTATGGATGGAGTGTATCGAAAATGGGTCGAGACGAAATCCTGCCAGGCACGCTGCACCTGTTGATTCTCAGAACGCTGGTGCAACGCGGCGAGCTGCACGGGTATGAAATTGCGAAAGCGATTGAGCGAAGTTCTGAAGATGTGCTGCAGGTGGAGGAAGGGTCGCTCTATCCCGCGCTGCAACGGATGCTGGTGAAGGGCTGGGTGAAAGCGCATTGGGGCACGACGACGGAGAACCGGCGCGCACGCTATTACCGGCTGACACCGCTCGGCCGTAAGCAATTGCACATTGAGCAGGCGCAATTTGAGCGCGTGGTGAATGCGATCGCGCGAGTGATTCATACGGCGTAAAGGCAGTGACGAGAGAAGGGCAATGGAGAAATAGGGCGTTGTTG
>JASHRN010000182.1 GCA_030037335.1 Candidatus Acidiferrales bacterium | reverse complement strand
TTCCCACTGCCGATCGTCTCACCCGTGACCTGCTTCCCGCTGGAATCGAACGTGGTGTAGTTCGATCCCCAGGCTTCATTCAATGCCGAGATGCTTCCCTTGTACTTCTGCCACAGATAATCCCGCAGACTGCAGGGGTTGGAAATCGAACAGGCCGTCGTCGGATTTGTTGCCTCAGCCTTCGAGTACAACTGCTGTGGCGAATACAAAAAGGCCTGACTTGAAAACTGCGTTGCATTGGCATATGTGCGGATCGGTGAGGTAAGCAGGGTTATCCATCCGATGTTGGCAGTCGTGTGGCCGTCGGTATTAAAATCGGGACCCGCTCCGGATCCCCAAAAGTAATCCGAATCATCGGTCAAAACTCCTAATATGTAGGGACTGCTGGCGCGAATCTGTTGCGCCACCGCACCAGTCGGGTTTGCTAATTCACTCTGCCACTCTTTGCTTAAGTTCGGATCAAAAACATCGAACAGCGTCGCCCTATACGAGGTGTAATTCTGGTTCGTTCCGCTGATCTCGTCTTTGACCGGGCTATTGATATAGCCGAAGCGGTTGACTATAGCGTCGATGCCCGGTTTCAGTTCTACCATGATAGGCATCGGAATCGGCTGCGTCCATCCTGGCCAACCACATCCAATGCAGAATGCCCACGGGAGCGTGCCGTTGTTCCCAGAGTCCTCTCCCACGCTATTGAATCCCCAGCTCTGCATTCGCTTCAGTGTTTGCCAGCCCCAATTGTTTCCTGTTCCTGAAACGTCCCAGCTTGTGCCATATTTTGCTGCATAGATCGGATATGTGTTGACACCTTTGCAGTCGAGGGTGGGGTTCCCATTGGGACTCACGTTGCCCACGCTCATCGAAATGAAACCATTTCCTAAAGCATCGCAGAAATACCAGTGACCGCCTATACTTTCCAAATGGAAGTACGGAGTAGTAGTCGAGCACTTAATGTCTGTGCGCGCGCCATAGTTATCGAGTGGCACTCCCAGTGTCGACATCATGAAGGCCTTAAACCCCGTTTTTGCAGGCACGCTGCTATCGGAAACTTCCATAGTGAAACTGTAAGTGCTCGCTGCCGCTGGCGTACCCGAGATCGTTCCAGATGAAGCGCCCAGTTCCAGGCCAGTAGGCAAAGGTCCCGAGTTCGCCGCAAGATTCCACGAATACGGAGACTTTCCGCCGGTAGCCCCCAATGTCGCCGAATAGGTTTTCGAAACCTGACCTGCCGGCAACGAGGTAGTCGTGATTGTGAGGCCTGAGCTCGACCCTCCACTTGAGGCCGCGGAAATTGTAAGGTTGAACCTGGCAGTCGCCGTCACCTGAACCGCGTCTGTCGCTTGCACTCCAAAGCTCGCCGTCTGCGTGGCAGCGGGTGTACCCGAGATTTTGCCGGTTCCGGAAGCTAACGACAAACCGCTGGGAAGAGCTCCTGAGATGACGCTCCAAGTATATGGCGTAGAGCCGCCACTGGCTGCTAAAGTCATCGCGTATACTTGGCCGACTGTTCCGCTAGGCACGCTGGTGGTTGTGATGTGGAAGCTCCCACTTGCTGCAACTTGAAGCGAATAACTGTGTGTCGCGGTCTGCAGTGGCGACGATGAGTCCTCCACTTCGACAGTGAACGCAAACGTACCCGTCACGGTTGCCGTACCAGAAATCTCGCCGGTCGCGCTCGTGAGAGACAGTCCCGTCGGTAATGAGCCAGAGCTGATCTTCCAAGAATACGGCGTCTGACCGCCTGAAGCAGTTAGAGTCGCCTTGTATGAGGACTCGTCTTGTGCCGCAGAAAGGCTCGTCGTTACGATGCTCAGGGTGGCTGACTCTGGCGGAACGCTATTCGCCGAGCCGGTTAGAGCACAGCCGGAGAGCGCGAGGGACGCACAGAACAATAAGCTCAGTAATGGAACTCGCCCAATGCCGTCCTTTGAAAACCGCTCCCCAACATGCAACAACTGCCTTGTTCCAAAGCACTTATCGGCCATTTGTATCCTCATTCTCCCAAGGGGTCACTCGCCTTTCTCATTGGGAATCTTGAAGCTCGGCTGAAGAAAAAACACCTGCTCGATAGGCCGGAAAGAGGCCAGCCTCGATACCTGAACTTCAGGGGAGACTTTGGTTCAGGGCGTGGGACAGGGCTGCGCAGTTCCCAATTTCCTCACGGGGAAAGTACGAACGAAAATGCGCTAGTCATGTATTAGCCGAGGTCTGGGCGAAGACTCGCTATTTCTTGGGAAGGAGAGAGGTTCTGAGGCAACGTGATTTTCAAATATTCATGAGGCTCAATCAGGGAACTACTAACTGTGTCATTTCAATTGACGGTTATTCTGGGAGCGTCATAAGCTCAGTGAATCGTGGCACGGCCGACGCTTACCCGTGGACTGTCATTAGGCTGGATTTTGAAGACCCGCGGGCCGATTGGATTCATGCAATGGGCTATTCGTTCCGTGCCCTATCACTTATGGCTGCACCTCACGCCTCAGGGGCGCCGCGATCTTCGCTTCGACGAATCGCACCACGTTATCACCGAAGGAATCTCGCAACCCGAAGTTGAACATGCCGTGCAGTACGCGCCTGTGCAGCCTGCGAGATTCCGGGCGGCAATGCGGCGGCTGCCCATCGATCCCCACAAGTTCACGTTCATTGACATTGGAAGCGGAAAAGGGCGTGCTCTGATTCTGGCACGAGAGTTTGGTTTTCGGCGGGTGCTCGGGATAGAGGTCTCGGAGAAGTTATGTGAGATTGCACGAAGCAATGCTCCCGAAGCTGAAGTGCGCTGCGTGAATGCGCTGGATTTCGAGCCACCGCCCGAGGACTCCGTCATTCACATGTTCAATCCGTTCCGCGATCCGGTGATGAGTATGTTCGCGGCGCGCATCGAAGAATCTCTAGAAACGCCACCTCCCCACAAAGTGTGGGTCGTATATCATCGGCCATTTTTCGCGGCCGCCTTTGAGCAGTCCCGTGTGTTTGAGGAATTCCGTCGCGAAGGCGATCGTCTTGCAATTTTTCGAGCAAAAACCGAAATGAGTGCCGCACCGAAATAAATATTGGCCGGTTACTATGGTTGCGCCATGAGAGTATTTACGGAAGTTGCCGAAGACCACATCAAATGTGTTGTCCTGTCCGTTCTTGATGAAAATCGGGCTTCTGTCATCCTATTGCCAAAGGCATAATCCAGGTTCACGATTGAATATCGAACGGCAAGCTGCGAGAGTCATGCGCGCGCAGCTTTATCTCGTGAGGTTGCAGGTTTGAGGAAATTGCTCTCTCGCCTGCTTCGATTGCCAAAGTGATTTCAAACCGCCACGCCCAAAGCATCACCAGAATACTCGAGCGAGCGCATTTCCGTTTGTGGCAGGAAAAGCTCCGTGGCAAGGCGCACAAAAGAATTTCTATCGTCATGTACCACTCTGTCTCCCGTGATATCGATCCGTTTTCCGTCAGCCCGGAAACCTTCGGCCGCCAAATTCGCTTCATCGCCGAGAACTACCATGTTGTCAGGCTCTCCGACTTAACTTCGCTATTGCTTAAAGAGAATCTCGACTCCAGAAAAGTGGTCGTGACTTTTGATGATGCTTACTCTCATTTACTGGGGCCAGCATATTCGGTGTTGCAGAAGTATTCAGTCCCCTGCACCATCTTCGTCCCTACTCGATTTATCGGTGGAAGAAACGAATGGGACTTGACGGGAGACGGAGTCGCCCCAAAGCGTTTGATGTCCGCAGGTGATCTTTCCAGCCTAGCGAGGGAGGGATTGGTGGATATCGGCTCGCATACGGTCGATCACGTGAGCATGCGAGGCCTCAATCGCCAGGAAATGGACGCGCAACTTATGCAATCCAAGCAAACACTGGAAGACCTGCTGGCGAAACCCGTTGATTCTTTCGCCTACCCTTTCGGGCAGCTTCGTAATTTTTCCAAAGAATCGACGGAGGCCGTCCAGAAAGCAGGGTACAAGATTGCTGTCACTACTCGTTGGGGTACGGCGAATCGGTATGAGAACCGATTTGAGCTCCGACGAATCTTCTTTGATGAATCCGATTCTGATGAGCAGCTCCGGCAAAAGCTGGAAGGAGCCTATGACTGGTTTGCGGCCAAGGAAAGGTTAGGCCATGCTGCCTTCTTGGTTCGCGAAGGTTTCAGGCGCTGAGTCGAGTCGATTCGGGCGGTTCTGTCTCCGCCACCCGCCTGAGAGCGCTCACCTCGCTCGCCCCAATGGGCCAGAGGCAGCCATTGGTGTGCAATAAATTTCCACTTGGCATCTGCTCAAAAACCTCTGAATTCCTTAGCCTATAGCTAAACAATTCATTCTACGTGCTATATAATGGATTGCCTTTCGGCGGGTCAATTGCAGTACCAGTCCGCTGCACTGCTAGATTGGTGTATTTTTGTTACCGCCGTGATGTGGCCTCACAATTCGACTGCCAGGTCGAGGCATCTCGACAGCCTGGCAGAGGCAGTTTTTGATTGAAGAAACAACTCTTTGGAGGAAATGAAGCTTACAACATGGATAAGCCAGAGCATTTGAATCCCCCGCACGGGGGCAAGCTTGTGAACTTGATGGTGGAGTCAAAACGCAAAGAGGAATTGCGCGCCGCGTCAAAAGACTGGTTGTCTTTGGACCTCACGCCTCGCCACATCTGTGATCTTGAGCTGCTGATGAACGGCGGTTTCTCGCCACTGACAGGTTTCATGGGCAAGGCCGACTACGAATCCGTTTGCGCGTCCATGCGTCTCGCGAACGGCTTGGTCTGGCCAATGCCCATCGTTCTGGATGTTACGGCAGACATTGCAAAGAAATTAAAACCCGGGACTCCCATCGCTTTGCGTGACGCCGAAGGGGTCATGCTCGCTGTTCTCCACGTCGAAGAAGTTTGGGAGCCCAACCGAAAGCAGGAAGCGGAAAGCGTTTTCGGCACAACCGACCATTTTCATCCCGGTGCCACTCATGTTCTTCAGAAGGCGAATCCGTTTTATGTTTCCGGCAAAATCGAAGGCCTGCAATCTCCGTCGCATTATGATTACCACTCGCTCCGTCTGACGCCTGCCGAAACAAGGGCGGAATTTGCGCGTCTCGGATGGCGTCGCGTCGTTGCCTTTCAGACGCGCAATCCAATGCACCGCGCTCATGTCGAGCTCACGTTTCGGGCAGCCAGAGGAGCTTCGGCAAACCTTCTCATTCAGCCGTCCGTTGGCATGACCAAGCCCGGCGACGTTGACCATTACACGCGCGTTCGCTGCTATCAAGCCATCTTGCCCCACTATCCCGCAAACACAGTCAAACTGGCGCTTCTGCCCTTGGCCATGCGCATGGGCGGGCCACGCGAGGCGGTTTGGCATGCGATCATCCGCAAGAATTTTGGCTGCACTCATTTCATCGTGGGGCGCGATCACGCCGGCCCGGGAAAGGATTCCACCGGCAAACCTTTCTATGACCCGTACGGCGCACAAAAACTCTTGCAGCAATACCAGAATGAAATCGGCGTCGCCATGGTGCCGTTCAAAATGATGGTGTACCTGGAAGACAAAGATATCTATGTTCCCGAGGACGAAGTCCCCCAGGGAAGTCGCGTCCTCAACATTTCAGGAACGGAGCTGCGCGCTCGTCTGGCCGAAGGGCGCGAGATCCCAAGCTGGTTCACGTATCCGCAGGTTGTTACCGAATTGCGACGTACTTATCCTCCGCGCCACAAGCAAGGTTTCACTGTCTTTTTTACGGGACTCTCGGGATCCGGAAAATCCACCATTGCCAATGTCCTGCTCGTAAAATTCTTGGAGATGGGCGGCCGCCCGGTGACGCTGCTCGACGGGGACATCGTTCGCAAAAACCTCTCCTCCGAACTCACCTTCTCGAAAGAGCATCGGGACCTCAACATCCGTCGCATCGGCTTTGTGGCCCGCGAGATCACCAAGAACAGCGGCATCGCTGTATGTGCTCCCATCGCGCCATACGACAACATCCGAAAAGAAGTTCGGCAGTCTATCGAACCTACCGGCGGATTCATTCTCGTTCATACTTCCACTTCTTTGGAGGTTTGCGAGCAGCGCGACCGCAAAGGCCTCTACGCGAAAGCCCGCGCCGGAATCATCCCAGGTTTCACCGGCGTCTCCGATCCTTACGAAGCGCCGGCCGATGCCGAAATCACTTTGAACACCGCGGAAATGACGCCGGAAGAGGCCGCGCAAGAAATTATGCTATATCTCGAAAAACAAGGTTACGTCGGCGAAGCGGCAGAATCTAACTAAGCTGTGCGGAAACTGATGTAGCGGCGGATCTGAAATGCACCAGATACTGATCGCACTCATCATCGGATTGGGCGTCGGCATCATGGTTGGTCTCACCGGAGTTGGCGGTGGCGCACTCTTGGTCCCGCTTCTTGTCATTTTCCTCGATGTCCCTCCGATCATTGCCGTTGGAACCGGCGCCCTTTTTGTCGCTGCCACAAAGGTTGGGGCCGCATGGTCATACTATCGTCGCGGATATGTTGACACCCGTTTGGTCTTACGCATGTCCTTCGGCAGTATTCCGGGCGCCATTCTCGGAGTCGGCGTGCTCGCGATTTTGCGCGCTCATCTCGGCAATGAAGTGAACGAGCTCCTCAAGGTTCTGATTGGCGTGCTCCTGATCGTCACTCCGGCTTTTGCTCTCTTCCAGAAATATCTGGAGAAAACCGGCAAGAAATCGCTTCGCGACCGTCTTCCTGAATGGATTACGCCGCAGATGGGAGCCGTCGCAGTGGGACTGGTCGGAGGATTCCTGGTAGGCATGACCTCCATGGGTTCAGGGAGCATCATCATGGTGCTGTTGGTGCTTTTCTACAGCCGTACTCTTTCAACCTTAGTTGGCACTGATATTGCACATTCTGTTGTTCTCGCTCTCGTTGCCGGCATGGGTCATTTCGCTCTTGGCGATATAAATTTTCCGCTGCTCGCTGCATTGCTTCTGGGTTCGATTCCAGCGGCCTGGTGCGCTGCTCACTATGCCACTTCGATTCGCGCCGCATGGTTGCGCGCTGTCCTGTTTTCCGCTCTTGTAGTCGCAGGCATCTCGATGCTGTAGCCGGCATTTTCCACGGAGGTAACCTTGTCCGCCACTGTCCGCAATGAAGACGTCGACCGAATTGTCGCCGCGTTACAGGCCGGCGCTAAGTTGTATCGCTCTCGCTCCATGGAATCCGTCCGCGTCGACAAGAAGAGCAGCGGAGACCCCGTCACGGATGCGGAATGCGAAGTAAACGAGCTACTCTTCAAAACGCTTGTCCGCGCCGGCGAGGGCTGGCTCTCCGAGGAAAGCGCCGATAGCGAGGAGCGTCTCTCTCGCTCCCGCGTTTGGTTAGTCGATCCGCTGGACGGGACAAAAGAGTACGTCTCTGGCATTCCCGAGTGGTGCATTTCTATTGCATTACTGGAGGAAGGTCGTTTCGTCGCGGCCGGAGTGACGAATCCAGTTACAGGCGAAATGTACTGCGGCTCACGGGAAGAGGGCTTGTTCCTTTCCGCGAATGGCTCGAACCGAAAACACGCTGAGGACTCCGGCCCGCTGGTTCTTGGAAGTCGAAGCGAAGTGAAACGCGGCGAATGGGAGCGCTTTCGCAACTCCAAATTTCGAATGCAGCCCATGGGATCAGTAGCCTATAAGCTGGCGTTAGTTGCCGCCGGAAAAGCGGACGCGACTTGGACGCTCGTTCCAAAACACGAATGGGATGTGGCCGCTGGTGTGGCTCTGGTGCAATTCTCCGGAGGCCTTGTGCTCGATATAAATGGCGAATCCCCGAGATTCAATCAGAAGCAGCCCATCTTCCCAGGACTAATCGGCTTCTCTATCCGCGGCATCGAAAGATTGCGGCCCTTCTTATCCGAAGTCGTGTCCGGCTTCGCCTTTCAGGACTGTCGCTCTTGGGCCGGGGCCCTTCTGCACCCGGCCGTAAGCATGCCGACGAAATCCTAGCCTTCATTGCCAATAAGAGTGCCATTCTGTTGCAGCCGCGCAGCGTTTTTGGGAAGAAAATTCCCTGCGAATGTGCAATACTTTGCACACGGAATGCGCTATACTGCGGCCTCATTTAGTGCGAGATGCCACCACGGTAAAGCAGTGTTATTATAGTCCTTCGCTTGATGTCTTTCCGTGACTTTAGGCCCTCATCGTGCACGCATAGTAGAGTTGAATTACGAACTTATTGCACCTTCGGTATGCGCTCATTCGAGGCGCACTAGATTCTGAAGCAGGAATACAGAAATGTCAGTGGAAAACTCGCCAGCCCAGGCCATTCTGACCCGAGAAAGAGAGCATAGCCG
>JASHRN010000181.1 GCA_030037335.1 Candidatus Acidiferrales bacterium | reverse complement strand
GCGATGGTAAAAGCTGCCGCGCAAAACGGCTGGATTGACGAAAAGCGCGTGGTGCTCGAAATCATCACTTCCATCGAACGCGCCGGCGCTGGAATGATTTTGACTTATCACGCCAAAGACGTGGCGCGCTGGCTGAAGGCCTGCTGAAAATTCTGTAAATGGGCTCTGCTTCCACAACAAAAACGAGTCGAACGCAGGAAATTTTACGCCGGGCCGGCGAATCTCTGGTCGGCGGCGTGAATAGCCCTGTGCGCGCGTTCAAATCCGTCGGCCTCGAGCCCTTGATCGTCGACTACGGTAAAGGTGCGCGGCTTTGGGATGCGGATGGCCGCGAATACATCGATTTTATTGGGTCGTGGGGCACATTGATTTTGGGCCATGCGCATCCTGCGATTACCGCAGCCATTCAGGAACAGGCCGCACGCGGAACGAGCTTCGGCGCAACCACAGAACTCGAAGTCGAGCTGGCGGAGCGTATCAAGCGCGCCATTCCGTCTATCGAGAAGCTGCGGTTTGTCAGCTCCGGCACGGAAGCGACGATGTCCGCCATTCGCTTGGCGCGCGCGTTCACCAAACGTGATTTCGTCCTTAAATTTGAGGGGTGTTACCACGGACACGCGGACAGTTTTCTTTCCGAAGCAGGTTCCGGTCTGGCAACTTTGGGCATTGCGTCCAGCCCTGGAGTTCCGCAAGCGCTGGCCGCGCTTACTTTGAATGCTCCCTACAACAACTTGACTGCGGTGAAAAAAATATTCGCTGCGCATCCGAACAAAATCGCCGCTGTGATCGTGGAGCCTGTCGCGGCGAACATGGGCGTCGTGCTTCCCGCGCCGGGATTTCTTTCCGGCCTTCGCGAGATTACGGAGCGCGCTGGCTCGCTGCTGATTTTTGATGAAGTCATCACCGGATTCCGCCTCTGCTACGGCGGAGCCCAAACGCTGCAAGACATCACGCCTGATCTCACGACTCTCGGAAAAATTATCGGAGGAGGCTTGCCTGTAGCCGCGTATGGCGGACGCGCAGAAATCATGAACCACGTCGCGCCGCTTGGCGCGGTCTATCAGGCCGGAACGCTTTCGGGAAATCCGCTCGCCATGCGCGCAGGAATTGAAGCATTGAAAATTTTGGAAGCGCCTGATTTTTATTCGGATTTGAATGCTCGCGCAGAAAAACTCACGCGCGAGCTTCGAGCGATAATCAGCGCGTCCGGCGTGGCGGCGCACCTGAATTCCACCGGAAGCCTTGCCACATTGTTTTTCACTTCACAGGCGGTTGGGAACTATGCGGACGCGAAAAAATCGGATACACAGCGCTACGCCGCGTTTTTCTGCGAAATGTTCGAACGGGGCATCCTGCTAGCGCCCTCGCAGTTCGAAGCACTTTTCCTTTCCGCCGCACACAGCGACGTCGACCTCGATCTCACGCTTTCGGCTGTGAAAGAATCGCTCGAGGGTCTGGCCGCCGTCCGCACCTGATTCGGCCAGTCAGAATCTTTACTGCGTGAGTTTATCCACCGATGGCTGGACGAAATCGTTCTTGTACACAACGCCGCCCTTCATTACGAATTTCACGTGCTCAAGCTGCGTGATGTCGTCGAGCGGATTGCCCTGAACCGCGATGATGTCGGCGTATTTGTCTGGATCGATAGCGCCGACTTCCTTCGACCAGTGCTCCTGCGAATAATCCATCAGCTCCGCGGCTTTGATCGTCGCCGCTTGAATCGCCTGAAGTGGGCTCATTCCGTACTTCACCATGTACTCGAATTCCTTCGCTTGTGTGCCGTGGGGAAACGGGCCGGCGTCGGTTCCAAAGGCAATCTTGATTCCTGCTGCGAGGGCCTTCTTGAAACTGATTTCGTGCACGCTGGCGCGACTGACCGTGCCATCAGACTCCTTCAAATCATCTTCTTCAACGGTGATGTAGGCGTACAGCGTCGGACACAGCCACGTGCCACGCGCCTTCATTTCGCGAATATCGTCATCGCTCAAGTCGAGTCCGTGCTCGATGGAATCGACACCCGCCACGATGCAATTGTGTAACCCGGGATCGCCGTAGGCGTGGCACGCCACCTTTCGTCCTTCGGCGTGGGCTTCGTCCACGATAGCTTTCAATTCATCTAAATCGAATGTTGGGATGCTCACCAGCTTGTCATCCTCAAAGTAAAATTTGTGCGTACCGTAGACCTTGATGAAATCCGCACCGTACTTGATCTGTTCCCGTACGGCTTTCCGCGCTTCGTCGGGGCCGTCCACGATCTGGACGCCGCTGGGTACGGTCACTTCGGGCGAATAGCCCTCGAGCGGATAACCGCCGGTTGTCGAGAGCGCGCGCGTTGCTACTTCAAGGCGCGGTCCCGCAATGAGTCCTCGGTCAATGGCTGTCTTCACGTCTACGTCGCTGTACATTGCGCCTTCGGTTTCGCAGTCGCGCATCGTCGTGAATCCCGCATCCAGATCACGCCAGGCATTTTTGATGGCTTCGATTGTGCGGTATTGGTAGGACTCTTTGAGGAGCTGCTCGTCATAGCGGCCGTCGTCCTCGCCAGTGAGAAAAATGTGCTCGTGGGCATCGATGAGTCCGGGCAGCACAAACGCATTCGAGAGATCAATCACCTTCGCGCTCGCCGGAATCGTGATTTCATCGGCTTTCGTCACTCGATCGATGCTGTCGCCGTCAAGCACGATCACCATGTTCTGCAACACGTGGCCGGAGTGCACGTCCAGCAGACTGCCCGCGCGGATGTATACGCTCCGCGAAGTTTGAGCGGCAACTGTGCGAGCCAGTCCAAGCACGCCAGTGAACATCAAAAGGGCAACAAACAGCAATGCGCGGCGCATTCCAGCCTCCTTATGTTTTATAAACGGTGCGATTTTAGTTCAAAAAACCCGCCCATTTGAGAAAAAGAGTAGGTTCCTCCCGATGGCCGAAATTCAAAAATACGTAGGTGATTATTTCGTGTTTCTGTATTTATGAAATCCGGTTGACATTTACTATTTTTAATACGAGATGGGGCCACAAAGTTCGCAACTGATTTACTATCATTATAACCCGTTGAATCTAATGTAACTATAAGAAGCGACATTTCCTCTGGTTTGGAACGTGCTTTGCACTCTGCACAGCGGGCCTGAATCTTAATGGAACGCGCGCTTCACTCAGTTATCGGCCCGCATGCGATGAATTTCGCAATTTAAGAATTTCCAGAGGAGCTATGAATCTACTGCATATATTCAAATCTACAGTGATGTTTGTAGGAATCGGCGTTTTCTCCGTGTTGTTACTTCTGGCGCCGGCGAAAGCGCAGGTTGTCAATGGTTCGATATCGGGCACGATTGTTGATCCATCCGGTGCAGTGATTGCGGGTGCGACAGTGACCGCAGTGAATGCAGAGACCAATGCGTCTTCCACGGCAACAACGACTTCATCAGGAGCATTCCTGATTGCCGGCTTAGCGGTCGGCACATACAACGTGACCGTCACGAAAAGCGGCTTTCAGACGGCCGTTCAACCTGGCGTGACTGTCACAGCAGCAGCAGACCACGGGCTGGGAACGATCAAAATGGCCATCGGCTCCTCATCTACAACTGTCGAAGTTTCCGGTGCGCCCCCGCTGCTTGAGAGCACGCAGGCTCAAGTCAGCACGGCCATTACAAACACTCAGATGACGGCTTTCCCTGGCCTGAATGCCAACTCTGGCTTGGACAACATGGCCGTGTATCTTCCCGGCATCAACATGGCTCGCGACGTGAGTTTCTCGAACGGCAATGGCCCGGACTTCTCCTCGAACGGCCTTCGCGGGCGTTCTAATGATCAGCAAATTGATGGGCAGAACAATAACGACAACTCCATCGGCGGCCCGCAGGTGTTTGTGTCGAGCCCGTTATTCGTTCAGGAATACCAGGTAATTACCGATAACTTCGGACCAGAGTATGGCCGGAATTCGGCAAGCGTCATAAACGAAGTTACCAAACAAGGAACGAATGTTTGGCATGGCACGATCTTGGGTACCGAGTCGAACAACTACGTCGACGCTCTGAGCAACATTCAAATAGCCGACGAAGATCTTACTGGTCCTCCGCGATTCAACGATGAGTTCACGGGGGGCGCTATTGGGGGGCCGATTTGGAAGAACAAGGTCTTCGTTTTCGGCGGTTTCGACAATGAGATTGTCTCTTCGACTAACGAATTCCTTGATGGGGTCCAAGCTCCGGACGCTACCGGCTTAGGTGAAATGGCAGCGTGTGCGCCGACGAGCACCGCCGTCCAAGGTTTTGTGAAATTCTCTGCATTCGCACTCGGCGCCTCGCCGGTCCCGGGCAGCACGCAGCAAAACGTAGTGGCAGCGCCAGGCGGGGGAACCTGCACCATAGAGACAGCAGAACCCGAGAAGCTTTTACCAAACGGTTCTCATGAATACGACTGGGACTATCGCATGGATGCGGTGGTCAACGATACGGACCGCTTTTTCGGTCGGTATCTTTTTCAAAAGCAAGACTTCATCAATGCGGATGGCGATGCAGCTGCCGGATATCCGGTCAACGTACCGTCTCTTGGCCAGTCCATCCTGCTGGACGAAACCCACACGTTCACTTCGACGATGGTTAATGACTTCCGAATTGGCTTCCAGCGCGCCAACGTCCAGTTCGGCACAAACTCGATCGGCACGGTCCCTGGAATTAGTGGTTTGACGAATGCGCTGACCCAGGTAACGATCGACGAAGGCGGCGCAGTGAACGGCACAGTTTTCCAGGGTTTTGGCCCCAGTTCTCTTTTTCCGCAAGGGCGCATCATCAGTACCTGGCAAGGGCAGGACAATTGGAGTTTCTTGCAGGGCAAGAATGAATGGCTTGGCGGCGTCAACTACACTTACCAACGCTCGATCAATTCCTTTTTCCCAGGCATCAACGGGACTTGGGACTATGCCAGCCTTGCTGCCGTCCTCGCCAATACGCCGGACGTTGTTTCTGCCGGCACAGGCAATCCGGTTCTCGATTTCCGCGAGCACGATCTGTTTCTCTACGGAGGGGACAACCTAAAGGTGCGTGATAATCTCACTCTGAACCTGGGTCTGACATGGACTTACTTCGGTTCGCCGGAAAATCTCTTCAACACCCTCACTACTGAAAATGAGACCGGCCCGACTCCGCTGTTTGATCCGTCATTGCCCCTTTCCGTGCGTACATCTCCGGAAATTCCCTCGGAAAAGAACCTCTTTGGGCCAAGCGTTGGTTTCGCCTGGACTCCTAGAGTTTTTGGACGGTTGACGGGTGGAGATAAGACGGTCATCCGCGGCGGTTATCGGCTTACAGTCGACCCTGCGTACTACAATGTGTTTCTCAATGTTTCGACTTCCTCACCGAACGTCCTACTGAATACCATAGCTGACTCGGCAACGAATCCCACTGCGGCATCCGGGTTCGTCATCCCCGCTGACCCTGTTGGATCGAATGTTCGAGTCGCGCTGGCATCGGCGATTCCTGTCGGACTGACGGACCCGAGGGATTCGGACCAGGAAACCCTTCCGAACAACTTTGGCGCGGACAAAGTCCACGAGTGGTCTCTTGGCATTCAGCGTCAAATCACTCCGCACTTGGTTGCGGAGAGTCGCTATGTCGGAAATCATGGCTTCGATTTGTGGCAGTCGGTTAACGACAACCCGTTCGTTGCAAATCTCGCCGCCGATTTCCCGTCGGTCGTTCCTTCGGGAGTGACGCCGTGTCCAGCAGCCAATGCAGTTGTGCCGAATGCCGTTGGCCGGGAAAACTGCAATGAGGGCATACTGCTTCAGGTCCAGAACACCGGCTACTCAGATTATGAGGGGTGGCAGAACGAATTGCGCGCCAGTAATTTGTTTAATAATCAGTTGACCTTGATCGGTAACTACACCTGGAGCAAGACCACTGATAACACGACGGATATATTCAACACCTTTGCCGGCGGGAACTCAGAGACTCTGGCGCAGGATCCGTTTGACATCGCCGGAGCGGAGCATGGGTTATCCGGCCTCGATTTCCCGCAGCAGTTCACAGTACAGGGTTACTGGAATCTTCCACTGTATCGGTCGCAGCACGGTGTCATCGGTCACGCTCTCGGTGGATGGTCGGTAGGGTTAGCCTACCAATTGGTTTCTGGGCAACCCTATACACCGATCCAGGAAGTCCTGAACACTTTCACGGGTGGGGTTTCATCCGACGCCGCGTTCGATGCAGCCTTCAATAATGGAGTGCCTGATACCGCGCGGCCTTTCTTAGGCAGTTCATCCGCTCCGGCGACCCAGGTTGGCATTTTTGCGGGTGATGCTTGTTTGCTGGAGGGCTTGTCCGCCAATTGCGGTCTTGGTCAGGGCCTAGCGGCTAATTCGCTCGTCAGCTTCAATCAGTTCAACAGCAGCGGCGGTGGAACGATCACCCCAGTACAAAACAGTCAAGTGCGCTACATCGTCAACGGAGCTACGGCCGACAGCATTTTCGGAACTCCATTCGGAAATGCTGCACGCAATTCGCTTCGTGACGACCATACAAACCTGGCGAACATCACGGTGTTCAGGACTTTCAAATTCAGCGAGCGCGTCAACGTTCAGGCTCGTTTGGACATGCTCAACGCATTCAACCATCCAAACTTTTCAAGCGTGGACCCTTTTATCGACCATGCGGGGCTGTCATCTTTTGAAACCGGGTTTGGACAGCCCAATCTTTTTGGAGACGGTCCGCGTGTGATCAAGGGGGGATTGCAGATCACCTTTTAGTCCCAGCAAGTGGGCTAGAACTAAATCGGGCCGGGCAGCCGCAATCGGCTGACCGGCCCTTGTCTGTTTTTCAGAGATTCTCCGCGCAGCCTCGAAAATCCAAGCAACCTGACTGGACGCTGGTACTATCCGCGTGCTGACCGGAAGTACTGGTAAATTGCCTTGCCTGTACCATTGGCCACAGGGGCGTCGCTTTAGTGAAATGGGGTCGTTATGGAGCGACGCGCATGATCCTGGCTGTGGCAGTGCTGCTCTTTCAATTCCCGGTGGCCGGAGCCGCCGCAAACGCTGCCAAGCCAGCGAATACTCAGGCTGTTACCGAAACGCACGCCGCGCCGGTGGCTGCCAGCACTCCCTCAAGCGCATCCGGCAAAAATTCGGTATCTGACGACTCGACCAAACTCGCTTTGCGAACCGACGCTAAACCGTCCGATTTCGCTGCACCTTCCATGGCCAGCGTGCATTTGCCTTCGCCGCCCGCCTTCCGCCCGCCCGATGAGGCACCTACCACGCACAGGAAGTCCTGGATTCTACTGAGCGCCGTCGAGCACAGTTCTGCGGGGTTCGACGCATGGTCAACGCGCTACGCGCTCTCCAACGGGCGTGTGGAAGCCGATCCGCTGATGCGCCCTTTCGCCGGCTCCGCCGGAATCTATGGCGCCATTCAGGCCATACCGATTGGCCTCGATTACGTCGCGCGTCGCTTCCAGCGCAGCTCCGGCTGGACGCACCGCATTTGGTGGGCGCCTCAGGCAATTGCCAGCGCCACGTTCCTCTTCAGCGGTTCCTATAACGTCGCGCACACGAACTGACGCTTCCGCTCTGTGTGGACTTCCATTTGTGATTCCTTCCGTGGCCGCTATCGCGCTGATGAATTCGTTTTTCTCGAGCTGGCTTGCATTGCGCGATCCAGATTGATCTTTTCTTCGCGCGTCAACTGTCGGTGTGTGCCCTTTGCAAGGTTGCCCAATTCGAGTGGCCCGACGGCGACTCGCACCAGGCGCAGTGTCTCCATTCCCATCTGCTCCAGGATTCGCCGGATTTGCCGGTTCTTGCCTTCATCCAGTACGATTAGCAGCCAAGTGTTGAGTTCGCCTTGACGAAGAATTTCCGTTCGTTTTACGCGCAGCGTTTCGCCCGTTTTCATTCGTACGCCACGAACCATGCGCTCTAAATCTTGTGGCGTCACCTGCGCATTCACGTGTACGTGATACGATTTGTCCAGATGCGACTCCGGCAGGGTGATGCGCGTCGCCCATTCGGAATCGTTGGTCAGCAGCAACAAGCCTTCGCTCGCCTTATCGAGCCGTCCTACAGGAGCAACCCATGGCAGTTCGCGCGGCAAGATGTCATATATTGTTCGCCGACCCTTTTCGTCCGAGGCCGTGGTGAGTACGCCGCGCGGCTTGTTCATCATGAAGAAGACGCGGTTAGCGGCGGCTGCAGGCTGGCCCGCGACTTCAATCCGATCATGGCGGAGCCGAACAGGGAACTCAGGATCGCGCCGCACTGCTCCATTCAGACGAACTTTCCCCGCGCGAATCAATTCAGCAGCCCGCGAGCGTGAGCAGTAGCCCATTTTTGAAAGCGCCCGCGCCAAGCCCACGCGTCGAACATTATCTTGTCGCATTTTTCTCGAAGGGCATGTTAGCTCTGACAAGGATTGAAGGGAAGGCGAGGCCTGCAGAGCGGAATTTGTGTTAGGCTGGCGCGTTCGAGTTGACTAAATTTCTTGCGCAGGGGCCATTATGAAGAAGCTGATCCTTTTCGCCATTGTTTCCGCCTGTTTTATCTCCTTCGCGGCCAGCAATCCGGACATTGCCCGCTGGGAACAGGAAGCGCATAACGTCACCATAATTCGCGACAACTGGGGGATCGCGCACGTCTACGGGGAAACCGACGCGGATGCGGTGTTCGGCATGGAATACGCACAGGCTGAAGACGATTTCAATCGCGTCGAAACGAATTACATCAACGCTATGGGCCTTCTCGCTGAAGCCGAAGGCCAGCCGAAAATCTATCAGGACCTGCGCATGAAGCTTTTCATCGATCCCGCCGCGCTAAAAAAAGAATACGCCGAAAGCCCCGCGTGGCTGCAAAAGCTCATGAATGCGTTCGCCGACGGACTCAACTACTATCTTTACAAACACCCCGAAGTGAAGCCGCGTGTCATCACAAAATTTGAACCTTGGATGGCGCTCAGTTTCAGCGAGGGCAGCATCGGCGGAGACATTGAGCGCGCAAGAGTCGCAGATATCGCCGAGTTTTACGGCAAAGAGCCGCTTTCGCAGGCCGCCGCGCGCGATGAGGTCGAAGATGGCCCCGCTGAACCCACTGGCTCCAACGGCATTGCCATCGCGCCCTCCGATTCGGCGGATCATCACGCGCTCTTGCTGATCAATCCGCACACGTCGTTTTATTTTCGATCTGAACTACAAATGGCCAGCGACGAGGGCCTGGACGCGTATGGCGCTGTGACCTGGGGACAATTTTTCGTTTATCAGGGCTTCAATCCGCATATCGGCTGGATGCACACATCGAGCGGCGTGAATGCCATCAGCGAATATCTGGAAACGATCACGAAGAAAAATGGCCGGTTCTATTACAAATATGGCGGCAGGGAGCTTCCCATACGAACGCGGCAAATAACTGTTTCATACATCACGCCACAGGGCATGGCGCACAAAACGTTCACCGCCTATTACACGATGCATGGGCCGGTGATCGGCGAGCAGGGAGGAAAATGGCTGACCATTCGCCTGATGCAGGAGCACATCAAAGCGCTCATTCAGGATTTCACGCGGACAAAAGCGACCAATTACAAGACGTTCCGGCAAACGATGGAACTGCACACCAATTCATCGAACAACACCATCTTTGCCGATACCGATGGCGACATCGCCTATTTTCACGGCGATTTC
The DNA here is from genome assembly GCA_030037335.1 of Candidatus Acidiferrales bacterium. Lineage (GTDB taxonomy): Bacteria > Acidobacteriota > Terriglobia > Acidiferrales > UBA7541 > DAHUXN01. Next base: position 17,896 of record JASHRN010000181.1, on the reverse strand, counting down.
ATTCCGCGGCGCGACACCCATTTCGATTGGACTAAGCCCGTTGACGGCAGCAATCCCGCGACGAATTGGGGCCCGCTGCTGACGCTTGATGAAACGCCGCACCTGCTCAATCCCAAAAGCGGGTGGCTCTACAATTCCAATGACGCGCCCTGGAACGCCGCTGGCGTGGGGAGCCTAAAGAAAAGTGACTATCCTATTTACGTTGAAACCGGCGGTGAATCGGCGCGCGGACTTCACGCCGTCCGAGCCCTTTCCAGCAACAAGAATCTGACCATTGACACGTTGCTTTCCTCCGTCGCGTTTGACAGTTATTTGCCTTGGTTCGCAAAGACCATTCCCGTGCTGACGAAAGCCTGGGATCAGGTTTCGGATTCCGACCCGCTGAAATCTAAACTGCGCGATCAAATTGCCGCGCTTCGGACATGGGATTATCGATGGGGAGTGAACTCGGTACCCACTTCGCTTGCTGTTTTCTGGGGTACGGATTTAATGCGCCACTATTATCGCGAGCCAAAAACTGCAGATGTACCGATTTACGATTACGTTGCAACCAAAGTGCCTCCCGAGCAGTTGCTGCAATCGCTCGCGGCGGCTTCGGATCGCCTAATCAGCGATTTCGGAACATGGAAAACTCCCTGGGGCGACATTAATCGCTTCCAGCGCCTCGATGACGACATCGAGTCCCATTTCGACGATTCGAAGCCGAGCATTCCGGTGATGTTCACTTCATCGCTCTGGGGGTCGCTCGCGTCCTTCGGAGCGCGTCCTTATCCGAATATGAAAAAGTGGTACGGAACCAGCGGAAACAGCTTCGTCGCCGCAGTAGATTTCGGAAAAACAATCCGCGCGCGAGCCGTCACGGCAGGAGGTGAGAGCGGCAATCCTTCATCACCGCATTTCGATGATGAAGCCGAGCGTTACGCCACCGGAAACCTGCGGGAAGTGTACTTTTATCGCGCGCAGCTCAAAGGCCATACAGAGCGCGAATACCATCCGGGCGAATAGCAATTTTCATTTCTTTACCAGCGAAGTCCAATTCAGCAGCACGTTCCAGGTTTTCCCCGTGTCCGGCCGGCGAGCATTCAGCACGAATTCTGAACCGTCGCGCGTTACGTCGAGCGGATTTCCGCCGCCGATCAGCGAACGCGGCACAGCAAACAGCTCGTTGATTTTTGTGACCTGCGGTCCCGATGCGGTGAATGCCACATCTGCCGCCATTACTTTGTCGTCGGGAGAGAGAAAATAAATTCGCCGCCCGTCGCCTGACCAGCGCGGCTGTATTCCGCCGCCAGTCGAAACCTGCCATTTGCCCGTTCGCTCTGGAAACGATTCCAGGTAGATTTGGTTCTGCCCGGATTCATTCGATACATAGGCGATCCATTTTCCGTCCGGCGAAATTCGAGCCACCTGTTTGGAGAAGCCGTCACCTGTGATGTACTCCGACGGCGTGCTGCCCGCCGCAACTGCGACCTTCCAGATGGACACGGCAACGTATCCCGCCATAAACCGGTCGTAGACGACGAATCGACCGTCTGGAGACCAATCGCGCGCAAACACCGGCGCCGAACTGCTGACCAGCACGCGCTCGCCCGTCGCTCCATTCGCCGGCCGCGCCACAAGCTCATAATTCCCATTGGCGAACGTTGTATACGCGATCTCCTTTCCATCCGGTGACCAGATGGGATCGCTGTTTCTTCCGCCGAGCGAGAAACGTATAGCCTGACGAAGGGCGAGATTATAAATCCAGACATCGCGATTCCCGCTTTCGTCAAACAAGTCATAGGCGATGAATTTGCCATCAGGCGAGAAGCGCGGATTGTTATATGAACCGCCGTTCAGCGGCAGCGGCGTGGCTTTCCCAGTTCGGTCGAGCAGCAACAGCTCCTCAGCTCCGCCAGTTCCACTCTCATAAACGAGCATTCCGCCTCGTGAAACGGTAAAAGTGGGAAACAGCGTGGATTCAGTTGCCAGGTGATTGGCAATATCGACTGATTCTCCTATCAATCCATCACTTAGCAGCGCTTGTGCGATCAACGAGTCATTACGGCTGAAGAGCACATATCCATTTGCGTAATCAGCCGGAGTATCCGAGGTGATCGGAAGCTCTCGCACCGTCTTGCCGTCCATCGTGCTGAGCATGACGTGGAATATACGGGTCACCATGCTGCCCGTGCTGAACAAGAAGTGCCTGGAGTCCACGATCACAGGGTTCAAGTAGTCGGTGTCGCCGCCCTTGATCAACGTTTGCATGTCGGCTTTCGATGGATCGATTTGCAGAATTCCCTTGGAGATGCCGCCAACTAGAATCTTGCCATTCGACATCCACGCTGCGCCTCGAACAGTAACCAACGGTGGCGTCACGTCGTTGATGACTCCGTTCGTCACGTCCAGTTCCGCGAATTTGCTGGTTGTTCCAAAGAATAGATAATGATCGTCCGGCGACCACGCAAGGGCGGCCACGCCGAGGTCGGCGTAATATTGAACGGCTCCCATTTCCATGGAGCGCACCGCGAGGACTCGTCTGCCGTCCTTCTGGGCCATATACGCGAAGTAACGGCCATCGTGAGAAAGCGCGATCAGGGTGGGCGAATCCACATCCGTGAGTGGCATGTTGAGCGCAATCACATGCGGTGCAGGCGCGCGCAGCTTCTGCATGTACGCAGCTGCAAGTACGATCGTCGCAATTGCCAGCACAGCTGCTGCCGCCCACGGCAGCCAATGGTGTTTCGTCTTCGCCTCAGCCGGTTTCTGCGCCGCCGACGTATCCGCAATCCGCTCCAGCTCCAATCTCAAATCGTGGACGCACTGAAAACGCTCGTCAGGATCTTTTGCCAAACACAAGCGCACAACGCGATCAAGCGGAGCTGGGCTGGCAGGAGCGAGCGAACTCACCAGCGGCGGATCATTCGCCAAAATACCGCCGATGATGCTGCCCTGCGTCTTGCCTTCGAACGCGCGCTTGCCCGTGGCCATTTCGAAAAGCATCGCGCCGAACGAGAAGATGTCGCTGCGCGCATCAGCTTCCACTCCTTGCACCTGCTCCGGCGACATGTACTGCACCGTGCCAATTAGCGTCCCAGCTTGAGACAACGCGGCGCTTGGCAACGGCGAATGGATCGGCGAAGGCGCGGGACTAGTCTGCGTGAGAGCGCGACTCAGGGCTGAGAGCGTCGCGTCAGTGCCGACGCTTGCCGTTGCTCCCGTCGCGGGCTTAGCTAATCCAAAATCGAGCAGCTTGGCTCCCGACTTCGTGAGCATTACGTTGCCCGGCTTCAAGTCGCGATGCACCACTCCGGCGCGATGCGCCTTCTCGAGCGCGTCTGCGATTTGAATGGCGATTTTCAGTAGCTCCCCCGTCGGCAACGGCCCGCGCTTCAGACGCTCGGCCAGAGTTTCGCCGTCCAGAAACTCCATCACGAGGTATTCGGTTCCATTGTCGCTGCCGACATCATGAAGAACGCAGACATTCGGATGTTGAAGCTGAGAAACGATTTTGGCTTCGCGTTCGAAGCGTGCACGTAACGGAACGCTGGCGACCAGTTGGGAGTTCAGAATCTTGATTGCGACTGTGCGGTCGAGCCGCGTATCGCGCGCACGATACACTTCACCCATACCACCAGCACCCAGGGGTGCGATGATTTCGTAGGGTCCCAATTTTGCGCCTGTGTTTAGCAAAGCAGATCCCTCGCGAAAACGGCTCGGGATTTCGCCTGGCGGCTCAAACGCCGCCAAAGCAGCTCAACTTCACCCATACCACCAGCACCCAGCGGCGCGAGGATTTCGTAGGGCCCTAGTCGCGTTCCTGAAGAGACGGTCATATCTGTAGAGACCGCAGATTGTATCCCAATCGCGAATGGCCATCCGAATGAATATGGCACTTGTGCTTCGCAGCAAAAGAAAGTAAGGAGTTGAATCCACGGTTTGATTCGCCTCGGCGGAGTAGGAGTATATGACAGGCTGGAATCGTGCACGGTCAGCGCTGGGGCAAGATCGTTTTGTTACATGCTGCGCCGGCCGCCGATAGAGTTGCGCGGGTTCCTGAAAGTAAGATTCATAGGCGAGCGCTGGGCTCAGGAACGGTGAAATGGGGAGACCACACGCCGAGGTTGGTCGTGAACAATAGTGGTAACTAATTGCTTGCTCCGCACGTCTGACGTAACATTAGAAACGCTAAAATTGCGTGCTGCGAGAGGTATGACAGCCTTCAGGTTTAGAGACGCTCGGCGAATCCTCTTCGCTGTTTCACTGACGATGCTGTTTGTGGTGGCTACCACCGCTGGAAGCGTGTGGCATCATCACGCCTCAGCTACGGCTGAATCGTCCTGTCCCATTTGCCATTTGGGCCATCAGACACCGCAGCAGCCGATTGTGCATCAGTCTGCGCCAACGCTCGTTGCCGTAGGCTCTGAAACGCCGGTGTTTGATGCTTCTTTGCCAGCCCGCAGGGCGATTTTGAAGCTCGCTAGCCGCGCACCTCCGTCTCTACAAATCTTCAGCTAACCTTTTGGGCGCTTGTGCGCCCCAACTCGGCATTTCTATTTATTCGAGGAAGAAAATGTTCTATCGCGTACTGCGTATTTCCGCTGTTTTCGGCGCGTTTCTAGGCCTGGCGGCAACTGCTTTCGGCCAGCAGATCCAAGGTCCGGTTCGAATCACGCTGGATCAAGCTGTCCAGCTTGCCCTTGCGCATAACCACGCATTGCTGGCAGCGCGTACGACCATCGCGCAAAGCAGGGATGCCGAAGTCACGGCAAATCTGCGTCCGAATCCCACTCTTGGCCTCGATTACATTGGCTTGCCTCTGCGTCCGAGCCAGTTCAATTGGGACAACATCGACCAAACGACGGAATTCGACGCGGGTATTTCTTACCTTTTCGAGCGCGGCAAAAAAAGACAGAACCGGCTGCAAGCCGCAAGAGATCAAACGTCTGTTACAGTTTCCACGGTCAGCGACAATGAACGCACGCTGACTTTCAACGTGGCCACGGCGTTCACCAACGTCCTTCTGGCGGAATCTACTCTCGATTTTGCGCAACAGGACCTAAAAAGCTTTCAGAACACCATCAATATCAGTGAATCACAATACAAGGCGGGAGCAATTAGCGAAGGCGACTTTCTAAAAATCAAACTGCAGTTGCTTCAGTTTCAAACCGACGTGACCGCAGCGATCCTTGCCAAGCAGCAAGCGCTTGTATCTCTGCGCCAGTTGCTCGGCTTTGAATCCGTTCCGCTCGATTACGACGTCGCCGGCACCCTGGAATATCAAAAGGTTCCTTACAACGTGGAAGACCTTCAGTTGATGGCGCTGAAAGACCGCCCCGATCTGCGCGCCGCTCAGCAGGGTGTTACCGCCGCGCAGAGCGCCTACAAACTGCAGCGCGCCGAAGGAAAAGTGGATGTAACCGGCACGATCGACTACACCCACATTTCCAACCAGGACACGACATCATTCTACGTTAACTTGCCGTTGGCGATTTTCAATCGCAATCAGGGGCAAATCGCGCAGGCAAGAGACGCCATCCTACAGGCGCAAGAGACGGAGCACGAAGCCTCTGAGCAAGTAATGAGCGATGTGCAGTCGGCTTTTGAATCGCTCCGCACTAACGAACAAACGTTGCAGATTTACGAGTCAGGTTACTTAGGTGAATCCAAGGAATCAGTCGACATCAGCGAATACGCATACAAGCGCGGCGCGGCGAGCCTCCTGGACTTTCTGGATGCGGAACGCAGCTACCGTGATACTCAACTAGCTTATCGCCAGCAACTTGCCTCTTACATGCTCGCTCTCGAGCAACTGCGAGAGGCGGTAGGCACAAGGAATTTGCCATGAACAAGACGCTATCCCGGAAATTACTCACTGCTCTTAGTGCAGCTGTGCTGCTTGCCGCGGCCTGCGGCTCGAACGGTCGCGAGTCTGCGGAGAAAATGACATCGTTTGCGTCCGTAAGCAATGGCGGGCAAGCGGAGCTTTTCACCGTGCCGCAAGACCAGATGTCGCACGTTCAAATTGTCACGATTGTGCCGCACGAGCTCACCCGCACACTGCGGCTCAGCGGACAGGTTTCCTATAATGGTTTTAAGACAACGCCTGTCATTTCGGCCGTCGGCGGCCCTGTTTCTCGTGTACTCGCATTTCCCGGCCAGCACGTAACTGTGGGTGAACCACTGCTGGAGGTTGCAAGCCCCGATTTTTCGCTGTTGCGCGCAAGTTATCTGAAAGCAAAAGACACCTACGACGTGGCGGACAAGAATTACTCGCGCGCCGAAGACCTGTATTCCCACCACGCGATTGCGGAAGCGGATTTGCTCGCGGCCGAATCGGCAAAAAATCAGGCACAGGCAGACCTTACCGCAGCGGAACAGTCGCTGCGCATCCTCGGAATCACGCATTTTGAACAAATCGCGGACGCCTCGCCGGCAGCTGAAATTCCGGTGCTTGCGCCGATTGCCGGGGAGATTGTTGACCGCGAATGCTCGCCCGGACAATTGCTGCAAGCCGGCGCCACACAATGCTTCACGATTTCCGACATGAGCACGGTTTGGGTGCTCGTGAATGTGTATCAGAACCAGTTGTCTTACATCCACTCAGGCGATCAGGTCTCTGTCACCACCGATGCCTATCCAACGGTATTCCACGGCAGAATTTCGTATCTGGCGCCGGCTGTAGATCCTAATACGCGTACATTACAGGCGCGCATCGTGACCGAAAACCCCGGCGAAAAATTGAAAAATCAGATGTATGTGACGGCGACGGTGGTTGCGGGCACGATTCGCAACGCGATCACTGTGCCGGTGTCGGCTGTCCTTAGAAACACCGAAAACCAGCCGTTTGTCTACGTGCAAAGCGGAACGAATGAATTTGGCCGCCGCATGGTCGACATTGGTGAGACGCAAGGCGGTCAGACTGAAATTCTGAGCGGATTGTCGGCGGGCGAGAAAATTGTGGCGGATGGCAGTCTCTTTTTGCAATTCCAGAATTCCCTACAGCGGTAAGTGACGGAGCGCTCGAAAATGATCCATCGAATAGTCGAATTCGCTCTGCGGCAACGGTTTCTTATCCTCCTGCTCGTTGCCGCCCTGATTATTGGTGGATCGATTTCCTTTCAGCACATGCCCGTCGACGCCTATCCGGATCTTTCACCGCCAATGGTCGAGCTGATTACGCAGTGGCCGGGGCACGCACCCGAAGAAGTCGAGCGCCTCATCACCATTCCTCTTGAAGTGGAAATGAATGGCGTGCCGCACATGCGGGTCATGCGGTCTATCTCACTCTATGATCTTTCCGACATCATCATGACCTTCGACGAGGGCACTGACGACTACTTCGCACGTCAGGTCGTGTTTGAGCGGCTCGCAGATGTCAACTTGCCGCCGGGCATCACGCCGTCGATGGCGCCGCTTTCCAGTCCCAGCGATCTCGTTTACCGCTACGTAATCGAAAGCCCGGATCGCAGTCCGCAGGAATTGAAGACCTACGAGGACTGGATCATCGAGCGCGCCTACAAATCAGTCCCTGGCGTGGCCGACGATTCGGGTTTTGGCGGCACCGTAATGCAGTACCAGGTGCTGCTCGATCCTGCCAAGCTCTACGGCTATCACCTTTCCGTTCCAACTGTGATGCAGCAGCTCGCCAATAACAACGCCAATGCGGGCGGCGGTTTCTATTCGCAAGGCGGGCAGTTTTACTACGTCCGCGGACTTGGCTTGATGCGCGATATGGCTGACATCGGCGACACCATCGTGGGCAGCCAGAACGGCGTTCCGGTGCGTATTCGCGACATCGGCCAGGTAACCATGGGCCACGCTCCTCGCCTCGGCGAATTTGGCTTCATGAAAAACGATGACGCCGTCGAAGGCGTCATCCTGATGCGTACTGGCGAGCAAACGCAAAACGTGCTGAAAGGCGTGGAAGCGGAAACAAACGATTTAAACCAGCACGTGCTTCCCCCCGATGTGAAGATCCATCCGTTTTACGACCGCAGCGACCTGGTCAAGCTGACCATCGATACGGTTGAAAACAACCTGCTTCGCGGGATGGCTCTGGTCTTCATTGTTCTTCTCTTCTTTCTGGTGAGCGTACGCGCGGCGGTGATTGTAGCCCTCACGATTCCCCTCGCTCTGCTCTTTTCCTTCATTTGCTTACACGCGAAAGGCGTGGACGCCAATCTCTTATCCATCGGCGCCATCGATTTCGGAATCATCATCGACGGCACGCTTGTGATGGTCGAAAATATTTACCGCGAGCTCGGCTTGCGTGCTGGCCAGAGTTATAAGTTCAACGAAGTTCTTCTGGCCGCCGCTGCTGACGTCGACCGTCCCGTCTTTTATTCCATCGCCGTCATCATCGCGGGATACATCCCCATTTACGCTCTCAGCGGCCCTTCTGGCAAATTGTTTCATCCTATGGCCGATACGATGTCTTTCGCCCTGCTGGGAGCGCTCCTTCTTACGCTCACGTTGGTGCCAGTGCTTTGTTCCTACTGGCTGAAAAACGTCAAAGAGCGCGTGAACAGGCCCTACGAATGGATCAAACAAAAATACACGGGTGAATTGGAATGGTGCCTCGATCACCCGAAGTCAACAATCGTCGTCGCGTTGCTCATTTTTGGCGCAACTCTCTTGCTCGTGCCCTACATAGGCGGTGAATTCATGCCGCATCTCGACGAAGGCGCATTATGGGTCCGCGCGACCATGCCGTATACAATTTCGTTCGAAGAAGCGGCAAAGTTTTCGCCGCAAGTCCGCAATATCTTGATGTCCTACCCGATGGTTACGCAGGTCGGTTCAGAGTTGGGCCGGCCAGACGATGGGACAGACCCGACGGGCTTCTTTAATGATGAGTTTTACGTGGGTCTAAGACCGTATAACGATCCAGCATGGCGTCAGACCAGCATCCGAAACAAAGAGGAATTAACCAAGGACTTGCAGAAAAAGCTTGCGGCTTTTCCGGGCGTTATCTTCAACTTCACTCAGCCCGCCGAAGACGCTGTCGACGAAGCCCTCACGGGCCTGAAAAGCTCCCTCGCAGTGAAAGTTTACGGGCCCGATTTGAACGTCCTTCAGGACAAGGCGATACAGATCAAGCGAGTCCTCCAAGGTGTTCGTGGCTTTACCGAATTGACCGTGGTACGCGAACTGGGCCAGCCCGCTCTGATTATCAACGCCGACCGCGACAAGATCGCGCGCTATGGCATCAATGTCGCCGACGTGGAAGCTGTGATCCAAACTGCCATTGGCGGGCAGGCAGCCACGCAAATCATTCAAGGCGAGAAACTATTCGATCTTGTGGTGCGCATGGAGCCGCAATTCCGCTCCAATCCGACACAGATCGGCAATTTGCTGGTGGGCACGCCTTCGGGCCAGTTGATTCCGCTTAGCCAGCTCGCCGACATTCACGAAAGCACGGGCGCGTCGTTTATTTACCGCGAAAACAATTCCCGCTACATCGGCGTGCAGTACAGCATCGAAGGCCGCGATTTGCAGAGCGCTGTCCTGGACGGGCAGAAAGCCGTAAACGCTGCTGTGCAAATGCCTCCCGGTTATCGTATGACGTGGGGCGGCGAATATAGCGAACTCGTGGCAGCGCAAAAGCAGATGGAACTGATTGGACCTCTCGCGGTTCTGCTGATTTTCTTCATACTCTTCGCTTTGTATGGAAATTTCAAATTTCCCATCAGCATCGCCATCGGAGTGCTGATCACAGAACCGGTCGGCGCGCTCATCGCCCTCAAGCTTACGGGCACTCCGTTCAGCGTGTCCTCGTTGCTTGGTTTGCTCGCCTTGATGGGCGTTTCTGTGGAGACCGCGGTGATTCTCGTGTCGTTCATCAACAAGCTGCGGTTGGAAGGTAAAGACATTCGTACCGCGACGCGCGAGGCTTCACTTCTTCGCTTGCGTCCCATCATGATGACTGCGCTTGTTGCCTGCCTCGGATTGCTGCCAGCGGCGTTATCGCACGGCATTGGGTCAGACACCCAGCGGCCTTTCGCTATCGTGATCGTAGCGGGCTTGATTTCCCGATTATTTCTAGGATTCTTTGTTAACCCGGTGCTCTATGAGGTGGTCGCGCGCGATGGCGACGTTTTGCAGGTCTAGTTAGCGTCAGAGCCGCACAAAAACTCAGGAGAGCAGAGGGCCTTTTCGAGTACCCTGGGCGAGCATCCTTCGGCTCGAAGAGAGCGAAGTCTGTAAGCCATTGAAAAGAATGGCGGGGACGACGGGGCTCGAACCCGCGACCTCTGCTGTGACAGAGTAGGAACATGGGATTCAATCTCGCTAGAAATTCTCAGTTGTTAGCGGTGGATTCCAACCCTCGTAACTTCAATAGCCAGAAACACTGAAAACGATTCTTCCATCGTTTATGGGGAATCTGCTATCTGGGATTTGTGCCGATGTCTTAGAAACTCTTCCTTTTCTTTGAGCGGTGGCTGCGTTTCCAGTGTGGTTTTAAGCTTGGTTATCGCCCCAGTTAGTTTTGTACCGTTATCCGCGCACCGTGAGAACTGAGCACGGCGCATCTGCAACCACCTTATGCGCAATTGCTCTGCCGAGATGCGTCGTAGCCCCCAGGTGTTCAGCAATATTTCTGACGCCGAGCACAATCAAATCGGCATTGTGCCGTATTGCAAGTTCAAGTATCCGTGACGCGGGTTCCCCACTCTCAACCACGGTTCCTACCTGGCACCAGTTATCGCATCCCTCTGGGATAAGCTTCTTCATCTTTGAGAGCGCGGCGGCCAGAGCCGTTTGATTCAAAGTCGAAACACTCTTTGCATCGTAGGGAAGAATATGGAGCAGAATCAAATGGGCTTGGTTTTCCTGCGCGAGCGAGAGGGCATAGGGCAGTGCCCCAAGAGAATGTGAAGAAAAGTCTGTGGCGAAAAGGATATTGTGGAATCGCGCGCCACCATGGATGCCTTTCGAGACCGCAGGCCCGACAGTCAGTACGGGAACTGGCGAACGCCTGAAGATTTCTTCAGCAACGGAACCGAGCAGGAGCTTTTCTGCACCTGTTCGTCCACGGGTTCCCGTAACAATGAGGTCAATATCGTGCGCTTGGAGCGCGTGCTCAACGCTTGACCAAACGTCGGTACCCCACTCTAAACCCGTGTCGTACGACAAACCCGCAAGCTGCGAGGCAACGCGCTGCATCGCTGCTTTGGCAGTGTCTTCCTGCGCCTCATCTATGAGGGCAATCGAAGTGGGAGTGGAGTAAAGTACGGGGTTAGGCAGCAAGACGTGCAGTACAAACATCTTTGAGCCATAGGCCCGGGCGATGCTGATAGCAAAGGGGAGCGCAGCCTCTGATGGCTCCGAGAAGTCCGTCAGGAAAAGCACATTCTTGAAAGTTACTCGCGCGCTGGCTGTAGCTGCTTTCATGTCGCACCTCCAATACTGAGCATCCGCCAAGAATGAGAAAGAAAATGTGACAAAGGTCACGAGGGGCCGTGACGCACGTCACACAGTCTATGAAACCGTCGCAGATACTCGGTTGCCAGAGGTTGATGAGAGCAGCCGCCAGCACTCGCGCGCGATGGCCCATTCCTCTTGCGCGTGGATTACGAGTACTCGGACGGCGGAATCAGACGCTGAAATCTCGTGATCATCCGCAGATGGAGCATTCTTTTCTCCATCCAGCTTCAGTCCTGTGTAAGAGAGGTTTTCGCAAGCTGCGGCGCGGACTTCAACTGAGTTCTCTCCGATTCCGGCAGTAAATACCAACGCATCAATGCCGCCAAGCATGGAAATCATCGCTCCAATCTCGCGCCGGAGGCGATGAACGAAAATTTCAAATGCCAGCCGCGCCCGCTCATTACCTTGCTTCATGGCAGATACAATGTCACGCATATCTCCAGAAATGCCGGAAATTCCGAGTAGTCCTGATTTCGTGTTTAGAGCCTCATCGAGTTCGTCTGGGCTGCACTTCTGCCGCATTAGATAAGTGAGAATGCCCGGATCAATCGAGCCGGAGCGCGTACTCATCATCAATCCTTCGAGTGGTGTAAAACCCATTGTGGTGTCTACACTGTGTCCGTCACGAATCGCGGCCAGCGAGCAACCGCTACCGAGATGACACGTCACAATTCGCAGCGAAGCTAAGTTTCGGTCGAGCAGTTGCACCGTTCGTTCGGAGCAATACTGATGATTGATTCCGTGAAATCCATAGCGGCGGATGCCACGCTCCAACCACTCGTGCGGACCAGGATAGACATAGGAAGCCGGAGGCATTTGGCTATGAAACGCGGTATCGAAAACGGCTATCTGCGGAACTCCTTCGAGATGTCGAGCTATTATTTCGACGCCCTCAAGCTCCGCTTGATTATGCAATGGGGCGAAAACCGCAAAACGACGCAGGGATTCCAGAATAGAGGCACTGATCCGAGTCGGTGCTCGAAATTCCGAGCCGCCATGTACGAATCGATGGCCCACAACGGCAATTTCGGATAGAGATGAAACACCTCGGACGTCTCCATGGGAAAGGGCGTCAAGAAGGCACTCAAGGGCACGTGCGGGGCTTTCTAAGGGAATGGAAGTGCTAAGTGCAGCGCCCTGCGCGTTGCGCAGCTCTATTTTGGAGTCGCGCTCGCTCCATTCGACTTTGCCTTGCCAGAGCGGTGCTGGCGGATGGTCGGAAATCGAATCAGCAATCTCGTAGAGAGCGCACTTCTGGCTACTTGAGCCGGAGTTGAGCACCAAAATTTTCATGGTCTAGTAGGGCCACTTCCAGCTTTCGACTTCAGGTAGGTCTCGCCCGTGCTCGCAGATGTAATTCTTGTGTTCGACGAGCTTGTCTCGCAAGAGCTGCTTGAAATGAGCGCCAATGCGTGCAAGCCGAGGTACGCGGTCCACCACGTCACCGGCGAGATGAAAACGATCAATTTCGTTTAAGACAGTCATATCGAACGGAGTCGTCGTAGTGCCTTCTTCCTTGTACCCACGAACATGAAGGTCATCATGACCCGCGCGTCGATAGGTTAAACGATGAATTAGCCACGGGTAGCCGTGGTAGGCAAAAATAATTGGCTTGTTCGTCGTGAAAATCGAATCAAACTCGGGGTCCGAAAGTCCGTGTGGGTGCTCAGTGGAGGGCTGAAGCGTCATAAGATCGACGACATTCACCACCCTGATCTTGATGTCGGAGAAATGCTGGCGCAGTAAATCCACTGCTGCAAGCGTTTCGAGCGTTGGAACGTCGCCAGCGCAAGCCATCACAACATCAGGCTCGACGCCTTGGTCGGTGCTGGCCCATTGCCAAATCCCGATTCCATAGGTGCAATGCCTGATCGCTGACTCCATGTCCAGCCATTGAAGCTCAGGCTGTTTGCCCGCAACGATCACGTTCACGTAGTTACGGCTGCGCAAACAATGATCGGCAACCGAGAGCAGCGTATTTGCGTCCGGAGGCAAATAGACGCGAACGATATCCGCCTTCTTGTTCACCACATGGTCGATGAAACCGGGGTCTTGGTGGGTAAAACCATTGTGATCCTGCCGCCAAACATGGGAGCTTAGAAGATAGTTCAGCGAGGCGATGGGACGCCGCCAGGGAATTCCTCCGGCGACCTTCAGCCATTTCGCGTGCTGATTGAACATGGAATCCACGATATGGATGAAAGCTTCGTAACAGGAAAAGAAGCCGTGCCGGCCAGTCAAGAGATAACCTTCGAGCCAGCCTTGACACAGATGCTCGCTCAAGACTTCGAGCACGCGGCCATCGCGCGCGAGGTGCTCGTCCGTTTGCAAGAGCGGCTCCATCCAAAGTTTGTTGCTCGCATCGTAGACAGCTTCGAGGCGATTTGAGGCCGTTTCATCAGGGCCGAAAATGCGAAAGTTCTTTGTTCCCGCATTTAGTGTCAGCACATCACGAAGAAATCCTCCAAGAACGCGTGTGGATTCCGCGAAAGTGGTGCCCGGCTTGGCGACATTTACCGCATACTTGCGGAAGTCCGGCATGGCAAGTTCCTTCAATAGCAAACCGCCGTTGGCGTGCGGATTCGCACCTATTCGCCGATCCCCTTTGGGAGCAAGTTCTGCTAATTCAGGGCGGAGCTTGCCTTGAGCATCGAAGAGTTCTTCAGACCGGTAGCTTTTCATCCAGTCTTCGAGGATTTTCAAGTGGTCGGGTTTTTCCTCAAAATTCGCAACCGGCACTTGATGGGCACGCCAAGTGTTTTCCACCGGCTTACCGTCAACGAATTTCGGCCCGGTCCATCCCTTTGGGGTGCGCAAGACAATCATCGGCCAGACGGGAACACCGTTCAGAGCTCCTTCACGGGCGTTTCTCTGAATCGCGCGAATTTCATCGACGATAGTGTCGAGCGTCTTCGCCATAAGCTGATGCATGCGTTCCGGTTCATTGCCTTCGAGGAAATGAGGCTTGTAGCCATAGCCCCTGAAGAGCTGCTCCAATTGAGAGTCGTCCATGCGTCCCAAGACGGTGGGATTTGCGATTTTGTAGCCGTTGAGATGGAGAATTGGGAGCACAGCACCGTCTCGCACCGGACTGAGGAACTTGTTCGAATGCCAGCTTGTAGCAAGTGCGCCTGTTTCGGATTCACCGTCCCCAACAACACAACAAACTAGCAGGTCAGGATTGTCGAAAGCCGCACCGAAGGAATGAGCAATCGAATAGCCGAGTTCACCACCTTCGTTAATCGAACCCGGCGTCTCGGGCGCGGCATGACTGGGAATGCCTCCGGGAAACGAGAACTGTTTGAATAGTTTTGTTAAGCCCTCCTCGGTTTGAGGAATATGCGGATAGAGCTCAGAATAGGTGCCTTCCAAATAAGTATTTGCCACAATTCCGGGGCCACCGTGCCCAGGTCCCGTGACATAAATCACGTTGAGGTCGTATTTCTTAATAAGCCGATTCATGTGAACGTAGATGAAATTCAATCCAGGCGTCGTGCCGAAATGCCCGAGCAGGCGCGGTTTGATGTGTTCAAGCTTCAATGGCTCGCGAAGCAGCGGATTTTTGTAAAGGTAGATTTGACCAACGGAGAGATAGTTCGCTGCCCGCCAGTAGGCGTGCATCTTGCGCAATTCTTCAGTTGAAAGCGGGCCAGCAGACTCGGGCAGTTGTACGGAACCTGATGAAGCAGCGGAAGCCATTCGAACCTCCATTAAAGCATTAAAGTTGCGCTCGCGACCGGGCTTCCGAGCAAAGAGCGATCTTACCGCAGTACGTGTATTGCTGCACAGCGGTCAAGCCGCAGACAATGTCTCTTCGCCCGTATTGACATCGGGCCACGAGATTTTGAGGATCACTCCTGTGTGTTCCTCATAAGCAAGCGTAAAGAGATGTGAACAACGCTCGCAGAGCCAAAAGTGCTCCACTCCGTGAATGCCGGCAGGCGGTGCATCAGCAGGCTGTCGAAAGCGGAAGAATTTGCCGCCTTTACGCCAATCAAACGTGACGGGGCAGGCAGGATTTGCACACTTGGCGTTTTCGTGCAAAGCCGTGCCCTTGCCGCCAGCTTCACCTAGGCTCGACAGACCGCTGTTCTGAAGAGCGGCGTTTCGATGATCTTCCAGTTTGGTAATCGTTGCTTGAAGCCAAGCTCTCACTTTCTCCTCGATTTCGCGCTCGTCACCATAGCGGTAAAGAAAGTCGAGGGTCTCGCCTGCGGAGTTCAGACGAATGTGTCGGCACGGGTGCTTGTCGGCGCGAAATTCCGGCGGAACAAGCTGCAAGAGAACGCAATCGCCGCATGAGCCGGGATTGATTTCGTAATCGTGGTTCATGCAAGCCGGGGAATCTTCGAAGATGTACACAGGTCTCCAGCCGGAACCCGGTACCCGCGCATACCCGCCACTATTCAGAAATTCCAATTCCGCTTTCAAGACTTCCAGTAAATCTCGTTCATCTCTTTGCATTGTCGCCTCCCTGCCCACACTTCATTTATCTCGGTTGCGCATTCTGCTGCTGTGACTTGTGTCACC
This sequence comes from Candidatus Acidiferrales bacterium, assembly GCA_030037335.1. Lineage (GTDB taxonomy): Bacteria > Acidobacteriota > Terriglobia > Acidiferrales > UBA7541 > DAHUXN01. Next base: position 1,954 of record JASHRN010000181.1, on the reverse strand, counting down.
TTCCGGGGTGACTTCTGTCACTGCTAACGGGTTTGGAAAGACAGAAAGTTGGTTCGAGGGAACTGGAAACAGGCAGCGGGTCATTCCAAAGGAAACACAAGACGGCAGTCTGTGACCCGCTGCCCTGATGGGGAGGGGATATGAAAGTGTCAGACATCATGGTGCGAACGGCAGTGAGCTGCCCAGCAGAGGCCAATCTTGGACAAGCTGTTGAACTGATGTGGAACCGCAACTGCGGCATTCTTCCTGTCGTTAATGAGGGAGGAAAGGTCACTGGTGTTGTTACTGATCGCGATATATGCGTAGCTTTGGGGACGCGCAATCGTTTGCCCGGCCAAATCACGGTCAGAGAAGTAGCCGGACCAGAGCTTCATTTCTGCAGGTCGGAAGATGACGTGCGTTCAGCACTGGAGAAAATGGCCGCAACGAAAGTGCGTCGGCTTCCGGTGATCAACAATGCCGGAAATCTCGAAGGTATTTTGTCGATGGACGATATCGTGCTCCACGCAGACCCGGCAAACCCGGCCAGAGATCCGGCAGTTGTGGGCATTCTGAATACTTTAAGGGCTATCTACTCGTCCCGTATTCCTCAGCGAGCGCGCCGATTAGCTGCCGCTTGAGGTGGGCTTATGGAAAAGAGTCTCGAAGGACAGAACGGAATGGGACAAACCGGATTTCGAATTGTTGCGCGTGGGAAAAGGTATAGAATGGGGCCCGCACTTACTATGCGGGCACCTTACGGTTTGGAGATCATCGAAAACTGCGTTACCTGTCCGCACCTGGAGGAACGTGTCTTCTGCAATCTCCCGCCGCGCGCTTTGCGGCGATTATCGGAGATCACGTCAGCCTCATCTTATCCGAAAGGCGCCACGTTATTCGTGGAAGGTCAGACAGCGCGAGGCGTATTCATTCTCTGCAACGGGCGAGTCAAGCTCTTCACTTCCTCAAAAGACGGCAAGAGTTTGATCGCACGGATTGCAAATGAAGGAGAGATTCTCGGGCTGCCCGCCACTTTGACGGGAAAACCGTACGAGCTTACAGCTGAGGTTATCGAACCGACGCAGGCTAATTTCATTCCACGGGCGGACTTTTTAGGTTTCCTGCGCGATTACGGAGAGGCCGCTCTCAGAGTAGCTCAACAGTTGGGTGAGACCTATCACACCGCGATTTCTGAAATGCGCGCCATAGGCCTCTCCAGCTCGGCGGCGGAAAAAGTCGCCCGGTTCCTTGTAGATTGGTGCGCAAGCCACGGCAATGGAAAGGGAGAACTTCGCTCGAGGTTGACGCTCACACACGAGGAGATTGCTGAAATGATAGGAACGTCGCGCGAAACCGTCACTCGCCTATTCACTGCATTCAAGAAAAAACAATTGATCGAAGTGAAAGGCTCCACGCTGATCATCCGCAATAGAACAGCTCTCGAAAGGGTCGCGGGTATCTAACAACGCGGCACCGCATTTTCCACAATGTGTGACGCTCGTCACAACCTCCTGTGATTATGGTCACCATGCTTTTCGTGGATTTCGTGTAGCATCCGTCCCAAAGTTGCGTGTGTTCCGCCGCATCGAGGGAGTGCGATGTCGCTGTGTGGTCGGTGTAAAACGCTGCGATTGCTGATTGGCGCGGTCGTGTTGTGCACATCAGTTTCCGCGCTAGCGGTTTCTCTCAAAGCGCAAACAACCCCGCAGAAGAGCGCAAGTCAAACTGGTACGAAGAAGAACGAACTGAAAGTATCCGATTATGCTGGTTCGGAAGCGTGCAAGGCGTGCCATGCCGACGAATACAAGGCCTGGGACAACTCGCCTCACTGGAACACAGCGCTAAACACAAAAGAAGGCCCATCGCATCAAGGATGCGAGGCTTGCCACGGGGCCGCGGCAGCCCACGTGGCAGATCCGACCGACGTTTCGAAGCTTTTTCTCTTCACCAAGGCCTCCGCAAAAGATATCAATGC
>JASHRN010000180.1 GCA_030037335.1 Candidatus Acidiferrales bacterium | reverse complement strand
CGACTTGGGCTTTAACGGATCTTTGGAGTTTAATGGAAAGAAATTGGAAAACAATTTCCACTTGCAGCGCAAATTACAGATACTTTAGTCCAATGTCCTGAGAAATTCGACCGAAGCTACTTCTATTTCGTCGCTTCGGTCAATTCGGCGCACACGCGCGGAAATCGGGCTAGTCCCACACTCTGCGAACTTGGGTGAAGGAGGAAGGGGCGCTGGAACCGTAAGGCACAGAATCTCTTGGTATTGCAACCGCCTAGGGCTGACAATTTTCGCGCCAGAGCAGCTGATGTCCAGCGTTTTCGCAAGTTCAAGGAATTCGCTTCCAGATGTGTCGGTTCCGCGGATAAAGAGGGGAATTTGCAGACGAATTCGATGAAATCGCCGACGCTCGGTCACGTTCCCGCTCACGTTCAGCTGCTTCTCGACCAGTTGTGTCACCATTATATAAACCCCAGTTTTAGTACTGCAATAACCAGCAATTACAATGCTAATTTCCGGTATTTTTTTAGTATCGTAAGCCACTACAAATAAATGAGATATCATAGGACGGAAAGTCGCGGAATAGATGCGACGATTTATGCACTCCAAAATAGCGCATTTCTTTGCATTTTAAGTGCAAAGCAAACGCCTTTCCCATTGACGTTCCCAACGAGCTTTGCCACCATCGATCATCCTAGAAACCAGTTTTAGGTCACTGGCTCATAAAACACTCGGAGGCAAATGGCAGGAAACAAGGCCAGTTCGATGGAAACCCATGCGACGGGCAGCACCCTGTTTGGGTTGATGTCCAGCCTGCTGGACGCTGTTGATAAGCCGTTGCTTGTTTCCGATCGGGGCGGACGGGTTCTTTTTGCAAATCTGCATGCACAGGATGCGCTTAGCTGGAAGGACGACCCGGATGAAGCGAGGAGAAACTTGTTCCGGGATGTGTTGCACGTTGATTCAAAGGGGTTATTTGGACAGCTCGAGGGCGGCGAACAAGAAGTGAACCTGCCGGTTGAGTCTGCCCATGGTCCGGCGCGGGCACGAATCCGATGGCTGCCTGAGCCAGACTGGCTCGTAGTTTTCGCGGAGCCTGCACCCGTCGATGTCCCAATAAATCAAGATCAAATGCGCCAGACAGTGAACGATCTTTTGCAGGAAAGGGAGATAACCTACCGCAATCTTTTGGCGGCATATCTGCGGCTTCAAGAGGTGAACCGGCAGAAGACTGTGTTTCTTGGTTCGGCTGCTCACGAGCTGAAGACTCCGCTGGCAGTGATGAAGGGCTATTACGACTTGTTGCTCTCTGGTTCACTGGGCCACCTGGCTGAAAAGCAACGTGAAATCCTGCAGGAGTCAAAGCAAAGCTGTGATCGGCTGGTGCGGCTGGTATCGACTTTTCTCAACTATACGGCACTTGAGAGCGGTAAACTCGTGCTGCAGTTTCAGGATAATGACATTCGTGACTGCCTCAACGATGTAGTGGTCCGGTGGAATGAGGCATTCCAGCGTGCCAATGTTCATTTCGAGACGCAGTTTGACGAGCAGCTTCCTGTCTTCAAGTTTGATTATCCAAAAATTCAACAATGCATAACGAATTTGGTCGACAACGCCTTGAAACATACCCCCAAGGGAGGAAGGGTGCTGCTCGGAGCGAAGCCACATTTCTGGGAGCGCCGCGTTACTCCCGCGGCTCCCCCGAAAGAGGAGAGAAGGTCTACGCGAAGGCCGCATCCGAATAGTGTGCTGATTTCTGTTGCGGACACTGGCGTGGGCATCAGTGCTGAGTATCACCAGGAGATATTTGAAGATTTCGTCCGGGTCGATCCGTCGTCTTCCGGCATGGGACTCGGCTTGGCCATCACAAAACGGCTCATCCAAGCACACCATGGGAAGATATGGGTGGATAGTGAGCCGGGACGAGGAAGCTCATTCAAGTTTCTGCTGCCAACGAAAGTCGAGGCTTATGGATATGCGTAATGGGGATCGAGGCCCGAAGGGAACTCCGGAGGAAAAGGAACGAATTCTTATCATCGACGACGAGCCGAGCATTCGGAAATATCTGCAGACGCTGCTCGAAGTCGACGGATATGAGGTCTCGACAGTCGTCAGTGGCAATGATGCGCTCGAAGCGATCGGGAGCGGCACGCGACCGGACTTCATCATTCTTGACGTTCTGATGCCCGAAATGGACGGTCTGGAAACTCTGCGAAGGCTCATGGCAGTGGACCGCGGACTCAACGTCATTATGCTTTCTTGTTCCAATGAAGTGAGCACTGTGGTGGAAGCCATAAGGTTGGGGGCTCACGACTACCTGACGAAACCATTCGAAAAGCCGGAATTGGACGCGGCGCTATTGAAATGCCGCCAGAAAAAGGAACTCAAGGCGGAAAATCAGGCCTTGCGCGAGTATTGTGACCAGCTGACTGAAGATTTGTCCTTCCTCGCCGCGAGCCAACAAATGCTCAGGATCCGCCAGCAGATCCTGCAAATTGCGCCCGTGGATGTGCCGGTCTTCATTAGCGGCGAAAGCGGAGTCGGTAAAGAAGTCGTTGCTCGAATGATTCATCTGCGCTCGAGTCGGCGGAATCAAGCATTCGTCAAAGTAAACTGCGCCGCGCTTCCGGGAGAGCTGCTCGAATCCGAGCTCTTCGGTTTTGAGCAAGGCGCTTTCACTGGTGCGGTGCGCGCAAAACCCGGCAAATTCGAATTGGCGAATAAAGGAACAATATTTTTGGATGAAATCGCGGAAATGAGCCCGCATCTTCAGGCAAAGCTATTGCACGTTCTGCAGGATAACCAATTTGCTCGTTTGGGCGCTCGCGGTGCAATTCAAGTCGACGTGCGCGTGTTAGCTGCAACGAATGTACAGGTCCAGGAGGCGATGCGTGCAGGCCGGTTCCGTGAAGACCTCTACTATCGGCTGAGTGTCCTCTCGCTGCACATCCCACCACTGCGCGAGCGCAGTGATGAGATTCCTATGCTCTTCCGGCACTTCCTCGTGAAGTATGCGGAAAAGTTCCAAAAGACCGTCCCGGATCCGCCAGCGCACGTAATAGAAGCGGCGTTGCGCTACACTTGGCCGGGCAACCTGCGGGAGCTTGAGAATTTTGTTAAGAGGTATGTGATCTTGGAGGATAGCGATGGCAGTTTGCGCGAACTGCTCGAAATGACCGAGGTGCGGCAGCGGATCGCGCCAAAGGAAGAAACTGTAACGCCTCGCGAACAGGGCCTAAAGGCTTTGGTTCGCAGCTTGAAAGACGAGGCCGAAATGGAAGCGATCGCCGAGGCACTCGGGAAAACGAACTGGTGCCGCAAAGATGCAGCAAAACTGCTCGGTATTAGCTACAAGGCCTTACTCTACAAGATGCGACAGTTCAATTTGGATGGTGGAAGGGGTTCTCGCAGTGCGGCCCCCGGGGCTCCGTCCGCGAAGGTTTCATAGTCCTAGTCCCTGCAAGCCGTTGCATATTCGTGCACACCTTGGACACATCGCGCTGGGGGATAGAATTCTCTCCGGAAGTACGATTTTGCTTGTTTCCGGCCCCGGATTCTGGCAAAAGCTATCGGCGGGAATTTAGTACTGTTCTGGTGGTGTGACGCTGTCACCAAAGGATTTGCCGGTGTGGGGTACTTGGGGCAATCCTTCGGATGGGTGCTATTTCGAATTTCCGTTTCTGAAATGTAAGGACATTTTGAATTAGCCTTAGTTCGGTTTGGAAGCTAGATTGCTTCCTTGCACAACGATGGGGTGTAATTTGCAGTCGTTGTAGGAGTGGAGAGGAGTACTTGGGGATGACTGAGCGCCGCCTAGCTCGCCGCTATGATTTGGCTCTTCCAGTGGTAGTGCATCTAGCGGTGAACAAGGAAGCACCTCACAATGGCCAAACTCGAGACATCTCCACGCGCGGTGTGTACTTCACCCTGCAAAAAGATTTGATTCCGGGTACCGAACTGGATTTCACGCTCACCTTACCGGCGGAGATCACCCAGGGTACGGAAGTATTTGTCAGGGCCCATGGGCGGGTTGTCCGCGTAGATAAGGATAAAGAGCCAGATGCGACCACAAATGTGGGTGTGGCCGCGGTGATCGAACGTTATGACATCATACGCGGTGAGTCAGGCCGGGTCTAATATCCTCAAATTTTGTTGTCATGCCTGCAACCCCGATGGCTTCGTCTCTTCTCTCAAAACCACGGTAGACGCGGGGAAAAACCGTTCCGCAATGTGAAAATACTTTCCTATTCTTCAGGTTACTGTTAACATGCTGTACGCTCTTCTAGCCGTCTGAATTCAATCGTCCAAAAGACATGATATATATCTAACTTATAGTAAACAAAACTATTAAGCATGGCCTCTGCGTTCAAAGGCCAGTTCTTATGTCCTTTGGCTGTGTTGGCTTTCAGTGTGCAAGGAAGTGACATTCACGGTGTCGAGGTTACGGCACCGTCAGGACGGTGCAGCGTTGGTAACAATGGCTCGGTCCGCTCCTATACGTAGCAATGGTGATGGTCTAAGCATTCCACCCGAACAGGTTATCTTTGGCCTGTCCGAGACCATGTGCGTCGTGCGCCAGAAGCTTGATAAGGTCGCAGGCGCAAATATCCCTATCCTGATTCAGGGGGAGAGCGGGACGGGAAAAGAGATCATTGCCAAGCTTATTCATGTGCGCTCACCATGGAGCTCAGGCCCTTTTGTAAAAGTGAATTGCCCGGCAATTCCGGGAACGCTGGTCGAGAGCGAGCTTTTTGGGTATGAGAAGGGAGCCTTTACCGGCGCGAATGGGACCAAGCCGGGCCGTGTGGAATCCGCGCAGAACGGAACGCTTTTCCTTGATGAAATTGCGGAACTCGAGCTGGGACTGCAGGCGAAGCTGCTCCAGCTTCTGCAGGATGGGCAGTTCTGTCCCGTGGGTGGGCAGGAAGATAAAAAGGTCGACGTTCGAGTGATCTGCGCCACGAACCGGAATCTCAGCGAAGAAATTGAACAGGGCGCTTTCCGACAAGACCTTTTTTATCGAATTAATGTGGTGAATATTCAATTGCCGAGCTTGCGCGAACGCGTCGCGGATATTCCGGATATCTGCGATTTCTTGCGGCAGGTGTACAGCGAGAAATTTAACCGGCCCACCCGTCCACTGTCCGCGAGAAAACTGGAAATGATGCAGCGCTATCACTGGCCGGGAAACATTCGCGAATTGGAAAATCTTATCAAGCGTTATGTGATTTTGGGCAGCGAAGATGCGATCACCGTAGAGCTTTCTCGAACTCCCAGCTCATCGTTTGTTCCGGATATTCCTATCAACGGCAGCGTTTCTCTAAAGAAGCTGACCAGACAGGCCATGCGTGAATTCGAGAGCAAGATTATTTTGCGGATTCTTCAAGCACAGAATTGGAACCGGAAGCGGGCTGCAAGTGCGCTGAATATCAGCTATCGAGCATTGCTTTACAAGCTCAAGGAGGCAGGTGTGTCGGCGCGAAGAACAACCGGAGATGTCCAGCCAAAGGAGTAAGGGATCATGAAGAAGCTTGCAAGTGGAAAAGCAAAATGGGCGTTGATTCTTCCGCTGATAGCGGCTTCAGCGCTAGTGTGCTCGGCGCAAGACAAGAAGACAACAGCCGCCGCCACTGATCCGGATACGCGGGTGAAGACCGTGCAACCGAAGAGCCACGTGGATAACTCGT
>JASHRN010000179.1 GCA_030037335.1 Candidatus Acidiferrales bacterium | reverse complement strand
TTCACGAGCTGCTCATTCGTGCGCGGATAATCGGTGAGCGGCAGCAACGTCACACGCTCGACGGGATTTGTGGAACGCTGCGTATTCGCGTCAAATTCTCGAATCGATTCGAGCGTGTCGCCGAGTAATTCGAGCCTCACGGGGCGCTCCGCTTCGGGCGGAAAAACGTCAATAATTCCTCCGCGCACGGCGAACTGCCCGGGCATCTCCACGAGCTCCGCCGGCTCATATCCCACGCTTGCGATGTGCTGCAGGAATTCCTCGCGTGGAATGTCTTCGCCGCGCGCGAGCGCTACGGCAAGGCTGCTGTAAAACTGCGGCTCGCGCAGACGCCACACAGCGGCAGCTACCGGAGCAATCACGAGGTCCGCTTCGCCACGCGTCAGCCGCCACAGCGCGGAAGCACGCGCTTCGGAAATTTCCGCATGGGGTGATTGGCGGTCATAGGGCAGCACCTCATGCGCCGGCAACACCATCACCTGCGCATTTGCTTTTCCCAGTGCGCGCAAGAAATATTGCGCCAGCGGGCAGAGCGCATCCGCGCGCTCATTCGTTTCCACAAGAAAAATTGCGGGCCTGAGAAGCGATTGAACGGCGAGCGCCGCCATAAGCGCTTTTGCGGGGTCCGTCAACCCGTTCAGGACAACTTCGTTGCCGCCGCGCTTCAGCCGATCGAATGCGCCTTCCACTTCGGGCTGCCGTCCGATGCGCGCAAGCAGCTCCGCAACTATCGGCAGAATCATGATGGGAGTTTCTGAATGCGATCGATGATTGACGACGTGGAGTAGCCCGGTTCGAATGGAATGGAAACAACGCGGCCACCGGCTGCCTCGGTCTCTTCGCGGCCGATAATCTCGTTCGGTCCCCAGTCGCCGCCTTTCACCAGCACATCCGGCAACACGCGCGAAACGATTTCGCGCGGAGTCGGCTCATCAAACACGACGACGTAATCAACCGCTTCCAGCGCGGCCGCCACTTCGGCGCGCTCGTCTTCGGGAATGATCGGGCGGTCCGGCCCTTTGTTTTCGCGGACGCTGCGGTCGCTGTTCAGCGCGAGTATCAGAATATCGCCAAGCTTGCGGGCTCTCTCCAGCAGGCGGATATGTCCCGGATGCAGCAGGTCATAACATCCGTTTGTAAACACAATTCGGCGCCCGGTGCGCTTGGCATCGGCCACCCTGCTCATCAATTCGTCCTGCGTGACAACTCTTCCCAACAAGTCCCCAGCGCGAGCACTCTCGCGTTTCACGCCTATGCATTCTGAAAACTGGAACTGGGCCCTATTCTAACACGCCCCAACATGCCCAGAGTTTTCCTCCGGCGACCACGATTGCTTCTTCTTGTTCACTGCGCTGAGCTTCCATATAGGGCGCAGTTTGCCGTACGCTCTCTTCTAGCCGGCAGCATATTGCGGTTGTGTATCTGATTGGCTAGACTGGCATCTCTGCGCCGGAGTGGCGGAACTGGCAGACGCGTTGGACTCAAAATCCAATGGTGCTTAGCATCATGAGGGTTCGACCCCCTCCTCCGGCACCAAGCGGTCTTCGCCAATTCATCGCTGAAACCTCCGTACCATTCGATTGCCGCCTGTGTACCATTGCCCGTACCCGCCCTGCCCATTACTTTGGAACTTCATGGCACCCGTCCTCGCGCCATCGCGCAACATCAGAGCCCGCCGCCGGAGCAAACGCCTTCGGCTTACTGTTCCCGTTGAAATCGTCGCCAGCCAGGACGGCTCGGAGCTATTCCGCGAGTCTGCGCAGGTGCAATGTGTCAGTGCTCATGGAGGCTTGGTGGTAATGGCCGGAGCGGTCACGGTCGGCCAGGTTCTTCGCATCATTAACCGCAATACCCGCGAGCATCAGGATTGCCGCGTCGTCAACGTGGAAAGCGCCGAGGGAAGCAAATGGGCCGCCGGAATCGAGTTTCTCGAGCCCGCCGGAAATTTCTGGCAAATTTCATTCCCTCCCGCAAATGTGCGCCCTGCGGAAGAAAACTGCAACTCAAACTGAATACAGGGCTTAGTTTTTATCTCCGGCTATGCTTGCCCCTTCGTTCCCGCCCCTAGTTGGAAGCTGAGCACATTCCTCCGAAGTACTATTCTGCTTTTTCAGTTCTGCATGCTCCAATCAGAGCACACGGTCATGGTGGAAAATACATCTTCATCGCAAGCCGTCGCGGAGAGTTTTGATCCCTTGAAGGACAATTCACCGTATGGTTCAGGCGCAGCCTCGAGCGACGACGCGCAAGCGCCTCCCCACGTAAACGATCCCTGGATTGAACATTCTATCGAGATTCGCAGAGGGCTCCAGCGCCTCGACCGCAAACAGTGGTGGCTTTGGTCCTCTGCCGTAATGATTATCCTTTTGCTGACAATTGGAATGGCTTCTTTCGCCTTTCCTTCCTTGATGCGCCTCGGCGAAGGCACCTATTCCTTCTTCCTCTCGCAAGCCGTGCGCGGCCTCATCGGTCTCGTACTCCTTTTCAGCGTCTACACTGTTTACCAGCAGTATTTGATCAACAAGATTCGCGGCCAGCTCGCCGATCAAATGGATTCCGTGGCCAAGGTCGAGATGCTCACCCACGAAGTCTACAAGCTCGCCGTGCTCGACCCTCTCACCAACCTTCACAATCGCCGTGCCGGTGAACAGCGCCTCGTGGAAGAAATCGCGCGCTCTCGCCGCTACGTTCGCCCGCTCACACTGATTCTTCTGGATATCGACAATCTGAAGCAGTGCAACGACCAGTTCGGGCACGATGCGGGAGACAACATGCTGCGCAGCTTCGCTGACCGTCTGCGCCGCGCCATTCGCGGCTCGGACATGGCTGTGCGCCTTGGCGGCGACGAATTCATGGTCATACTGCCGGAATGCCGCGCGGAGGAAGTGCGGCACGTTCTCGGGCGCTTGGATGGTCTGCAAATTGAATGCGCGGGAAACAAAGTCGATGTCACCTTCGCATGCGGCTGGGCCGATTACCAGCCCGGCGAAACCGCGCAACAGCTTCTCAAACGCGCCGATGACGCTCTTTACGCCGACAAACGTTCCGGCAAGGAGCGCGGCCCCAAGCGCTTCGTCTTCCCCATCCCCGCCCCTTCGGTATGACGCTCGCGGCTCTCCGCAATTAGATTTTTGTCAACGTCGGTACCGGGTGGCCGGTTGTTGCGGATCCGCGCGCAATTGAAGTGGGCAAACGCCGGTGCAAACTATCCCTTTGGGAACGATTTCTAAAGAAGCTTTGAATCCCCGCGGGGACCACCGTTGTGTTTTTCAGTTTGCTCGCCACTAGCCACTCGTCACTGCCTCTTTCTCCTTGACTGCTTAGGAGGCCAAGATTACTCTCCTAATGCTCTTAGGAAACACCATGCCCGAACAGGCTCAGCTTCTTCCCGGCACCCTCGATCTGCTCATTTTGAAGGCTGTTTCCCTGGGGCTGCTTCACGGTTATGGCGTCCTGCTGCGCATTCAGCAGATCTCCGGCGGCGCACTGCTCGTCGAACAAGGCGCGCTTTATCCCGCGCTCTTCCGGCTGGTGCGTCAGGGATTGCTCAAGGCGCAATGGGGAGCCTCCGAAAATAATCGCCGCGCAAAATTTTACGAACTGACCAAGGCTGGCCAAAAGCGCCTGCGCGAAGAGGCCGACGACTGGAATCGTCTCGCTGTCGCAATCGCCTCCGCGCTCAGCGCCATTCCGGAGAAAGTATGAGCGCCTTCTTACTTGAATTCTCATTCCGATGGAGCATCCGACGAGAGTCTGGCCTCCGCGTCCCTATTGTCATTCCGAGGAGTCCCGAGCGTTTCCAGTCGGGACGACGAGGAATCTGCATTTGCCTTTGTAGCGCAGAGCTTCGCGTTTCCCGCGAAGTTCTGCGGCCGTAGCCTTTGTAGCGGCGGCTTTATGCCGCCAACTTGTCTTTCCGAGAAGTCCCAAACGGTCGCGCCGACCGCGAAGAATTTGTAGGGGCCGATCGATTTTATCGGCCCGCATATCCAGTGATCTGAAAAGGAGGTGCCGTGAGCCTTCTCGCTGCGCTTCGCACTTTTGCACTGTCAGTTTTCCGTCGTTCGCGCGTCGAGCACGACATGGACGAAGAGCTTCGCGCGCACATCGCGAATCGCGCCGCGGATTTGGAACGCAGCGGAATGCCCCGCGCTGAATCTCTGCGCCGCGCGCGCCTCGAATTCGGCGGCTACCAAAAATATAAAGAGCAAATCCGCGAATCGGTCGGTGTGAATTTCATCGAATCCGCGATTCAGGACATTCGTTACGCTCTTCGCATGCTCGCCAAATCCCCCGGATTCACCACCGTCGCCATCCTCACCCTGGCCCTCGGCATCGGCGCCAACACCGCCATTTTCAGTTTGATTGACGGCGTGCTCTTGCGCTCATTGCCTGTAAAAGCCCCCCAGCAGCTCGTCGTCTTTAGTTGGTCTGCCCACGCCAAGCCCACGTACAAAAATGGCAGCGGCTCCAGTGGCTACGGCGATTGCAGCGGAGGGTGCTCCTTCTCCGTGCCGTTTTTTCGCACGATAGATGCGCAAGCCAAAACGTTTTCCGGCATGGCGGCGTTTGCCGGTCCCATTGACGTTGACCTGACCGGCCATGGCACCGCCAGCATCGCGCGCGGCACGTATGTCTCCGCCGATTTTTTCTCCACTCTGGGCGTGAACACGTTCATTGGCCGTCCGCTCACTGCCTCCGACAACGCTCCTTCTGCACCGCCCGCCATCGTCTTGAGCTACGCCTATTGGGTTCGCGCTTTCGGCAGCGATCGCTCCGTCATCGGTCGCACCGTTCAGCTCGACAACACCGCCGCTACAATCGTTGGTGTCACTGATCCGCACTTCACCAATCTCACTCCCGGCAAGTTGCAGGATTTCTTTATGCCGCTTTCCCTTGCCGACAGCATCAAAGGTGAATGGTGGGGCCATCAGGAACGCTTGAACGACCCGAGCGAATGGTGGGTGGTCATGTTGGGACGCCTCAAGCCCGGCGTTTCCATCGGCCAGGCGCAAGCCGCCGCCACCACAATTTTCCGCAATGTCATGCTTCACGGCTCGACGCCGGTATTCAAGGAAGCCGACGAGCCTGCGATTCATCTCGAGCTCGCGCACGCCGTCCTTACCGGAGAAACCAGCTACATCGCGCCCATGCTCTACGTCATCATGTCCATCGTCGCATTTATTCTTCTCATCGCCTGCGCCAACGTCGCGGGACTCACGCTCGCACGCTCCGCTTCGCGCCA
>JASHRN010000178.1 GCA_030037335.1 Candidatus Acidiferrales bacterium | reverse complement strand
CCGTCGCTTGTCCAATTGGCCCAACGATCGCTTACGACCCAGTGTATTGCCCGCCATCAGCCTCATCTCACCCCGTCCACAAGATACAAAGTCGACAGCGCCCGGTTGTACGAATACGCGTAGGATTGACCGTCGGGAGTGATTCTGAAACTTTCCATACTCTGCAGGCCGGCGGCGTCCGACGGAGCCAGGGTACGGACCAACTGCCGCTTCCCCGTTGCGAGCTCCAGCCGAAAAACCTCAAACTGAGTCACTTTGTCTTGGTAAACATAGACTGACTTGCCATCGCTCGCCCAACCTCCCCAAACGTCCTCCGGCAGAACTCCCCGAACCGGCAGCGGCTGGCCGCCAGCGACCGGATACAGATCGCTCTTCCCCGTCAAATCGCGAACAAAAACAAATTTTCCATCCGGAGAAACCAGATCCGAGAGATCCTCAGCCGTTGCCACGTCAATCGCAGGAGAGATCGCTCGCGGTGCTCCGCCGGCAACGTTCTGTACGTACATCCGCCAGCTACGGCCATCGTTTCCAGCGAAATAAATTGACTTCCCGTCAGGCATCCAGCCTTGCCACGCAAATTGCTGAAGACCATAAGTCTCCAGAGAGCGCGGTTGTCCAACGCCTGTTGGCAGCAATGCTAGATGAAGAGGGTCGTAGCCGCCCACTAGCGCCCATTTCCCATCAGGCGACAGCGCAGGGAAAAGTCCGATGCCAAGTTTTACCGCCGACGGATCATCTGCTTTTCGCACGTATGCGATGGGAGCCGTGCCCGCCGCTTCCATAAACTCTTGAAAGGCCAGTTCCTGACCGTCATCCGACAAGTCCGACACTGTAGTTCCGTCGAGCCAGGAGAGATCACGTTCCTCTGCATCCTTCGCGCCTCGATAGTGCATCTCGTTTCGCCATTGGTCCTGGGAAAGAAGGAGGCGCCCGTCTTTGGAAATGTCATGGATGCGCAGTACGCCCGGAAGCGTAAGGATAGTGCTGTCCTTGCTGTTGAGAGTAAAAGTATGGAGGGAATCCGCCCAGCCGGCGTTCTTTGAGCCAGCGAACAAAATCCTGTCGCCAGAGGGTTCCCAGGCGAGCCCTTCTATGCTCACGTATTCCTCAGAACGAGCAAGCTGCTTTCCGCTTTTATCCAAAATCATTACCCGGCCGATGTCCGCGCTATCGGTTGTGTATTGCGCAAATGCGACAGCATCGCCGCGCGGAGAAACGCGTAGAAAGCTGAGCCAGGTCTGGCTCTCATAAATCGTCTTCCCCAGCGGAAACTGGACCTGAAATTTCCCGTTGTCCTCGCGGATCGCAGCCATTTCACCCCCGCCGGGAAGCCAATCTGCAGAAACGACATCATCAACAACCTCGCGAGGAGCGCCGCCGGAAATCGGCACAGTCGCGAGCGTACCTTCGCAAACGCCAATAAACACGTGATGGCAGCCGATCGAAATGGCGAGTTGGGAGGCCGACACGGCGAAGAGTGAAGACTGAGCCAGTCCAAGTGTCCGCGATTCGGGACTGCTGGGATCTGTCGCATACACGCCGACGGGCTTGCCGTTCCATGCCGCGCTGTAGTAAACCGATTGCCCGTCTGGAGCGAATCGCGCCTGGAAAATCGTCCCGCGGCTGAAAGTAATCTGCTTATAAATGGGCAGGGAGCTTGTGATGCCGCTGCGACCCGCAAAATAAGCAATGATGCAGGCGATAACGAGCCCTGCTGTTCCAATCGTGGCAAAAATCGCCCGGCGCTTGGCTCGCGACATTTTTTGCATTTCGGCCGTCGCAACGCTTCTTGCGCCGCTGCTCGATAGATCCGAGAGCGCCGCAAGATTGAACGCAAAATCCCGCGCCGACTGGAACCGCTCCGCAGGATTTTTCCCCAGGCAATGCCGCACAACGCGTTCCACGCCCGGAGGAATCTTCTTCCCCGCAGCATCCAGCTCGGGCGGCTCTTCCTTCAGAATCGCCGCCATGGTATCGGCGGAAGAGTCCTTTTCGAAAGCGCGCTGCCCCGAGAGCATTTCGTACAAAATCGCGCCCAGCGCGAAAATGTCGGACCGCGCATCGGCGGGCTTGCCCCGCACCTGCTCCGGCGACATATACCCCGCCGTGCCCAGCACCACTCCCGCTTCCGTTCGCGCTTCTGTCGGTGCGTGGCCGCTGCTCGTGCGCGTCGGTGACTGTGTGTCGCTGACGTTGAGGTCCTCGCGCTGCACGAGTTTCGCGAGACCAAAATCCAGAATCTTCACGCGCCCATCATTGGTGACAAAAATATTCGCCGGCTTCAAATCGCGGTGAATGATTCCTTTCTCATGCGCGGCCGCAACGCCGTTCGCGCATTGCATGGCGATATCCAGCGCTTTGCGCACAGGCAACGGCCCGCTACGAAGACGCTCGCGAAGCGTTTCACCTTCGAGCAATTCCGTCACGAGATATGGCGCGCCGTCACGCTCGCCGATATCGTAGATGGCGAGAATGTTCGGATGGTTCAGCGCGCTGGCCGCTTTCGCTTCTTGTTCGAAGCGCCGCAGCCGTTCCGCATCGCGCGCAAACGCCTCCGGCAAGACTTTCAGCGCCACATCGCGTCCCAGCCGCGTATCCCGCGCCCGATATACCTCTCCCATTCCGCCAGCTCCGATGGCAGAAGCGATTTCGTATGGGCCCAACTTGGTTCCGGAGTTCAGCATCTTTGCATTCCGCCCGCTTGCCCCGCCTCCCCTGAGGAAGGAAAGGACGCAGGAAGGGCGCCAATCGCGCCGGTAATCTCGTATGCTCCGAGTTTGGTTCCACTATTCAGCAATGCAGATCACTCACCGACCCACCTAAAATGATTCGCAGTTCACTCGCCACCGCATTCGAGTCATTGCTTCTTGAGCAGCGCCGGCCAATTCACCACCAGCGTCACCGCCTGAGGACCAGTTCCCCCTACGGGCGTGATCGTTAAAAATTTCTGCCCCCGCGGCCCAACCGCATACGTCCGCCCTCCCGGCGCTACGGCAAGATTTACTGTAAAGAGCGGCGTTGCCTTCCCAATCGAAATTCCGGATCCTTGCTCGGAAATCTCCGTAGCCATCATTTTGTGATCCGGCGACACATAGAACAGCTCCTTTCCGTCGCCCCGCCATTCCGGCATATCGCCGCCTCCGCTCGAGACCTGCCGTAGTCCGCTGCCATGCCCACTGCCATAAACGAACGGCGACACGTAGACTTCAGACTGTCCGGATTGCGTGGAAACATACGCCAGCCATTTCCCATCCGGAGAAACCGCTGGCTCATCAACGTCAAACTGCGGATTTTGCAAGACGGCAAAGGGCTTCCCACCTCCGCTGAGAGGCAACGCCCAAATGCCCCGGTGCGCGCCTGCCGCCATGGAGCCCACTGTTCCGTAGCGAGTAAAGACCAGATCGCTTCCATCCGGCGCCCAGACAGGCCAAACCTCGTTCGCATCATCGGCCAGTAACCTCCTCACGTCACCCGAACCGTCAGCCGCCTTTTCATAAAGGCGGTAGCTACTCCCTTCACGGATCGATAGGAACGCGATCATTTTCCCATCCGGCGACCATGCCGGTTCAGCATCAACAGTGCCGAATGTCAGTCTGGTGTTCGTTCCACGCGCCAAATCGTAAACCCAGACGTCAACGTCCCCTTGGCCGCCAGGCTGCTCGGTCAACGCCGCCTGTTTCCCATCCGGAGAGAGATCCAATGTGAAGTAGCCGCCCGGCGGTCCCGCTTGGCCGACTTGTTTGCCTTGCCTGTCGTACCAGAGCAGTTGTCTCAGTCCCGCTTCGCTGCTGCCCTGCGCGTATGTCAATATGCCCGTTTGGGAAACCGAAAACTCGTCGAGCCAGATTGTAGAGATGTTCAGAACGTTCGTTGCGATTGGGCTGGCTTGGCCCATCAGCCGCAGCGACTTTGCATCGAACGGCTGCGCCATCAATGTTCCTTGCTGGGAGAACAACAGGTAGCCCGGCGGCGCATAGATCGTATTCGAGCTGCCCCGAAGCAGCAGCGTGGGTTTGCCTCCCGCGAGCGAGCCAATGTACGTACCGGAACCGCTAGGAGCCTCGGAGTAAAACAAGAAGTGCTTGCCGTCCGGCAGGAACTGCGGCCAGCGGTCGCTGGTACTGCCCGACTTATCGATGAACGTAACCTGGCGCGGCGTGCCGCCCGACGCGGGTACGCTGTAGACTCCGCCAACCTGCGAGGGGGAGTACAGAATGGTTCCATCTTTTCCCCAACTGGCTCCTCGACCATTCGCTACGGACGCAATGCTCTCTGACGGGCCTCCCGATGCGTCTACGCGATTCATCATTCCATGAGCAAAGTAGCCGATGGAGCGGCTGTCGGGCGACCAGAAGGGTAACGTCGCGCCCTCCGTTCCCGCCAGTGGCTGCGCTATTTCGGAATCGAGCTGTTGAACCCACAGCTTCTGTTGGCCGCTCGCGTCGGTCGCAACGAACGCGATTTTGCGCCCGTCAGGAGAAATCACTGGCATCCCGCCCGCGCCGCTGGTGAGCGTAAATTGCGCTCCTTTCGGCGGCTCAATTTGCGCGACAATCGCACTTTCTTCCGGCGGTCCCTTCGTCAAATCCGTCACAACGAATAGCGCCAGCACAATCGCCAGCGCCGCCGCAATGCCCCAGGGGACTGTGTTGCTCCAGCGCTTTTGTAGGGGCGGCTTCATGCCGCCCGCTGATGAATCCTGCTGCGCTAATTCGTATTGCGCACTTGCGCCACTCAGAATGTCTTCCAGCGCGACGCGCGCGTCGCCAATGGACTGCAATCTCTGCCGCGCATCTTTTTTCAAGCAACGCTGGAGCAG
>JASHRN010000177.1 GCA_030037335.1 Candidatus Acidiferrales bacterium | reverse complement strand
TTCACGCTCATCTTTGCCTCCGGCGCATTCGAAATTTTCCGAGGGCGCGGCATGTTAGTACACGGCACGCAGCTTGACAACCCGCAATGCGCCCGTCTAGCATTACCCAATCGCAAAGGAGCGGTGGTTCGACATGATCAAACTGGATATCGTGAACGCTGTGGTGCAACGCACCAACATTCCTCGCTCGAAAGCCGAGCAGGCCGTCGAAACAGTTTTCGACGCGCTCAAGAACGCGCTCGGGCGGGGCCAGCGCATCGAACTTCGTCGCTTCGGAGTCTTCAACGTCAAGCCGCGGAAGACAGGAATCGGACGCAATCCGCGAACCGGCCAGCAGGTGAGCATTCAGCCCGGGCGCGCCGTGCGTTTCAAGCCCGGCAAAGAACTGCAAGCCCTCTAACGGCGTTACTGCAAAACACCATTTCACTGTCATTCTGAGGAGCGTGCGTGCCGAGACATGCGACGCAACGAGCCTGCCCGTCACAGGCAGGGAATCTGCATTGTTCTTTGAGAATGGCGAACCGCGGTTTCTTCCCTGTTATTTGGAGCGACAAGAAAAGACTTCAGCTGATCGTCTTGCCTATTGCGCCGCTGTCTTCATTCGTATCGAAGAGCAATCAGCGGGTCGACGCGCATGGCGCGGCGCGCGGGAATCCAACAAGCCGCCAATGACAGTGTGACGAGAATAATGGCGACGACGGAGTAAGTTGATGGGTCGGTCGGCGTGATTTGAAAAAGTAAACTGCGCAAGAGCCGCGTCAGGACCAATGCTCCGCCAATCCCGATGATAATTCCCGTTCCCGCAATGAAGAGCCCGTCACGAACTACGATGCGCAACACGTCGCCTCGTTGCGCGCCGAGGGCCATCCGCACGCCGATCTCGTGGGTGCGCTGGCTCACCAAGTAGGAGATCACGCCATAGATTCCGACGCCAGCGAGCAGCAACGCTAACGCTGCGAACAGGCCGACAGCGCTGGTCTCGAACCGCTGACCCCTTGTTTCTCCGGCGAGCAAGTCGTCCATTGTGGAAACGTCGAAGAGCGGTAGCTCTTTATCGATAGCGAGCACCTGCAAACGGAGCGCGGACAGAAGCGCGGTTGGATTGGAGGCGGTGCGGAGCAAGATCGAAATCTCAGTGCTTGGCGATTGGGCAAGCGGCTGAAAGACTTGCGGCAGTGGCTTTTCGCCTGGCCCGGCACGCCGAATCGCGGCACAGACACCGACAATGGAGACCGGCGTTTGATCAGAGGTGCCAACTGCCATCAGGATGTGCCTGCCGATTGGATTTTCGCCACGCGGGAAAAAGCGTTGAACGAACTCCCGGTTAACAATGGCGACCTTTTCCGTGTTTGGCCCGTCACCGTCGTCGAATCCACGGCCCGAGAGGATCGGAATTTTGAGAGTACGAAAATAGGCGTCGCTCACAGAGTCGAGCGGAACGGTTGCCGTTGGATCGTTGTATGCGGGCACCGGCCGGCCTTCGATTCCCATGCGCATTTCGCTGGACAACATATTCGGAAGACTAGTGGAGAGGCTGGCGGCGAGAACTCCGGGAAGAACACTGATGCGGCCGAGAAGCTGCACAGAAAACGCCGCCTGCTGTGCGTCGGTGGAGTACCTATTGTAGGGAAGAGAAATCCGAGCAGTGAGGACATTGTGGGGATCGAATCCGGGACTCACGCTCGTCAAGCGAACAAAACTTTTCAGCAGCAGGCCAGCAGCTACAAGCAAAATCAAAGCGGCTGCAACTTCTGAGACCGCAAGCAAATTTCTGAGGAATGCGTTTTTCCGGGAGCCGGGAATTTGAATGCGGCCCGCTTGGATGGCGTCATTGAGGTTTGCACCGGAAAGAGACAACATTGGAGCAAGCGCGGAGATAACGCCCGCCATCACGGAGGCAGCGATCGCAAAAGCCAGTGCGACGGCATCTATGTGGACACTGAGGACGTTTAGCAGACCGCTCGGCATGAACGAGCGAAGAAGCGAGAGACCCCAGAATCCGACAATCACCCCTACCAGCCCGCCCAGGACCGACAGAAGCATCGTCTCGGTCAGAAGTTGCCGCGCGAGCCGGAAGCGCGTGGCGCCGAGAGCGGAACGCAGGCCGAATTCACGGGCACGAACAGTGCCGCGCGAAAGTTGCAGATTCGCGATGTTCGCACACGCAATCAGCAAAATGAATCCTACAGCGGCCATGAGGACCGAGAGAGGAGTACGGACGCTGCCCGTCAGATGGTCATGCAGGGAAACGATGCTGAGATCAACCTTTTGCGTGTAGTCGCCAAAAAACTTCGGAAGGAGCGGCAAGGCATGGCTGTCAATCAATGACAGGTCGGCTTCCGCCTGAGCGAGAGTCACGCCGGGTTTCAGTCTCGCGATGACACCGAGGAACCAAATCGGCGAGCTCGCGTTCACAGCCGGCGCCGCGAGAGGCAGATACACCTGGGGCTGCATGCCCAAGGTCGAAAATTTGAAACTCGCAGGAAGCACTCCAACGATGGAATATTCTTTGTCGTCGAGCATGATTGTCCTGCCGAGGATTTCCGGGTTGCCAGCGTAGCGCGACTGCCAAATCCCGTAACTCAATACGGCTACCTGCGGGCCGCCGGGACGATCTTCTTGAGAATTGAAGCTGCGGCCGCGTGCCAGTTCTATGCCAAGAACTGAGAAAAAATTCGCGGACACGCGCATGCCGGCAATCCTTTCGGGGAAAGCGCCGGTTCCGGTGAGGGTGAACTCCTGAACAAAATGCGTCGCGGCAATTCCGGAAAATACATGGTTCTGGTCGCGCCAGGCGAAATAAATCGGATGGGGCACAAAGGACCCGTGCAAATCCGTTTTAGGGAATTGAAGCGTTGGCCAGACGAGCCGTGCTGGATTCTTGTAAGGAAGGGGCTTCAGCAAAACGGCATCTGTAACTGAAAAGATAGCGGTATTGGCGCCGATGCCGAGGGCAAGGGTGAGAATGGCGACGGCGGTGAAGCCGGGAGACTTCCGCAGCATACGAAAGGCGAAGCGGATGTCTTGGAGGAGCGCGTCTAAAAAAACGAAATGGTGGACCGCGCGATATTCTTCTTTCATGCTTTCCACCGCGCCGAATTTCAGCAAGGCCTGGCGGCGGGCTTCCGCGGGCGGAATACCGGCGCGTAGATTTTCCTCGGTTTGCAACTCAATATGCCCGGCTATTTCTTCGTTGAGACGTTCCTCACGCCGGCGAATGGCAGAATTACGCAGCCGATTGAAGCAACTTTTCAGAAATTTCATGGCAATTCCTCCGGTTGGCTTTGCAGCGATGATCGGAGAGGCTTTGTGCTTTTGTCATTCATAGCGCAGGGCGATGAGCGGATCGACGCGCATCGCGCGGCGCGCGGGAAAATAACAGGCGGCAAGCGAAACGAGCACGATAGCGCCAATAACTGTAGCGGCGACTTCAAAGTCATGTGGTGGAACCCCAAAGAGCAGGGAGCGAAGCGCCTCATCAGCAAACCAACTGCCCGCGAAACCAAGCAATAGACCCCATCCCATCCAGCAGGCTACGTCTCCGACTATCAGCTTCAGGATGGCATTCGGTGTTGCACCAAGGGCCATGCGCACGCCGATCTCGCGTCTTCGTTGGGTGACTAAAAATCCAATCACGCCATAGATGCCGATCCCCGCGAGAGCAAGGCCCGTTAGGGCGAAGGATGAGAGCAGGACAGCATCGAATCGAGGCCGGTCCTCAAGCTCCCTCACACGGTGGGTCATGGTCTCGACTGTGATGAGCTGTTTCGGATCGAGGCTTGCCACTCCAGAACGCAGCCATTTCCCCATGACGAACGGATTGAGCGGGGTGCGGATGACAACATAGGCTTCATCAAAGACGGTCCGAAAGCTGTCATCCCAGGTTATGTAAAACTCAGGATCAGTCTGCGCTTCAAGGCCGTTGTTTTTGACGTCGGCCGCAACTCCGACTATGAGATGCCACGAATCGTTTGGGCCGAAGCGCATCCTTTGACCAACAGGATTTTCGTCGCCAAACATTTCCTGCGAAAGAGCCCTGTTCAAGATAACAGCGTTCTGGCCGACACTGAAGTCCTGCTTTTCGAACGCCCGCCCGTGCAAAATGGGTATGCCCAAGGCTGCGAAATATCCCAGCGTAACAGCGCGGTACCCTGTCATGCCGCTTATTGCCGCGCCCGGATGAGAGCGGCCCGAAATTTGGAGATTGGCATATGTAACAGCGTTTTCTCTGCCTGACGGAGGGAGGAAATCGCTCAATGCAAACGCAGTTACTCCGGGAATTCGGCTAAGTCTATCCTCAAGTTGTTCAAAAAAAACTTGCTGCTGCGCGGGTTGCGGGTAGCGGTACCGGGGCAAAGTAATGTTGGCAGTCACGACGGAACGAAAATCCATGCCCAAAGGAACGGCCTGCAGGTCCCAGAGGCTGCGCAGCAAAAGGCCAGCTCCCGTCAAGAGAATGAGCGAGATAGCGATTTGTGAAGTCACCAGAAGCTGACGCAACGGGCCGCGCTTGACTGTCTGAGTATCCCTACCGCTCAGCATTTCGGGTTGAGGCGATTGCCAAATCGGTGTCAAACCGAACAAAAGCCCACAGGCAAGGGAAATCACCAAAGTGAAGAGCAGCATGCGGAGGTCAACTCTGGCATTTTGGAGCAGCGGAAGGCCATCCGGGGCGATGGCTATAAACATGCGCAGCAGCCCGTACGCAAGCCAGCATCCGAGCAGACCGCCGAGCGAACTCAGCAGCACGCTCTCTGTCAACACCTGTCTCGCAAGCCTAGCCGGAGTGGCTCCTAGCGCTGCGCGAATTGCAGTTTCGCGGCGGCGAGCAGCCGCACGAGCGAGGAGAAGGTTCGCTACGTTTGTGGCGGCAAGCAACAATAATGCGATTACGGAAGCGAACAACACCCAAGACGCGGTCTCCGCGTCGTGAACTTGCCTGTCGCGGAGCGAGCGTACGCGAAGGGTCACTTCGCGCCGAAACTGAGCCGGTACAAACTTTATTGACTGTGCGAAAAGTGGCTCCAGCGCGGCACGGGCCTGAGAGATGGTAAAACCAGTTCTGAGCCGACCGAAAGCGAGCAGAAGGGGCTGCGGACGGTCCCGAGTAAGACCCGATAAATTGAGCTGAAGAGGAATCAGCAGGTCCGCGCTAGCCAGCGTCGGCATTTCAAAGCTCGCAGGAAGCACACCGATAATCTCCGTTGCCTTACCATTAAGCGAAATCGATCGGCCGACGATACGCGGGTCGCTGCCGTACCGAGAACGCCACAAGCCAAAAGAAAGGAGGGCGACGGGTGCTGCGTTTGGCTCGTCCTCCTCCTGAGTGAAATCGTGCCCAATCATCGGCCGAATGCCAAGCGTTGAAAGGAAGTTCGAATCAACTTGTTGGCATTCAAGCCTCACAGGATTAGATTCACTCAATTCGCAATCGCGGCCACCTGGGTGCACAGATGTTACCTCGGCGAATACCCTCGAATTCTTCCAATCTTTGAAGTCAATCGCATCTAGAAATTCATTCGCGGAAAACGGCGTCGCAAATCCAAATGAAACGAGCTGGTTGCTTTGCGGGTAAGGAAGACTGCGGAAGAGAACTCGGTCTACCACGCTGAAGACAGCGGAAGTAGAGCCGATCCCAAGAGCCAACGTAAGAATGGCAATAAGCGTAAAGCCAGGGGATTTGCAAAACGTGCGGAAGGCGAAGCGGATGTCCTGAAGAAGCGAATCAAGAAAAATGAAGCGCTGCACCGCGCGATATTCCTCTTTCATGTTTTCTACCGCACCGAACTTCAGCAGGGCCTGGCGGCGCGCTTCGGCCTCGTTCATCCCGAGGCGAACGTTATCGGCGATTTGCAGAGCGAGATGACTAGCAATCTCTTCGCGCAAACGCTCTTCGGTTCGTTGCTTTGATGCAAAACTGAAAATGCGATTGAAAAACCGCCGCAGGCGTCTCATCGCAAATCCTCCGGTTTCAGTTCGAAGAAGCGGCTGAGAATCGCTTCGGTTTGCTTCCATTCGCGCGTTTCCGCTTGCAGGAGTTTGCGTCCGGCGCGCGTCAACTGATAAAAACGCGCTCTGCGATTGTTTTCGGACGCACCCCACTTCGAGGAAATCGCGCCTTCCTGCTCCAACCTCAAGAGCACAGGATACAAAGTGCCCTGATTGACGGCGAGGAGTTCGCCGCTGATCTGCTCAATGCGGCGTGCAATGCCGTAGCCGTGGACAGGGCCGAGGACCTCGAGTGTTTTCAGGATCATCAGCGCGAGAGTTCCCTGCTGGACGTCGGACTTCATTTCGGTTTTCTCTTCGGGCTTCTCTTTCATCCTGCGCTCCATTTGGATACCTACAGGAGCATGTCACACCTTCTCTGGGAAAGCAACAGAACAGCTCAAATGGAGGAGGTAAGAGCATGAGCCGAGAGCCTGTGTCACTGGAAAAGGCCCACCCTTTGCAGAAAGCGCTCCGGCAAAATCGCCGGAGTGAACTCCGGATGGGGCACCCGCTCATTCATACTTCGTTGGGGAGCGAAGTGTTGGATACGCCTCATAGTAGAATTCCGGTCAGCGCAAGCGATGGGGCGCGCAAGGAGGGTGACACTTTGCGAAAAGCATGGATGACAGCCGGGTTTGTGATTGGGGCAATGATTTTTCTTCCGGCAGCGCCGCGCGCGCAATGGAAAACGCCGTGGAGCTATTCGGGCGCGGACGGGCCGGCGCACTGGGCGCAGCTCGATCCCGCGTATGCGGCGTGCGGGGGAAAAGAGCAGTCTCCCATCAACATCCAAAACTCGGTGAAGAGCCATTTGCCGGCAATGAAATTCGAGCTCAAGAATGGGCCGCTGGACATCGTGAACAATGGTTATACGGCGGTGCGCGTGGACTACGCGCCGGGAAATGGGAATTTCGTGTTCGTGGGCGGTGAACGCTACGAGCTGACGCAGTTTCATTTTCATCATCCAAGCGAGGAATTCATCAATGGACGGTACTACACGATGGGGATGCACTTCATGTTGAAGAGCAGTAATGGGAAGACCGCTGGAATTGCGATTATGGTGAATGTCGCGGGCGCGAACCACCCTGCCGAGCCGCCCGTTGAGAATGTTGTCGATACGCTTTGGAAATACATGCCGACGAAGGCGGGGAAACCTCACGTAATTCCGGGAGTTGAAATCAATCCCGCGGGCCTGATCCCACGCGACACGGCATATTACGTGTACATGGGATCGGTGACCGCGCCGCCGTGCACAGAAGGCGTGAAATGGTATGTGCTGAAGACGCCGGTGACGATTTCGCGCGAGCGGATCGAAGCGTTTGCGAAACTTTATCCGCATGATGTGCGCCCGCCGCAACCGCTCAACGGCCGTGTTGTGGAGGAGAGCAAGTAGAAAGAAACAAGCGTTTCGTGATGGCGGCGTGCGCTGCGCGCGGTGTACGATATTTCCGTGGAAAACGGCAGCGGAAGCGGCAACGGACACAGCGGCGCGCCATCGCAAATTCTTGAGCCACTTTATCGCGTGCTGTACGAGCCGCGCGCTTTTGCCCCACCGCAACGGAAAAGGCCATTCGCGCTGGCGCTGATCCTATTCGTGCTGACAATCATTTCCACGCTGGCCATTGGCGTGGAATTTTCGGTTTCGTACGCACAGAATCGCGCCCCTTTCGCGGGACTCTCAAATCCTTACGGACCTACCTGGCACGCGCTGACGCATCCGCGATTGCTGCTGCTGGGCATTCCGTTTTCGTTCACGCTGATTGGAATTTTGCTGGCGCACGAGCTTGGGCATTATTTTGCGTGCCGCTACTACAAAATCGACGCGAGCTATCCTTATTTCCTGCCC
This sequence comes from Candidatus Acidiferrales bacterium, assembly GCA_030037335.1. Taxonomy (GTDB): domain Bacteria; phylum Acidobacteriota; class Terriglobia; order Acidiferrales; family UBA7541; genus DAHUXN01. The sequence continues at coordinate 766 of JASHRN010000177.1, read as the reverse complement.
GCACCGAGCCTGATTGGAACTTTTGGCGCGTTTATTCGTATCCGCGCCCCGATTTTCAATCGGCAGGCACTCTTCGACGTAGGATTTTCCGGACCGCTCGTGGGATTTGTGCTGGCTGTGCCGGTGTTGGCTTGGAGCATTTACATTTCCAAAGTGGTGCCCGATGCGCAGGCCGGCGCGATGGTGATTTTCGGCAGTCCGCCGCTGATGAAGTTCTTTTTGGCGATTTTCCATCCCGGAGTTAGTCCGCAGAATATTTTGCTGAGTCCCATTGCGCTGGCCGCGTGGGTCGGGCTGTTCGCGACGGCGCTGAATCTGCTGCCAATCGGGCAGCTCGATGGCGGACACATTTTGTACAGCGTGGCGAGCGGGTACCACCGGCGCGTTTCAATCGCCTTTGGAATTTTGCTCCTGGTGATGGGAATATTTTTTATCGACTGGATCATCATTGCGGTACTGTTCTTGTTTCTGGGCTTTCGGCATCCGCCGCTGATCGATTCGTGGACTCCGCTGGACAAAAAGCGGCGCGCGTGGGCCATCGTTGCGCTGATTATTTTTGTGCTTTGCTTTACACCGATACCGCTGACCGTGCCGCGCTGACTTCTCTGGCAAGCCTTTTTCGTTGACACATTCCTAGAGCAGGCTGACGGGGTCGACGTCGACGATGACGGCGCCGTCAGGGATTTTCTTTTCGGCGCAGAATGTGAGAGCGCCTTCGAGCACTTGCGCCAGTACATGACGGTTCGGCGATTTGAGGAGAATCTGA
>JASHRN010000176.1 GCA_030037335.1 Candidatus Acidiferrales bacterium | reverse complement strand
TTTTATTTTACTACGACGATATTTCGACGTGGCGATAATAGGGCGCGTTGTTTCCTTTCGGCTTTCAACACTCGACTTTTGACTGGCTCCGCCATGCGATAATTGGATTGCCATGAAGTGCGTGATAATCCGTCGCACATGCCAAAAATTCTGTCCTGCCTCGTGCTCCTCGCTTCGATTTTCGTTTCTCCTGCCGCGTTCAGCGTGCAAGACCAACCGCCGACATACGGATATCGCATCGTTCACACTTACCCCCATGATCCCAAGGCATTCACGCAGGGCCTGATTTATCTGAACGGCTATCTTTATGAGAGCACCGGCCTCGAAGGCCAATCTTCATTGCGCAAAGTCGATTTGCAAACCGGGAAAGTATTGCAGCGCTACGACCTGGCGCCGGACATTTTCGGCGAAGGGCTCACCAATTGGAAAAACACTCTTGTGCAGCTTACCTGGAAAGCGCAAACAGGATTCGTCTATGACCGCGCAGGCTTTCATTTGCTGCGCACATTCCATTACACCGGCGAAGGTTGGGGCCTGACGCAGGATGGCGTGCATCTCATCATGAGCGATGGAAGTTCTTCGCTGCGATTTTGGAACCCGCAGAATTTTCAGGAAGTGAGGCGCATCGTCGTCACCGATGGTGGCGTGGAAGTCCACGATTTGAATGAATTGGAATACATTCACGGACAGATTTATGCGAATGTCTGGCAGACGGATTTGATCGCGATTATTTCGCCGCAAAGCGGGCATGTGACCGGCTGGATTGATTTGACCGGACTGCGCCCGGCGAGCACGCAGAGCGATTCGAATGCGGTGTTGAATGGCATCGCGTTCGACGCCGCGCACAATCGTTTGTTCGTGACGGGAAAACTGTGGCCCGAGATTTTTGAGATTCAGCTCGTTCGAAAACCATCGCGAACAAACGCGCCGCACAAATAGCCTGCGCGTCGCGCTTTCCACGCGCGGACGAAAATGCTACTTTGTCCAGTCGCTGGCTTGCCGGAGCCTCAGCAAGCCGTTTTCTCGTGCATGCACCGATGAGAGAGGTTTTCCAATTCGCGCTGCTCACGCTGACGTCGATTTTTTTTCTGGTCGATCCGTTCGCGGTGATTCCGCTTTTTCTTGCCGTCACTTCGGATTCATCTGTCGCAGAGCGCAAGCGCGTGGCGCTCCGTGCCACATTCACCTGCGCAATTATTCTGTGCGCGTTTGCGCTTGCCGGCAGTTTGATTTTCAAACTGTTTGGCATCACGCTGCCCGCATTCAAAATTGCCGGTGGAATTATTCTGCTGCAAATCGGCGTGGACATGCTGCAAGCGAAGCAGTCCGGGCAGCGTTCGACTCCCGAAGAAACCGAAGAAGGCACCGCGAAGGAAGACGCCAGTATCATCCCGCTCGGAATGCCCATGCTGGCGGGGCCGGGGGCAATCTCGACGGTGATGGTGTTGATCGGCGAGTCGCACACGATGTGGCGGCGCGGCGTGGTGTACGCGGCAATCCTCGTTACTTCATTTGCGGCGTATCTGGTGCTGGCGGGTGCGGGACGCGTGCGGCGCTACATGGGCGAAACGGGCATCCGCATCCTGATGCGGCTGATGGGCTTGCTGCTCGTTGCGCTTGCCGTGCAGTTCATTGCCAACGGACTGATTGATTTTGGCCTGCTGAAAGTTCCCATCGCACAGTAATTTCAAGAAAAATGGAACGCGCTTTTCAGAAAATGCGTGCGGAGTGTGCTCAGTTGCTGCGCGAATAGAATTGGATATCGACGGCGTCGACCATTTGGGGGGTGGGCAGGCCTTTTTTTTCGTAGGCGGAGATGTCGGATTCGTGTTCGAGCGTGAGTCCGATGTCGTCGAGCCCTTTGAGCAGGCAGCGTTTGCGGAACGGGTCGATTTCAAATTTTCGATCGAAACCTTTGCCGTCGCTGACCGTTTGATTTTCCAAATCCACGCTGAGCGTGTAGCCTTCATTTTTTTCGAGCCGCGAAAAAAGCTCATCCATGTCCGTATCGGAAAGCGTCACAGGCAGGATGCCGTTCTTGAAACAGTTGTTGTAGAAAATGTCAGCATAGCTCGGTGCGATGATGGCGCGGAATCCGTAATCGCCGATGGCCCAGGGGGCGTGTTCGCGGCTTGATCCGCAGCCGAAATTCGCGCGGGCCAGTAAAATCGAAGCGCCTTTGTAGCGCGGCTTGTTCAGCGCAAAATCGGGATTTGGTTTTTCGCCGGACAAATAGCGCCAGTCGTAAAACAGCACGCGGCCGTAGCCTTCGCGCGTCAGAAATTTCAGGAATTGCTTGGGCACCATTTGGTCCGTGTCCACATTCACGCGGTCCATCGGCGCGACCAACCCCGTGTGTTTTGTGAACGGCGTCAAGCCACCACCTTGCGAATATAGGGGACTTCGCCCGATTCGATATCAATAAGCAAATCCTTGAGATTGCTAACCAATTCCTCTTTGGATTCCCCTTGCGTCTCGTAATCGGGATAGTCATTCAAAAATCCGAGGTAATAATTGCCATCCTTCCAGTAAGTGAATTTCAATGTTTTCATGTTAGTTTCCGTTGCGCCATTTGCGGACGTCGACGAAATGGCCCTCGATGGCGGCGGCAGCGGCCATCAGCGGGCTGACGAGATGCGTGCGGCCGTCTTTGCCCTGGCGCCCCTCGAAATTGCGATTCGAAGTGCTGGCGCAGCGCTCGTGCGGCTGCAAGACATCATCATTCATGCCGATACACATGCTACAGCCGGCATCGCGCCACTCGAATCCGGCAGCGACGAAAATCTTGTCGAGGCCTTCTTCTTCGGCCTGCGCCTTAACGCGACGCGAGCCGGGAACGACAAGCGCCTGCTTCAGCGATTTCGCGACGTGTTTTCCCGCGACGAGCTTTGCCGCGAGACGCAAATCTTCGAGTCGCGAATTCGTGCATGAGCCGATGAAAACGCGGTCGAGGGAAATGTCAGTGATTGGCGTGCCGGGCTTCAAATCCATGTAAACGAGAGCGCGCTCGGCGGCCTTGCGGTCATTTTCGTTCGTGAAAAGGGAAGGATCAGGAACGCGCTGCGTGACGTCGGTGACCATACCGGGATTCGTTCCCCAGGTGACCTGCGGCGCGAGCTTCGCGGCATCGAGCTCGACCGTTTCATCGAATTTCGCGCCGGGATCGGACGGCAAAGTTTTCCAGTGTTCGACGAGCTTTTGAAATTCTTTGCCGCGCGGGACGAACGGGCGGCCCTCGAGATACGCAAATGTTGTTTCATCCGGCGCGACCATTCCAGCGCGCGCGCCGCATTCGATGGACATATTGCAAATGGTCATGCGCGCTTCCATGGAAAGCGCACGAATGGCTTCGCCGGTGTATTCGAAAACATGGCCGTTGCCTCCGGCGATTCCCAATTTTCCGATGATAGCCAGAATGATGTCTTTCGACGCGAGTCCGCCGCCGAGTTTTCCTTTCACTTCAATGCGCGTGGTTTTCGATTTGAATTGCGAGAGGCATTGTGTGGCGAGCACGTGCTCGATTTCGCTGGTGCCGATGCCGAAGGCCAGCGCACCCATAGCGCCATGCGTGGACGTGTGGCTATCGCCGCAAACAATCGTAAAGCCGGGCTGCGTGATGCCGAGCTCAGGACCGATGATGTGCACGATGCCTTGATTGTGGCTGTGCATATCAAACAGGCGCACGCCGGTCTCAGCGCAATTTTTGGCAAGGGCTTTGAATTGGCCGTCCGCGTCGGCGTCGAGTACGGGCAAATCGCGATTTTTTGTGGAGACAGAATGGTCCATCACCGCGAACGTCAGTTCCGGGCGGCGAACTTTGCGGCCCGCAGCTTTCAGTCCTGCGAAGGCCTGTGGGGAGGTGCCTTCGTGGATCAGATGGCGGTCGATGTAAATGAGAGAGGGCTGGCCGGGAACTTCGCGGACGACGTGGGCGTTCCAGATCTTTTCGTAAAGGGTCAGCGGGGGCATGGGGCCATCCAGGTGGTACACGTTGGGAGCCAGTGCTGAGAGACGCAGCGCCGACCGGGAGCATTACCTGCAAGTTGAGGATCGATTAGCTGCTCAAAAAATGCGCAAAAGTTTACGATTAGAAAATATTTAATGGCTTGTTTTGTGCAATTTAGGTGACTTTCTAATTTTTCTGGGGTGTGTCGATTAGAAATTGCATGATGGGCGGTAGCGTGTCGAAAAGCTGAAAATGCGCGCCGATTACAGCAATCTTCCTGGGCCACCTTCGATGCTGCCTCCTGCTTTGCCCCGAACCGATTCAAGCAGCATAGCACAGTGCGGTGCGGATTTATACGGTGAAGCGCCGACGGGACATCCGAAAAGACGAAGTTAACCTCGGCCACCCGCCGCACGGTCTGTTCGGCTGGATTATCGAGTTTGGGGATCTTTGGTGTCGGCTGGCGTGCTTTTTGAAGACGCGCTCACTGACTTTGGAAGCGCCGCAAGAAGCAGCGCGGAATAGCGAGTCGGCGGTGCCGTGTATGGCAGTATATGCCAGAGTTCTCCGGAATCTTTCGCCTGAAGGCGCGCCGGCGTGACAGTTAACACCCACGCTGCCGGTGTCCCATTGCTAACGACCCCGCAGAGAATCTGCTCGATCGATGCATTGCGGTAACTGAGAGGGCCGGCTAGGACGACTGGCCGGGCGGGTATATAGTCCCACGCCCATCCCTTCACATCCGGGTGCAACTCATGGGCGAGAGAGATTTGCAAATACCTGCTGAGATCATCCAGAGACCTTCGCGGCGCCTCAAACGACGCGAGCTTGTAGCCGAGTAAGTTCCGATTGCTTTGGGGCAGTCCTGTGTGGCCTATGATGATCACCCCGTATTGAACAGAGTACTTGTAGCCGTGGGCATGCGAGAGAATTAGCTTAAGAACGCTCGATACTTTCGTCGGACCGGTTTCAATGGAAAGCGGCTGTGTGAGTGAACGCTCGTCGATGTACTCGATACCCATGGGGAGATTTTCCTGCTGCGCAAGCAGCAGCAGCGCGTCGTCCAGCGGCACATTCCCGGCTCGGAATGAGGTTACCGTTTTCTCCGTTAAGCTCTCGCCTACTGGCCCGGCTGCGCGCACTACACTCGACGGAGCGGCGACGATGATTGAGAGAAAGAGGACGGCCGCAAAGCGATATCGCATCTTATTCTCCGTTCAGCGTTATGGAGTTACAGGCATAAACAATACTGATCGTCGGAGTTATAGGGACCCCAGCCACCGTATAGGTTTGGCTCGCATTAGTCTGGCAACCGGCGGGACAGCCCGTGGAACAAAGCGTGTACTTGTCGGGAAAGGTTCCGTCCGATGCGGTGTATCCGGTGCCGGTTTGCGGGCTGGCACCGCAGGAATTTGGGCTGCCAATGTTTATCTGGTCCACCGCGGGTAGGCCAGCGATCGGAATCGCTTGGTTTAGTTGATCGAGAACTTGCCAATTAACATCCCGTTCCCAGCCGGCTTGTCCGGACGGGCATAGGCCTGCACCGTTGAAGGTTGTGGAATCGAGGGTTAAAGATGTGGGCTTATGTACTGTAATGGCCCCATCTGACTGGCCTGTAGCCTGCTGGCCGTTCACGGTGTAGGTCAGTTTGATCGTTGTGTCGCCTAGGCTTGTGCTGGGATTCGCTGACGTGAACGATGGTGAGGCAACAGTCGGGTTGTTTATAGTGACCGTATTTACGTTGGCACTCCAGGAGTACGAGCCGCCGTCGGGGGTCACGTTCGCCGTGCATGAGCCGGTGGTGGTGGAGGTGGGTGCTGTCGGACCAAGAGCTAAATCTTGCGGCGTGCAGCTAACGTCGAGCACCTGAGGTGTGACGTTGTCGTTGCCGGTGGGATAGACGGGTTCGATGGGGCAATCCTGACGCTCATTGAAGATCTGCTCGTCGGCGGAGGCATTGGTCGTGGTGGATCCAGTGGCCACACCCTTGTGCACCCCGTAGGCGTTCACCGTGGCAATCGCGTGATTGGCGGTAGTCCAACTGTTGTCGAAATCGCTGGTGACATCGACAAATTCACCGTAGCAAGTGTCGTACCCTTCGACGCCCTGGTCTTCCTCGCCGTCAAGGGGTATGCCCAAGGGATCATAGAAGAAATCGAATTGCGAGGCGGTATAGCCACAGCACGTGGAGCAGCCGTAGGTTACGCTGCCGTACGTCTTGTCGTAAATGACTTTGCCTTCGAACAAAGTGCCTGGACCGTGATGGTTCAGTTGCCGAATTTCGTAGGAGCCCATGCTGAGCGCGACGGGAAGTACTACGCCGTTCTTGTCGGGAACCTGGCTTCGGATTAATTGGCCCACATCGATCCACACTTGCTGGTCAGGTTGCAGCATTTGGTCGATTTCATATGCGCCCGCACCGTGATTGTAGGTCAGAGTGAAAGCAGCCTCGGCGGGTTTCGTGCCGCCGTTGCCGACAGCGATGATGGAATCGTGCGTCGAATCGTACTCCCAGATGCTGCCAACCCAATGAAATGCGAGTTGGTCTGAAAAAGGCGTTTGAGCGCCGTATTTGAGCGTCTTGTCGTAGCTGGATGCGATGGCCATGATGTCCCCCGGCTTCCCGGTTGTGGTCAGCTTCACCTCGGCCCAGTTTGCATCCATCGGAAGAACGCCAGTGTTCTGCAGCGCGGCAACATCCACCTCTTGGGTTTGATGCGGTAATAAATGAAGCGACGGGCCAACGGCATTTCCCGTTGCGGTGCTATTTTTCCATTCAAAGGTCAAGCTTGCATTCGCGGGCGCGGCGACGTAAGAGCATACGCCCAGGGTTTGTATGCTGTGGCGGAGATGGAGCGGGAGGCAAGTTCTGCTTCGACGTTGCCCGCGAAAAAGCGGCGCGCATCAACGTCCAGCTTGAGGAAGGCGTCCATGTGGCACAAGGCAAGCGCGCGAATAAACGAGTGGGCCACCTCTCCGGAGCACAGTTCCGCGATCGGTTTCATCTCCTGCTGCATCCACGAAAATGCGGGTGGAAACTGCATGGCGCGGAATTTCTCATGGTGTTCTTCCACGTTGTCTATGAAATGCAAATGATCCGCGCGGCGGAGAACGAACATCTGCTTCGTCGCCGGAGTTTTGTCGAAAAGCTCGTACATACCGGAGAGCGGGAGAGGGACGTCATTTTCGGCCACGAGGTAAAGCGTCGGGACGTCGCGGCCCCAACCAAAGCCGAGCTTGACAGGAAGAATGCCGGGCCGGGGATTTGAGGCTCCGCCGGGCGCCAGCGCGACCACCGCGCGGATGCGCGCGTCGGTGTCCGGAGCAGCGAGCGCGGTCCAGCCGCCGGCGCTATGGCCTATGATGCCGATGCGCGATGGGTCAATGTGGACTTGGTGCCAATGCTGTTCTTTCCGCCAGGAATTTTCGGCGAGCATCTCATCCAACAGAAGGCGAATATCCGGCACGCGGCTGAAAATGAAACCCTGGATTCGTGCTGCGGTTTGCCCGGGAGTTTCACCTTCTTTGCGCTGCAACTCCGGCGCGACGATTTCGGAATGGTCGAGAGCGGCGGCGATGTGGCCGTGGCTTGCCAGGTGAGTGGTAAGAAAAGTGGCCGCGCGGCGGTGTCCACCGCTGTGGTGTGAAAAAAGAACCAGCGGATAAGTGCCGGGCTGCGGAGTTGCATCACGGACAGCAGATTGGTGAAGTGGCGCATCACTGGCCGGGGCGCTGAAAGAGTCTTGCGTGGCGGGTGTCAGGTCCTGGCCCGAATGACTTGGAGTAGTGGGATACCAGATTTCGCAGGGGAACAGACGATTCCGTGCCGCGTCGCGAATCTGGATGGTACGCACGCCGACGGGAAAAGGGCCACGCGCAAAGGGGTCGTACCGCTGCTGTGAAGTTGCCAGGGTTGTTACAGCATCGTGCTGAATCGTCGAGCTGCCCATAGCTTGGCCTTCCTTCCGCAGGCAATGTTGGCACACGCCGCCAGCAGCCGCAAGCGTGATGGACGCTGCCACATGCAGGATCCAAGACTGATGGTTACTCCGGAACTCCGTCTTTCAACCGTCTCCAGGGCGCGGCGAGTAAGCGCGAGAAGTGTTGGAAATACTTGGAACTGTTCGAGTTGAAAGCTGAAGTATAAAGGTAGGGCATGGCTGTACGCGCGGACAGGTGACACCGGCAAGGCCGGCGCTGAGAATGGGAATGGAGAAGGCAACGAATAGCGCCGGTGCTATAATCCAAACTTCAGCGTGAGACAGCGCGAGAATCGGATTCGAGGGGGCAGGAATGGGCGTTCAGTTCCGCGAGTTGATGACTTGGATTGGGCACCGGAAAATCTTCGCCGGCATCCTGGTGGCTTTCACGCTGGGCTTGGGAATCATGATTGGAACTTTAATTCCGGGGCACGTAGCGGCGAAGCGGAGCGCACCGGGGGATTCGGCGGCGATGATTCCGATACCGGATCCGGTGAACCTGTCCAACGGATTTTCGACCATCATCAACCACGTTGAGCCTGCTGTGGTGAACATCTCGACCACGCAAGTGTTTGGCAGCCCGAAAGGGACTGCCGACCGTAAGGGACAGGATTCCTTCCAGGATTTCTTCAATCGGTTTTTCAAGCAGAATCCAGGCAGTGAAGGGCCGGAAGAAGAAAAGAGCTTGGGCTCAGGCGTCATTGTGGACAGGAAAGGCTATATCCTCACCAATGACCACGTAATCGATGGAGCGACGAAGATCGAGGTTTCTGTGGATAGCGATCCGACGCACTACAGCGCGCGTGTGATCGGCATCGACAAACAGACGGATCTGGCGGTGATCAAAATCGACGCGGACCGCGCCCTGCCGACGGCGCGCCTGGGAAATTCTGATGGCGTGAAGGTGGGAGATTGGGTGCTGGCGTTCGGCAGCCCGTTTTCGCTGAGCGGCACGGTGACGGCGGGAATCGTTAGCGCGCGAAACCGCGCAGGAGCGGATATCGGGTCGTCGCAGTTTCAAAACTTTATCCAAACGGATGCGGCGATTAATCCAGGAAATTCCGGCGGGCCGCTGGTGAATCTGGCGGGCGAAGTGATCGGCGTGAACACGGCGATTTACACCGGCAGCCGCGGTTTTGAGGGCGTGGGATTCGCGCTGCCGTCGAATACGGCGATCGGCGTTTACAACGAGCTGGTGACGGAGGGCAGAGTCACGCGTGGGTCGATTGGGATTCGGTTTCAAGAAGATCAGGTGCATGACGCCTTGCTGCACAAGCAACTGAATGCGCCGTACGGCGTGGTGGTGGAACTTGTGACTCCTGGAGGGCCGGCGGCGAAGGCGGGGATTCAGGCGGGGGACGTTATCACGCAAGTGAACAGGCATCCGGTGCATGCGGGCACGGACCTGATCGATCCGATTGTGCAAACGCCGATTGGGCATTCCGTCGAATTGACCTACGTCCACAACGGAAAAACAGAGAATGCTTCGGTAGGCGTGGCCGATATGGACAAGGTTTTCCCGGATGAAGCCGGGGATGATCAGGCATCGTCGCCGGACGCGGAGGCGATTCCTTCGAGCTTTGGGTTGCACGTGGAGCCGCTGACGGCAGAGGTGGCGAAACACTTGCAGATGAGCGTGACGCAGACTGGTGTGATCGTCACCGGCGTTGATCCGGCGAGCTTTGCCGACGACATTCAATTTCAGGAGCGGGACGTAATTGTGGCCATCAATCACGCACCAATCAACAACATGGAAGATTACAAGCAGGCCATCGCCAAGCTGAAGCCTGGAGAAGATGTACTGTTCAAGGTGATTCATCCGGACGGAACAGGCGAACAGTTCACGGTGTTCAAGACAGGCACGATTCCCCAGCCGGGAAAATAAATCGGATGAAAATCCATTTGCAGGTATGGCGGAAATTTGCGGGCCGGAGCGGATTGGGGACTCTGGTCATCACGGCGGTGTTGTGCTTTGGGCTGGGCTCAGCGAGGGCAGCGACGCGGACGACAGGCACAAAGAGCCACGCGACGCGTCGAAGCAAGACGGACACGCCGTACAAAGCGACTTTGCGGCGGGCTTCTTACCGAAGTTCGTACAAGACGAAGACCACAACACACCGGCGGCGACGGCGCTGGCGTCATCACGTGATTTTGCCGAAGCGGCCGTCCGTAGCGCGCGCCGAGCAGATTCAGGAGGCGCTGGAGCGCGGCGGATATTATTCGGGCAATCCCAACGGAAAATGGGACGCGAGCACGCAGGCATCGCTGCGGCGCTTTCAAGAGGCAAACGGGTTGGCTCCCACAGGGAAGCTGGATGCGCTGACCTTACAGAAAATGGGATTGGGTTCGGATGTGGCCGGGGTAAGCGCGCCGAGGCCAACGGCGCCGAGTAATTCTACGCCGTCGTCTGATACGACCACGGTTCCAAAGACTCCGGGGGAGTGAATTACGGCCTTCAAAACAGCGGCCCGTGCGAAAATTGCCTCGCATTGTCACCTTGTTCATTTCCGATTCACAATCAGCGGCGTGAGCGTGCGCAATTCGGCCGCACAGGTTTTTTGTTTGGCAATCATGACTGAATTTTCATCCACAGAATCTCCACAGACGGGTAGGCTTGGTGCATGGGCGCTCCGGAATTTGATCTTATCGTAATTGGCTCGGGACCTTCCGGGCAGAAATCCGCGGTCGCTGCGGCCAAGCTCGGCAAGCGCGTCGCCGTAGTGGACCGCAATCAGATGATCGGCGGAGTGTGCGTGCACACGGGCACAATTCCGAGCAAAACGCTGCGCGAAGCGATTCTCCATTCTAAGGCGTACACAGATGGAAGCTCGTCGAACAACGGAGATGAAAACGCTGCGGTTTCGGTCCAAGACCTTGCATTTCGAGTGCAATCGATCATTTCACGGGAGACCACGGTGATTCGTGCGCAGTTGAAGCGGAATCGCATTGCCGTTGTCGAAGGCGCGGCGCGTTTCATGGATCCACACACGCTGCAGGTGGAATCGCCAAGTCAGACCTCTACGGTGCGCGGTGAACACATTGTGATCGCGTGCGGGACGCGCCCGGCGCACAGCAAAGAAATCGTGTGCGATGGCAAGCGGGTGATTGATACGGATCAGCTCCCCACAATGCATGGCGTACCGCGCGAGGCGATTGTGGTGGGCGCGGGAGTTGTGGGGATCGAATATGCATCTTTCATGGCCGCGCTGGGAACGGAAGTGACGCTCATTGACCAACGACCGGCGATTCTCGATTTTGTCGACCGCGAAATCGTCGAGGCGCTGTGCTATCACCTGCGGCAATCGGGCATGACGTTCCGGCTGGGCGAAAAAGTGATGCGAGTGGGAATCGATGAGCAGCGGGATCGCGTATTTGCGGAGCTGGAAAGCGGCAAGCGCGTGCAGGCGGACGTGCTTCTCTATGCTGTCGGACGCCAAGCTAATGGGGATCAGCTCAACCTTGAAGCCGCGGGATTGCAGGCGGACGCGCGCGGGCGATTGTGCGTGAACCGCTCGTTGCAAACCGCGGTGCCGCATATTTACGCTGTCGGCGACGTGATTGGATTTCCGGCGCTGGCGAGCACTTCGATGGAACAGGGAAGATTGGCGAGCTGCCATATGTTTGGAATTCCTTTTGTACACATGGCGGAGCTTTTTCCGTATGGGATTTATACGATTCCGGAAATTTCGATGGTTGGCCAGACGGAAGAGCAATTGACGATGAAGAAAGTGCCTTACGAAGTGGGAATTGCGAAGTACGCGGAGCTGGCGAAAAGCATGATGCTTGGCGACGAGAGCGGAATGCTGAAGCTGCTCTTTGAGCGCAACACGCATGAACTGCTGGGAGTGCACGTGATCGGCGAGCGCGCGACAGAAATCATTCACATTGGCCAGGCGGTGCTTTCCTACGGCGGAAAGATCGATTATTTTCGCGACGCGGTTTTCAACTATCCGACGCTCGCGGAAGCCTACAAAGTTGCGGCTCTCGACGGGCTCAACAAACTCTGAGGCAACTCCGAATTCCCCGAGTTTCCTTCCCGCTTGCTCTTTGACCTTTTCTGAAACGTCCACGGGCGGAAAATTCCTGCGAGGGCAATTACCGTCAGCAGGATGACGGCGGGGTCCATCGGCAGGCTGTAACGCGGGAGCGCGAGCGTGGCGTAATAAGCGCACGGAAACACAATGGGAAATACCGCGAGCGGGAATGCGTACACGCTCCAGCGAACGCAAAGCAGAATGATTCCCAGAAGCGCGCCGAATCCAATGCAGATATTGAAAAGCAGAATATAGCGGAACCACGAAGAATCGTTATTCTCAAAATCGCGGATGGGATGCGACGTTCCTCCTGACCAGATGGCAACAAAGCGCAGCGCGGCGAGGTGAAGGTCGTGGCGCGGATGAGCTTCAATGTAGCGGATGGCTTCGCGTTTTTTGACGCGCATGTAATCCATTTCGCCCATCTCGAGGTATTTCTGGCGCTCGGCTTGATCGTTGATGGGGTGAAGAGTGCCAAGCCAGGGCGGTTCGGCCTGCGGATTATTGCCGAGCCAAAGTTGCAGTCCGAGGACGGACCGCAGCGGAACAAACCGGTGGAACACGGAATAATTGCGCACGGTCCAGGGAATGCAGCAGAGCAAGGCCACTCCCAGAGCGATGATGGGCAGCGCGAGCCACTCGTGACGCATGGTGCGCGCGCGATAGGCGAGCCAGATCAACAGCAGCGGCAAGAGCGAAGCGAGCGTGGGATTGGTCATAAGCGTCAGGCCCCAAAGCGCGCCATAGGCAATCCAGTCACGCGGCCGCGAAGATTCCGCGAGCGCAAGCGTGGCCCACAAAATGATCGCGGCGAGCAGCGCCGAGAGGCACGCCTCCCACATGCTTTGGAACGTGAGCAGAATGGCATTGGGGAAAATGGCCCAGAGCCACGCGGCTGCGGCGCCAAGTCCCACCCCCGAGATGCGCTTGCCGGCGAAGAAAATGGGAATGCACGTGAGAGATGCGAACAAAATATTCAGGCTGGTCGCAGCGAGATACGAATTGAGCTTGTAGATTCCGAATATGCGAAAGATGCCAGCGAGGAGCGCGGGATAAACAGGGGTCATCCATGCGGTTGGGCCGGTGTTGACGCGAAATGGAGAGGCGAATCCATGTCCCTGTGCGACGGAAACAGCGATGTTGCCGGATTCAAACATGAAAGGGATGACGCTGAGAGCTTGATGGGAATGCGAGTTGACGTAATCCCAGGTGAAGGCAATTCGTACAGCAAAGGCGAAAATCACGATAAGCGTGAGTGAAGTAGCGATGCCGCGAAGCTTACGCAGGACGAAAGGGGGCTTCGGTTTTGGTGGTTCGGTATCGCGCACGCAGCGAGTCTCCTCGCAATGTTATTTACACTGCGGTGGGCGCTTCGTAAACTGAATTCAAGAGGGCTTGGCAGTTCGGGAATTGCCGGTCATGGCGAAAAAGAGAAAGAAATCGAAGTTCGAAAAGGGAACGGAAGCCCGGCGAATCGCGCGGGAGAATGTTGGAACGCCTCCGGCCGCGCAGGTCATTCCTGACCGGCGACGTAAGCCGGTGAAGCACAAGAAGTCTCTCGTTGCAGATGATTCCTTCTGAGTTGGCTTAGGTTCCGACGGAACCTAATTTTTGGACCCTCAACCGGGGCGATGGTCAGGCACTTTTTCGCCGGGGCGGAAAAGCGGCTGCGCGGCTTTGCCCGAAGCTTGGGCAATTTCCGAGGCGATACTCTCGAGGTCGCGCTTGGTGAATCCGATGGAGGCGGTGCGGATTTTGCCGCCGGGCTCAATCAGGAAAATGGAAGGCACATTCGTCAAACCGTATTGATTTGAAACTTTGTAGCCCTGCGCGTCAATTAATGCAGGGAATTGCACGCCAAATTCGTTCAGGAAACGACGCGTGTCCGCGGGATTGTCCTGCGAAATGCCCCAGATGCTGATCGGCGAATTGCCATACGCATCGTAAATTCGCTGGAGAAAAGGGAAAGTGAACTGGCAAACGGGGCAACTGATTTTGAAGAATGCGGCGAGGACGGGGCCGTTCTTGAGAGCGTCCGAAAGAGAGTAGCTCTTTCCCTCCGTGTCAGTGAGGGTAAATGCAGGCGCGGGCGTGCCGGCCTTAATTGTTGGCATAAATTCAGCCTTTCGAGTTAAAGGTGCTGTTTCAAGTCCGTTCATCTGATTGTAACAATTCGCTTCAGGATGCACAAAAAAGTGGCGTTGTTTCGCAGCTCGCTTTAACGCTACTTCGTTGTCATTCCGCGCGCAGTGAGGAACATGTAGTTCAGGTACTTCCTAAAAGAAAAATGCAGATTCCTCGTCGCTTCGCCTGCCTGGGCAGGCAGCTCCTCGGAATGACAATTTAATGGTGTTTTGCAGCATCCCCTTAGTGAATGTGGCGCGTCTTTTTCTGCAGGTAATCCATGAGCAGGTATTGGCCGAGGTTATAGGGAGTGGTGAAGTAGGCTTTGCCGCGACAAAGCTCAGTGACTTTCTGGACGAAGTGAACAAGGCTATAGTCGCTGGCGAGCATGAAAGTGTTGATGAGAATTCCGGCGCGGCGGCATTTGGAAACTTCTTCGAGGGTTTGGGTGACGACCAGAGGGTCGAGGCCAAACGCGTTTTTGTAAATGCGACCGTCTTCAAGCGTGAGAGCGGAAGGTTTTCCATCGGTGATCATCACGATTTGGCGCATGTCTTTTTTCTGACGATTCAAAATCCTCTGCGCGACGCGGAGTCCTTCGCGCGTGTTGGTGTAATACGGGCCGACCTGCACGCGCGCGAGTTTGCCGAGCGGGATTTCCTCGGCGCTATCGTGAAAGAGCACGCAGTGCAAAGAATCACCGTGATATTGCGTGTGAATCAGGTGCGAAAGCGCGAGAGCAACGCGCTTGGCGGGCGTGAAGCGGTCTTCGCCATAGAGAATCATGCTGTGGCTGCAGTCGAGCATCAGCACTGTGGCGCAGGAACTCTGGTATTCGCACTGGTGAACCATCAAGTCCTGATAATCAATGTCGAGGGGAAAGGCGGGGACGCCGGGGCCCTCGGCGCTTTGCCGGCGCATGGCATGAAAAAGAGTTTCAGGAATATCGAGGTTCAGCGTATTGCCAAATTCGTAGGGCTTCGAAGAGCCGCTCGATTCGATGCCGGTCGCGAGGTCGCGCGTATCGTGGCGGCCAAAGCTGCTCTTGCCGAGAGAAGCGAGCAGGTCGCGCAGGGTTTTGAATCCAAGGAAATCGAGCGCCTTGTCGGTGATTTCAAATCGCGCATGAATTTCCTGTTTGCCTGGCGCGCCCACCTGGCCTCCGGGAGTTTCCTGCGGCGGTGGAGTGACATGCGGCGGCTGAGGCGAGACGTAGCCCTCCTGCGTCAGGCGTTCGATTAACTGGTCAATCAGGTCGCGCAGCTTTTGGTTCTGATCGATATCGGGATTTTCGAGCAACTGCTCCATCATTTCCGGAGGGAGAAGATCACCTTCTTCGAGAGCGCGCAGAATGGCTTGGCGGAGCTGGTCCATCATTCGTTCGGGGGAACGCTCGGGGTCCATTTCGTGGAAGCCGTAGTATTGAGAAGCGAAGCCGCTTTGCAGGAGAAAATCGGAGAGGCGGTTCATCAGCTCCTGCAAGTCAATATCGTCCGCTTCCTGACCAGAATGTTTTTTGTAGCGGACGTATTTCATGGCAAAGGGATCGCGTTCTCTGATGGTGAGACTGGGACGCGCGGGAGCCAGCGTCTCACGGTCGCCAGATAATTCTGATAGGTTTCGCCGAATTTGTGTTTCAGGCTCGGCTCTTCGTGCAGCACAACCAGCAAGTGGCACAAAGGCATGAGAACAATGGTCATCAGGAGAATCGAGATGGAACGCAGAGCGAGGGCCAGTCCGAAGAGAAGCGCGAAGCCGCCGATGTACATGGGATTTCGTACGTAGCGATAAGGGCCAATGGCGACAAACTGGCGGGGAGGGTCGAAAAGAGCCGGTGTGCCCCGGCCGCGAATCACGAAAGTAGCGATGCAGGAAATTGCGAGTGAAGCTCCGGCGAGCATGACAATGATGCCAAGCGCGACTGTTGCGGCGGGCAATGCGAAGCTGAAATTGTTGTCGAAGGCCCTCAATTCCAGCGCAAGCCAAGCGAAGAACGCGATAAATGCAGAGGCATACAGCAGCGAGCGCAGGCCGTTGAACCACGTCTGATGAAAAAGAGGTTTGGCTGAAGCAGGCATCGCGCCTCCTTTCGCCTAGTTAAATTGCCGACGCGGCATGCGGTTCTGGGCTTCGCGCGGTTCCGGGATTTTTCGGGGCTCAGCGTAAAAGCCACGCTCTTCGCTGCGGCTGATGCGCTTGTGCGCCCACAATCCTTCCAGAACGAATTCCGCTGCGGCGACCTGAACGCCTGCGTCATCCTTTGCGTTTACGCCCAGAGCTGCCGCATGGTCAAACAGGCCCTCGACCTTTTTCAGTTCGGCCAGATGTTCGGCGGTTTTTCCCGACGTAGCGAATTTCAATTCACCGCCGCCCTCAAACCACTGCACCACCGACTGAAGATTTGCGTCGCTGAAATATTTTGTGAATGTTTTTCCCACGGCGGCGCGAATGAGTTCGCGCGCGATATTTTCCGCCCCACGCAACTCGCCTTCGTATTCCAGCTCAAATTTTCCGGTCATGGAGGGAATGGCACTGTAAACGTCGGCGATTCTTGCCACGGCGGTTTTTTCCCGGTTTCGAACGGCGCGCTGCTCGGCGCTGCTGACCACATTTTCCAGGCAGGAAATCGGCAGGCGCTGGCTGACTCCGGAGCGGCGGTCGACGCGCTTGTCTTCACGCGCCTGGAAGACGATCTCCTCGACCACTTCTCGAATGTAGGCTGGAATTTCGATGGCGTGCGCGTCGCGGCGGGTCCAGGATTCCTGCGTAGTGATGGAAATACCTTCCTCGAGCGTAGCCGGATAGTGAGTGCGAATCTCCGAGCCGATGCGGTCTTTGAGGGGCGTGATAATTTTTCCGCGAGCGGTGTAGTCTTCGGGATTCGCGGTGAAGACAAGCAAAACATCCAGCGGCAGACGTACCGGGTAACCTTTCACCTGAACGTCGCCTTCCTGCATGATATTGAACAGGCCGACCTGAATTTTGCCGGCGAGGTCGGGGAGCTCATTGATGGCGAAGATTCCGCGATTGGCGCGCGGCAGCAAGCCGTAGTGAATCGTCAACTCGTCCGACAGATCGTGTCCGCCTTTCGCGGCACGAATGGGATCGACATCGCCGATAATGTCGGCGATGGTGACGTCCGGCGTGGCGAGTTTTTCCACGTAGCGGCGGCTGCGCGGGAGCCAATCGATGGTCATGCCATCGCCTTCGGATTTGGCGCGCTCGCGGCAGGCGCGGCAGATTGGGCGATAGGGATTGTCATTGATTTCGCAGCCTGCTACGACCGGGATTTCGGCGTCCAGAAAATTCACCAGGTCGCGCAGGATGCGGGTCTTGGCCTGTCCGCGAAGGCCGAGCAAAATGAAATGATGGCGCGAGAGGATGGCATTGACGATTTGCGGAATTACCGTGTCATCGTAGCCGCGAATGCCGGGAAAAAGTTCTTCGCCGGAGCGCAATTTCGCCAGTAGGTTTTCGCGCAACTCATTCCTTACGGTTCGAGTTGCGATCCTGGCCTCTTTCCATTCGCTTTTTCGCAGCTCACCGAGCGTATGCGGTTTTGCGCTCATTTTGTCCAAGCCCTTTTCTGGAATGCTTCGCGGCGCTTCATTGGCCACCGGATCCCCCCTTGACCAACTTCTGAGCCATTATAATCCGCCGAGCGGACGCATGCGAATCGCGCAAGGACCGGCGCAATCATGCTTCGAAACGTTCGGCACTCGTCAATTCAGCGAATGGCCATTTCCGCGCGCGTGCTGGCGGCGCTCATTCAGATAGACGAGTTGCGGCAGCCATTCTTTTAGTTGCTCGAGGAGTTGGGATTGCCGCTCGGATTCATTGCGATTCTCGAGCAGCAACTGCTTCTGTTCGAGCGGCAGAGGAAGGACGCTGGCCATGGTATACGCCGGAGACATTCGCGGTTTTGCGCGCGGCGTTTCCGGCCCACGATTGAACAGCAGCCAGTGACATTGCTCAAAAGCCTCCGCCAACTCTTTGGATGCGCTTGGCTGCACTTCCGTAGAGTCGGCGAAACATTCGATGGCCGCTTCGAAGTACGGCTTATCGTCGAAGACTTCCTTGATCTGGAACGGTGTTTCGCCTCGGGTGAGAATGTCCATTTTCCCGTCCGCATACTGCTTCACGACCGAAACGATAGCCGCGGTGCATCCGACCGTAGCCATGCCGTTCTTCTGCGCCAGAACTACGCCGAATTGTATCTTCATGTTGAGGCAGCGGCGAATCATGAGCTTGTAGCGGGGTTCGAAAATATGCAGCGGTAACGAGGCGCCGGGAAAAAGAACCACGTCGAGAGGGAAGAGCGGAATGCGCCTGGAAGTCATCGGTTCGGCGTCGCTTATTAGGATAGCAGAATCCGATGAGTGCGACGCTCAAGTGGGAAAATAAAACGGGGATGAAGGAAAAGCGGCGGTGCGATCAGCCGAGTTCGTCGAGTGCGGCCTGCAATTCTTGGCGTGCATGCTCATCGCCTGCTTGGGCGGCGTGAGCGACGCCTGCTGTGAAAATTTCGCGTGCTTCTGCCGGGCGATTCGCTCCGGCCAGCATGCGCCCGAATTGATAATAGGCCGCTACGTATTCCGGATGGTTCGCCAGGAGTTGCTTGAAATTGGTTTCGGCGGCGGCTAGGTCGCCTTCGTTAACACATTCCACGGCTAGTCCATAGCGGGCGAAGGCGTCGTCCGGATTTTTCTCTACGAACTGCTCGAGCATTTGTCTTCGCCGTGCTCCGGCTTGGGGCGCGCTCATATGTGGCGTATTATAGCAGTGCTTCAAGCGCTTATTCGGCGCTGAGGGATTCCATTGAAGAAAAAACCGGACCTTAAAGTTGTGGCCAATTCTCGAAGTGCGCTGGCTAAAGATGGCGACGTAGTGCCTGCCGGAAAACCGGTCAGCAGTTCGCGTTCACAGATGGTGGAAGTGGTGCTGCCCAATGATGCAAATCCGCTCGGTTATATGCTTGGCGGACGTGTGATGCATCTGATCGACATTGCGGGCGCGATCGCGGGGCATCGCCACGCGGGAAGCTATCTGGTGACGGCGTCCGTGGATTATCTGGATTTTCGCAATCCGATTCGCATCGGTGACCTGATTGTGCTGAAATCCAGCGTCAATCGCGTTTTCGACACTTCGATGGAAGTGGGAGTGAAGGTATTCTCAGAAAATATTCTGACGCGCGAGCGCCTGCACACCTCAAGCGCGTATCTGACTTATGTGGCTGTGGACGAGGATATGCAGCGGCATTCGATTCCGCCGCTGATTCTGGAAACGGAAGAAGATCGGCGGCGTTGGAATGAGGCGGGCGAGCGGCGAAAGATCAGGCTTGCGCACCGTTACAAAAAACCCTCTCGTTCGGAATAGTCAGTTGGCAGCCGATTCGGCCTTGCGCGGGCCGCGAGATAATCGCGAACGCTTTCTGCCGTTTGAAATGCTTGTGAAACGCAGCTCCCGATGGACGGCCCTTCGAGGTAATTTCCGGCAATAAAAATTCCGTGAAGCGCGGTGAGATTTTCGCGGATGGCTGCGACTTTTTGTGCGTGGCCGAGATTGTATTGCGGCAGTGCGCGCGCGTGGCGCCAGATGCGCTCCGCGACGGGTGGGGCGCTAATCTTGAGCAGACCTGCAATCTCGCTGTGCACCAGGCTAGAAATTTCACTGTCGCTGCGATCCAGAATGTGCGGATCCGAAGCACCGCCAATGAAGCTCGTCATCAGAACTGAGCCCTCCGGGCAGCGCTCGGCGAAAAGCGAAGAATTCCAGATCACGCCGAGAGTGTGCAGTTTTTCGGTTCGCGGAATGAGGAAGCCGAATCCATTGAGCGGGTGGCCGACGTGCTCGCGACGGTATCCATGACTGACAACTACGACCGGCGCATAGGGAATTGACGCGAGGGCCAGCGCGATCTTTTCCGATACGCCCTTCAGAATTTTGGACGTGGCGTAAGCTGGAGTTGCGAACACGATTGCGCTGCCCGATACGGCTTCGGCTTGTGAGCCGTCAGAGCAGACTTTCCAAAGAGCCGGTCCAGCGGATTCAATCGAATTTACCGTCACGCCGGTTGCGATTTCCATCTGGAGCTTGCGTGCCATAGCATCCAAGAGAGCGCTCATACCGCTTCGAAACGATGCCAGCGTGGGACGGACGCGCTCGCCACTACCGCGCGACTTCATTGCGCCGCGAATCACGCTTCCGTATTCCGACTCCCACAAGGCCAGCGACGGAAAGGCGCTGCGCAGGCTGAGTTTTTCGGGGTCGCCGGCGAATATGCCGGAGACAAATGGGCCGGCGAGGTATTCGAGAATTTCGGTGCCGAATTTTCTGCGTACGAAATTCGCGAATGATTCATCGTCTGTGCGCGGCTGCGAACGCCGAAAAGGCTCGCTGATGACGCGCAGCTTTGAACCGGGACTCAAGAGCGGAGTAGTGAGAAGCGAAGGTGGAGACATTGGTGCGGGCCGCAACTTGCCTTTGCGCAGGATGTAACGAGGCAAGCCGGGATTTGCTTCCACGAGTTGCGATTCGCATTCTGCAGCCCGAATGAGAGTGCGAAGATGAGCGGCGAGCTGGAAACTCTGGGGCCCGCTCTCGAACAGAAAGCCGTTTTCACACGCGGAGCAAATTAATCCGCCAGCATGTTTCGCAGCTTCCAGAACGCGAACGCTGACGCCAAGCTCGCGAAGACGCATTGCACAAGCGAGGCCGGAAATTCCCGCTCCAACGACGATGACTTGCGGTTGATTCATCCGCGCACGAGGCACATTAGAGTGTTTTCGAGAAAAGAGGGCGCGCGTCCATCGCCTGTTCCCGCAGATAGCGGTCAAATGGCATGGCCAGGTTACGGATGAAAATGCGTCCGAGCGGGGTCACACGGATTTCGTTGGGTGAAAGCTCAACGAGACCGTCATCCTGCATCGCAGCAAGCTGCGCAAGCTCATTCGAGAAATAATCATTAAACTGAAGCTGAAATTCATTCTCGATTTCCGGCTTCAGTATGACGGCGTGGCACAGCAGGCGCGTAATCACAGCGCGCCGGACAAGATCGTCCGGACTCAAGCGATAGCCGCGCATTGTTGCGGCTCCGCGATCATTGATCGCTGATTGATATTCCGCAATCGCGCGGTGATTCTGCGAGTACGTCGCACCAATGCTGCTGATTGCGCTGACGCCCATGCCATACAGATCCGCGCCGGCTTTTGTCGTGTAACCCTGAAAATTCCGGTGAAGAGTGCGCTTGCGCTGCGCCAGGGCGAGTTCATCGGATGGCTTCGCGAAATGATCCATGCCAATATAAAGGTAGCCCGCTTCGGTGAACTTCCGAATGCCCGCCTTGAAAATCTGGAACTTCTCCATCCCCTCGGGCAAATGCCCTTGAAATGCGCCTTGCTGCTTCCTCAGCCAGGGAACGTGCGCGTAACTGAACATGGCGATGCGGTCAGGGGTGAGCTGCAGGATTTTATCCGCGGTGTCCGAGAAGGATGACGCAGTTTGGTAAGGCAGGCCGTAAATCAGATCAACATTGATGCTCCCAAATCCCAGCGAACGCGCGCAAGCGATCAGATCGCGCGTCATTTCAAATGGCTGAACGCGGTGAATGGTTTGCTGAACGAGAGCGGTGAAGTCCTGAATGCCCATGCTGAGACGGTTGAAACCGAGCTTGCGGAGAACTTGCAAGTGTTCCTGCGAGGTAACCCGTGGGTCGACTTCGATTCCGACTTCCGCACCGCGCGCGAACGCGAATCGCTCGCGGGTGAATCCGAACAGGTCCTCAAGTTGACTGGGGCTCAAATAAGTTGGTGTTCCGCCGCCCCAGTGAAACTGTACAACTTCGCGGCGCTTGGAAACGGAGCGGCTGAGATGATCGATTTCTTTTTCGAGCGACTGTAAATAGGGGACCGCCGCGCTCTTGTCTTTCTGAATGACCACGTTGCATGCGCAGAAAAGGCAGAGGCTCTCGCAAAATGGCAAATGCATGTAAAGGGAAACGGGAGTACCTGCGGCATCGGCAGTTGCATAGAAGCGCTTGAGGTCGGCGTGCTGGAATTCGTCGCTCCATACCGGTGCGGTTGGGTAACTCGTATAGCGCGGGCCCGGGCGATTGTATTTGGCGAGGAACTCTTCGGTGACCTCAAGGTCGGGAACTTGCCTGGCTATGTCGGTCATTTTTTCCATCGCCCTGAATTCATTCGGCATGTTGCGCTGTGAATTTCGGTCCTATCTGCGAAAATTCGCGTGCTGTTCGCACAAAAGCGCGCGCGTTCTCGACGGGAGTCGCGGGCAGAATTCCGTGCCCGAGATTCAGAATGTGCCCGATGCCGCGCGTCTTCGAAATAGCTTCGCGAACCGCGAAGCGGATATTTTCCTCGGAACTCAGCAGCATCGCAGGATCGATATTGCCCTGCAGCGCGATTCGCGCGCCAATTTTCATTCGTGCTTCGGCAAGATCAGTTCGCCAGTCGACGCTGAGCACGTTCGCGCCAGTACACGCTAGCGCCGACATCAAATGGGTGCCGTTCTTGGCGTAGAGAATTACCGGCGCATCTCCGGCATTGATTTCAGCGATGGTTCGCTCGGTAGCACGCAATTCAAAGACTTCATAATCATGCGCCGAGAGCTCTCCGGCCCAAGTGTCGAAAATCTGCACTGCGGCAGCCCCAGCTTCGAGCTGCATTTTCAAGTAGCGCGATGTGACGCGCGAAATCTTTTCCAGCAGGGCATGAAGCAGTGCAGGTTCGGAGAACATCATGCGCTTGATCAGCGAAAGTTCGCCGCGCGTTTTGCCCTCAACCAAGTAGCACGCGAGCGTCCAGGGCGCGGCCGCGAAGCCAAGCACCGGAACGTCCGGGCCGACGGCAGCGGCAATCGCGCGAATCGCATCGCCTACAAATTTGGTTTCGCGCGCGGGGTCGAAATCCTTGAGGTTTTCGACATGCTTAATGCTTCGAATTGCACTTCCCAACCGTGGCCCATCATCGTCAATCTCAAGCGGCAAACCCATCGCCTCGGCAACGATCAAAATATCCGAAAAAACAATCACCGCATCCACGTCCAGCGTCTCGTAAGGCTCAAGAGAAACTTGCGCGGCCAGCTCTGGATTCTTGGCGATTTGCAAAAACGAAAACTGCTCGCGCGCTCGCCGATAGCCGGGAAGATAACGGCCAGCCTGACGCATGATCCATACGGGCACGCGCTGTGGCTCCCCGCCGCGCGCCGCGCACAGAAACAACTCCTTTTTCGTTGAACCCTTATCCATGGAAGGCATGATCGCGGCTTCCATTCCATTTTAACAGAAGCGATTTTACGCTGCATGTTGTGAGCGCCGGCAGCCAAGCGTTAGAATGGCCGGTGCTTTTTTCACGCAGCAGATTTCTGCCCCAGGTTTGTCGCGCACGATGACGCAAGAGGAGCTGATCCGAAAGGCTGTCGATGAATTTATCGCCGAGTACATCGACACAGTTCCGCACCTGGAAGCATTGCTGATTCTGTGGAATAGCCGGCCAAGGGAGTGGCGGGCTTGTGAGATCGCCAAGGCGCTGTACATCTCCGAAGATACGGCGCGGGCATTACTCCAAGATTTATCAAGATGCGGCCTGGTTTCGCAAGTGTCCGTACCGACGGAAACGTACCGTTGTCAGTTGCTGTCGGACGAGAAAGACGCACTGCTACGATCCGTGGATGCAATTTACCGCAGGGAAGTGGTGCGAATTTCGAATATGATTCACGCCAAGGCGCCTTCTTCGATTCGCGAATTCGCGCGCGCCTTCCGGTTCGTCAAGGAAAAAGAAGGCGATAAGGACAAGAGCTGATATGGCCGGGGCGGTGTACATTCTGGGCTTTCTTGTAACACTTGCCTGCGGCGTGCTGCTGATGCGGGGCTTCTTCCGTTCCCGGAAACGGCTGCTCCTTTGGAGCGCGCTGTGCTTTCTGGGACTCGCTGTTTCGAATCTGCTCGTTTTTCTGGATGTGATCGTCTGGCCCGCCAGTGTAGATCTCTATCCCGAGCGACTGACGACTGCAGCCATTGCTATGTTGCTTTTGATGTACGGTTTGATCTGGGAAGGCGAATGATCCGGATTGAGGGATTCTTGCTTGGTGTAGTCGCGATCACTTCGCTGATTGCAGGCCTTTTTTTCCTCAAATACTGGAAACATACGCGAGACTCACTCTTCTTAGCCTTCGCTTTGGCTTTTTTCATCGAAGGAATAAATCGTGTGGCTCTGCTTTTCGTGACACGCGCCAATGAAGCCAACCCGTGGATTTATTGGGTGCGTTTCTTTGCTTTTCTGCTGATCCTCGCCGCTATTGTGAAAAAAAACTACGGTTCGAGTCGTTAAGTTTTTTCCAAAGCGAAGACTGTGGCAGTTTGCCAAGGATTGGGAGCGCTTCAGTTGTCGCGGTAGGCAATCGGCGCTAAAATTGGGAGATGCCCGCAAGCTTTCCGCTCATTGTGTGCGGCTGAATCCGCCGCTTTGCCGGGCCACTTTGCTATGACCTATTCGATGGGGATGGATATCGCGGCGCTTGTTCTCTACGCTGCGAGTTTCACGGGATATGTTCTGCACCTGTATCGCGGCGGGCATTGGAGCGGGCGAATTGCTACGCTGTTGCTCGTGCTGGCCATCGTCGCTCATTATTATGCGCTTCTGGAGCGCTCGCATGTAATTCACGCCATTCCTTACGATGACCTCTACGGCTCGATGTCGCTCTTTGCATGGCTCCTTGCCGTGACTTATCTTGGGCTCGAAGTGTTTCACCGGCGCCGGGCGGTTGGCTTTGTAGTGGTTCCGTTTGTAATTCTCTGGCTGGCTGTGGCTGTAGTGGTAGCGCCTTCACGCGTTCCGCATGATCCGGCGGCGAATGGCGCGCTCTTTGCTCTTCACATCACGATTGGAATCTTGGCCTATGCGGCGTTTGCGATTTCGTTTTTGCTCAGCGTGATTTATCTAATCCAGAATCGCGTGCTGCGCCGGGGACGGCCCGGACTGGCGTTCTGGCGATTTCCGGCGCTCGACGTTTTGGAACGAATGAGCCGTTCGAGCGTGGTCGTTGGGCTTGTGGCGCTGGCTCTTGCTACAACGCTGGGATTTGTTTGGGAGCATCGTCTTACGGGCCATTTGGCGATGGCCGATCCGAAAGTGCTGGTGACACTGATCGTTTTGGCTGTGTACGCCATTTATCTTGTGCTGATGCGGGCTTCGGCCTGGCGCGGTGCGCGGGCGGCGCTGATCTGTGCGTGCAATTTCGCGATTGTGCTGTTCAGCTATACGGCCGTGAATCTGTATTTCACGGGATTTCACCGATTCTTCTGATGGCAAGCAACTTTATCGGCGAGCAAAGCGGCAGTACGATTCGCGGGCGCGCGGAGATTGCCCTGATCGGGTGCAATCATCAAACCGCGCCACTAGAGCTTCGGGAGCGCGTCGCTTTCACGCCCGAGCAGGCATTGCGCGCGGCGAAAGAGTTGTGCAACTCCGGAACAATTGAAGAAGCCATCATTGTCTCGACGTGCAATCGGAGCGAACTGTATGGAGTTGCGGAAGAATCAGTGGAGAGCCTGCCGGATACCCTTATTTCTTATTTCAGCGACTTTCACAAACTCCCTCTCGGCGAGTTGAACGGCCGCATTTATCAACGCGCGGGACGCGAAGCAGCGCAACACCTGTTTCGTGTCGTCAGCGGACTCGACTCGATGATGCTCGGCGAGGCAGAAATTCTCGGACAGGTTCGCGAAGCGTACAAGCGGGCGGCGGGGAACGGTTCGACAGGTCCGGTGCTACATCGCCTGTTTCAGAGCGCGCTCGAAGTGGGCAAGCGAGTGCGCGCGGAGACGGAGCTAGGCACGCGTCCTGTTTCGGTCGCGGCGGCTGGGGTCAAGCTGACCGAGCGCATCTTCGGCGATTTGAAAGGGCATCGCGCGCTCATCGTGGGCGCCGGCGCAGTTGCGGAACAAGTGGTGGAAAACCTTCGGGCGCGCGGCATCGGCGAACTGGAGTTGGTGAATCGCTCATTCGAGCGCGCCGAGGAACTTGCACGCCGGGTAAGTGGAAAAGCGCTGGAATGGGAAGGCTTTGAAGCCGCGATGGTGCGGCCCGACATTATCGTGATGTCTGTTTCCGGTTCCACCCATCTTCTGACGCGCTCAATGCTGGAACATGCAATGCTCGCGCGCTCCGGGCGGGCGCTTTGTGTGATCGATTTGAGCGTGCCTCGAAGCGTCGAGCCTGAAGCAGAAGGCATGTACAACGTTTATTTGTTTAACGTTGACCATCTGGGAGAGATCGTCGAGCAAAATAAAAAAGCACGCGAAGCGGAAATTCCTCGCGCTGAAGCGATTGTCGACGAGCATGTGAACAAGTTTTTGGCGTGGCAATCCAGTCTCGAAGGCGCGGGGCTGCTCGAAGCGCTTCGCCATCGCCTAGAGAGCGAGCGGCAGTCGCTCCTCGCGTCGCATTTTAATGGCGCGCACGGGGGTTCATCCGTGGATCGCGAGCGGCTCGAAAAGCTTACGCGGGAACTGATTGACCGCGTCGTTGAGCTTCCCGCTTCCCATTTGCGCCGCGAACGCAAGCTGCGCCGTCCGGTCGAGGGCCTTGCAGCGCTACGCGAACTTTTCGGGTTGGACGATTCTGAAGATAAGGAGAAACCTTGAAGGCGCTGCGCATCGGGACGCGCGGCAGCAAGCTGGCGTTATGGCAGGCTGAGCATGTTCGTGCTCGCTTGCTGAGCGAAGCGAAAATCGAATCGGAAATTGTCATTATCAAGACGGCCGGCGATCAGTTCGCCTCGGCGGCGATTCCTGAAATTGGCGGGAAGGGAATATTCATCAAGGAAATCGAGGACGCGCTGCTCGATGGCCGCGTTGATGCGGCGGTGCACAGCATGAAAGACGTGCCGACGGTGACTCCGCTCGGGCTTTGTTTCCCGGCGATCCTCAGGCGCGAGGATTCGCGCGATTGCCTGGTGTCGTGCTCGGGTCAGCCGCTTGAGCAGTTGAAAACGGGCGCGCGCATCGGAACCAGCAGCCTGCGGCGGCAATCGCAGCTTCTTCATTTTCGCGGCGATTTTGAAATTGTGAATCTGCGCGGAAATGTGGATACGCGGCTCGCGAAGCTGGACAATGGCGAGTTGGATGCCATCGTAGTTGCGAAAGCCGGTCTTGACCGGCTGGGATTTGGCGTGAGGATTACTCAGGTTCTTTCGCCGGAAATGATGCTTTCTGCGGTGGGGCAAGGCGTGCTGGCGATTGAAACGCGAGACAGTGACGCGAGCACGCGCGATCTTTTTGCAACGCTCGATGATGCCGATTCTCGCGCCGCGATCACGGCAGAGCGCGCGCTGCTGGCGGAACTCGAAGGCGGTTGCCAGGTGCCGCTCGGAGCTTGGGCGCGAGTGGAAGAGGGTAGGATGCGCATGGATGCGAGGGTATTGAGCGCGGACGGAGCGGATTGCATCCATCGACATGGAAAAGGCGCGCCAGGTGACGCAGAGCGATTGGGTCGGAGCATTGCGCGCGAAATGCTCGATGCGGGTGCGGCTCGGCTGTTGAGTCTCGCGGGAAGGAGCGCCGGTGACTGAGGAAACACCTTTGGTACGACGCATCGTTGTCACGCGGGCGTCGGGTCAGAACGAAAGCCTTCGTGCGGAGATCAAGGCCACGTTTGGCGCAAGCGTTCAGGTCATCGAGCTTCCGTGCGTTGAATTTCGCGAGCCGGAGAATAGCGCTGCGCTCGATTCTGCAATTTGCTCGATCTGCAATTTTGCATGGATTCTTTTCACCAGCCAAAATGCTGTTCGTTATTTTGCGCGTCGCATGTGTGCTCTTGGCGTCGCCCCGGAAAAGATCGAGCCTCAGCGGCCTCGCATCGCGGCGATTGGCCCGGCGACTGCCGAGGCAGCCTCCGCAGAAGGCTTCACCGTCGAATTTGTTCCGCGGCCTGGAACGGGAAGAGATTTTGCCAGCAACTTCAAGGAATCCGTTCGTGCTGCGGCTGGAATGGAAACCAGAAATCCTACCGCAGGTTTTCTGCGCGGTGTCGCAGGAATGAAAATCCTGGTGCCGCGCAGCGATCTGGCGCTGCGCGATCGCGGCGCCGTCGACTGGACCGAGGTGCTTCAAGAAGCAGGCGCGGAAGTCACGTGTGTGGAAGCCTATCAGACGCGAGCGCCTGAAAATTTGGAAAGGCGAGTGATCGAAATCCTACACAAAGGCGCGGACTGCTTCGTTTTTTCGAGCCCTTCCGCGTTTCACAATTTTGCGCATGCCGCGGGCGCTGATAATGTGGCATGCCTGGCGCGCGAGGCCGTTTTTGCCGCGATCGGGCCGACAACTGCGGCGGCGATTCGCACGGCTGGATTTGTTTGCGCGATTGAGTCCACCGAGCCGGATGTAAAATTACTGACCGAGGCGATTGCGACCTACCTGAAGAGCATGAGTCACCGAAGTAGCGCTCAGGTGGCGCCAAAGCCAGGAGCGAATTGGGCATGAGTTTTCCTACGCATCGTCCCCGGCGCCTGCGCGCCAGTGCAGCGATTCGCAATCTGGTGCGCGAAACGCGCGTCTCCACGGCGGGGCTGGTCTATCCAATGTTTGTGTGCCCCGGAAAAGGAGTTCGCGCAGAAGTCAGTTCCATGCCGGGAATCGCGCAGCAATCCGTGGACAAGCTTACGGAGGAAGCTCGCGAAGCGGCTGATTTGGGAATTCCAGCTGTCATTTTGTTTGGCTTGCCGGAACGTAAGGATGAAAAGGGAACGGAAGCCTATATCGCATCCGGAGTGGTGCAACGCGCGATTGAATCGATTCGCAAGACCCGCCCTGAGCTTGTGGTGATCACCGATGTTTGCCTTTGCGAATACACAAGCCACGGACACTGCGGCGTAATTGAAAATCAGCAGGTCGCAAACGATCCGACGCTCGACCTGCTTGCGGAAATGGCGCTTTCGCATGCGCGCGCGGGAGCGCACATCGTCGCGCCTTCGGACATGATGGATGGCCGCGTGGCCGCGATTCGCAAGCGCCTCGATGCAAACGGCTTTACCGATACGGCGATCCTTTCTTATGCCGCAAAATATTGCTCGGGCTTCTATGGGCCTTTTCGCGAGGCCGCGCAATCGGCGCCGCAATTCGGCGACCGCGCCAGTTACCAGATGGACCCGGCGAATGTCCGCGAAGCGCTGAAGGAAGTGGCACTTGATTTGGAGGAAGGCGCGGACATTATTATGGTCAAGCCGGCATTGCCGTACCTCGACGTCATCTGCCGCGTTCGCGAGGCTTTTGATGTGCCCGTGGCCGCATACAATGTCAGCGG
>JASHRN010000023.1 GCA_030037335.1 Candidatus Acidiferrales bacterium | reverse complement strand
TACCCCGCGAAAAATACGGACGGCAACAGTGGCGCAAAAGATGAGCACCGTGCGCCACGAGGTTGGATTTCCCGTTACGCCTGGGGTGATGAGTATCACGCCGTGCTGATGGCGAAGCTCGAAGAGCTTCTGTCGTGGCTCCATGTCGAAATCGGTCGCGAGTTCCAGGCGCGCGCGTATGTCGACACGGGTCCCATACTTGAACGGCTGGCGGCGAAACGGGCCGGACTTGGCTGGCTGGCCAAGAACACGTGCTTGATCAATCAAAGGCTGGGCTCGTGGCTTTTTCTTGGCGTGATTCTAACGGATTTGGACTTGGCCCCGTCACTTTCAGATGGCGGCGACTCCAATCGTAGTCTCTGCGGCACCTGCACGCGCTGCATCGACGCGTGTCCTACAGGCGCTTTCATCGAGCCGTATGTAATGGATGCGCGCCGCTGTATTTCTTATCTGACGATTGAATTGCGCGGCGCGATTCCGGAGGAATTGCGGCCCGCGATTGGCTCGATGGTTTTCGGGTGCGATATTTGCCAGGATGTGTGCCCGTGGAATCGCAAAGCTCCCGCCACAACGCTAACTAAATTCTTGCCGCGGGAAATCGGAGATGAGAGTGGCGACATGCCACAATCTTCAACCGATGTAACCGGCAGGAAGTCGTTTTTTCTGCCGGGATTGGAATGGCTGGTGACGCTCGGCGAGGATGAGTTTCGGCTCGTGTGTCGCGGCAGCCCGGTGAAACGGACGAAATGGCGCGGAATGCTGAGAAACGCGTGCGTCGCGCTCGGAAACTCGGGGATACAACCTGAAAATCCAGCCTATGTCCGCATTGTGCAGCGCCTCGAAGCTCTCGCGCACGGGGCTGATGCAATGATTGCGGAGCACGCAGCATGGGCCCTGAAGCAAATTCGAAACGCAAATTACCCTCAACAAAGTGAAATGCAGTTGAATGCAAACACGGAGGAACCATGATCGCACCCGGCATTATTTCTAATTTTGCTGTTGCCCAGCCGCATTTCAGCTTCCCGCAGAATGCTACAGCCAACGAGGAAATTGTGTTGCGATGGATCCACATTGTCGCGGGAATTATCTGGATTGGGCTGCTCTATTTTTTCAATTTGATTGGCACGCCGGCGATGAAATCGCTCGAAGATTCGACACGCCGAAAGATTTATCCCGTGCTGATGGCGCGCGCGATGCTGTGGTTCCGTTGGAGCGCGCTAATCACTGTTTTGGTTGGGCTGCGCTATTACACGATTTTGCTTCAGATCGACGCGCAAAATTCCGGCCAGCCGGGGCTGCTGGGGCGCTGGATTGGCGAATGGTTTCTGGTGTGGCTGGTCGCGTATGTAGTCATCTACGCGCTGCAAATGCCATTTGGCGGCGCATTTGCGAATGGATGGATACGCGGAATCCTGATTGCAATTGTGGTGATTGCCGCATCGTGGGTAATCCTTGCATGGAATGCAGGCCCTGACGTATCGAACGCTCATCTCTCGATCAGCATTGGAGGAGGACTGGGGCTGATCATGCTGCTGAACGCGTGGGGCATCGTTTGGCGCGTGCAAAAGCGAATGATCCAATGGACACGGGCGAGCGCGGAAAGCGGCACGCCAATTCCAGAAAAAGCCGCAAAGATGGTTCAGTTTTCGAGCTTCGCCTCGCGCACGGCATTCTGGCTTTCGTTTCCGATGCTGTTCTTCATGGCTGCAGCGGAGCATTACCCATTTCTGAGCAGCCTCGGACATTAAAGGAAGAATTGCGATGGGAGCGCGTGCGGTTGGCGGGACGAATCTAATGTGAAAGCACGCGGGTCTGCGTATCGGAGACAAGTTCATAGCGAATGCCGCGCCAGCGAATGCGCCGTTCGAAAGCAGAAACAACAAAATTCCACAGGAACAAGGCCGGTACAAGCGGCGCCAGCGCAATCCATATCCAACTGGTTTGCTCAACTTTCGTACGCCACTCGGGCAAAGCATCCTGCAAGGCAATAATTCGAAAAGCGCCTTTGGCCGCGGAAAGCAGGACAATCAGGGATGCGAGCAGAAATAGCCCCGCCCACGAGAAGCCGGTGAACATCTGATCCAGAATCGTGAATGCCGCATAGAGCAGCGTGACGCAATAAGAAAGATGCGCGAGGCCGGCAATCGCCCAGCGGCGCGGGGAGTAGACGCGTGTGAGAATCATCTGCCGATTCGTGAATTCGACGAGCTGTTCGGAAGTGACGTCGCCCACTGTCGGCGAAAGACATTCCGGCACGAAGAGAATGCGCAGGCCGGCACGTTCGAGGGCCTTCGTGAGCGCCCAATCGTCGCTGACAGCTCCTTCCCAGGCCTCGAGCACTTGCGCGCGCTCGAACATTTCCCGGCGTATCGCCGTTCCGCCGCCCCAGCAGAAATTCCGATTGTGCTCGCCGAGTTGTGTTGCGATTGCAGCGTTCCATGCGGAAAGCAGATAGCTGGCGAATCCGCCCTTGTTAGGAAAATACCAGCGGTAAGTAGTGGCCGCGCCGAGATTCGCATCCGCGAGCGGCGCAACGAGGTGGGAGAGCCACGAGCGTCCCAGGCGCGCATCGGAATCGACGAAGACGAGAACGTCGAATTTGCCGCCGATCTCGGTCACGGCAGCCCGAAGATTGTTCACCTTTTCGCCGCGTCCTATGGGCGACCCAGCAATAATCACCTGAGCGGGTTTGGGCTTTGCGGAGGATACGCGATCGATAACGATTCGAGCCGGATCGAGAGCGCTGGCAAGCACGAAGAAAGTTTCGT
>JASHRN010000175.1 GCA_030037335.1 Candidatus Acidiferrales bacterium | reverse complement strand
ACGTATCCGCTGACGCGCGGCAAAAAATCCAGCACCGATGCGACGTGGTCTCCCGACTCGAAATGGCTCGCGTTTCTCTCCTCGCGCGAATCCGATTTGCCTGACGCGAAAAAAGATACTTCGCAAATTTATTTAATTTCACCAGACGGCGGCGAAGCGCGGCAAATCACCAACGTGGAAACTGGCGTCGACTCTTTCCAGTGGTCGCCCGACGGCGAACGTATCGCCTTCACTTCGCCCGATCCTGAATCCGACGCGCACAAGGCTCGCGTGAAGAAATACGGCGACTACCACATCATCGACGGCGACTACACCATGTCGCATCTCTGGCTCGTCGACGTCCCTTCGCCCGAAAATTCTGAGTTGCCCAAGCCCGCGCGCCTTACTTCCGGCCAGAATTTCACCGTGCACAATTTCCGCTGGTCGCCCGACGGAACGCAAATCGCATTCGACGCCACCAAAGACCCTCCGCTCGCCGACATGGGTACCGCGAACATTTACATCCTCACCGTCGCCGACAAATCTCTGAAAAAACTCACCAACGCGCCCGGCCCCAACAACAATCCCGTCTGGTCGCCCGACGGAACGCAAATCGCCTTCAACACGCACAATGGCGACGCCGATTTCTTTTACACGAATACCGTCATTGACGTTATCGGAGTCAACGGAGGCACTCCGAAAAATCTCACCTCACATTTCGACGAAGACGCCGGCCTTCTCGAATGGGCGCCGCAAGGAATTTATTTCGAAGCCCAGCAGCGCACCTACGCCCATCTTTTCCGCATCGATCCCGCAAGCGATTCCATCACGCGCATCACCTCGCCCGATAAAATCGACGCCGGCCAATTTTCCTTCACGCACGATTACGGCACCATCGCGTTCATGCAAGCCGCCGACAACGAATTTCCTGAAGTCTACGTTTCCAGCGTCGATTCCTTCGCGCCGAAAAAACTCACCGACATCTCCGCCCAGTACGCCAAATTCCAACTCGCCACGCGCGAAGTCATCGAATGGAAATCCGGCGACGGCACGCCCATCGAAGGCATCCTCATCAAGCCCGCGAATTTCGATCCCTCGAAAAAATATCCGCTGATGGTGGAAATTCACGGCGGCCCGACGGGCACGAGCATCGCTGAGCGCTCGCCGGACCGCTACTATCCCATTGAGCTTTTCGCTGCGCGCGGCGCCGTGATTCTCGAACCGAACTATCGCGGCTCAGCGGGCTACGGCGCAAAATTCCGCGCGCTCAACGTCCGCAATCTCGGCATCGGTGATTACGCCGACGTGATTTCCGGCGTCGACTACGTCATTTCGCAGGGCTACATCGACCCCAAGCGCGTCACTTCCATGGGCTGGAGCGAGGGCGGGTACATCTCCTCGTTCATCACCACCTACAGCGACCGCTTCTGCGCCGTTTCGGAGGGCGCGGGCATTTCCGACTGGATGACCTATTACGTCAACACCGACATCACGCCGTTCACGCGCCAGTATCTGCACGCCACGCCGTGGAGCGATCCCGAAATTTACAAAAAGACTTCGCCGATCACCTACATCAATCACGCGCACACACCGACGCTGATTCAGCAAGGCAGCCAGGACGCGCGCGTTCCGGTTCCCGATTCCTGGGAGCTTTATCGCGGGCTGCGCGATCGCGGTGTGCCCGTGAAATTCGTTTTGTATCAGGGCTTTGGCCATCCCATCACCAAGCCCAAAGAGCAGCGCGCCGTCACCCAGGAGAATTACAACTGGTTCGCCCACTATCTCTGGGGCGACCCCCTCCCCGACGATTTGAAGTAGGGCTGACGATCTGAAAAGTGCAGGAAAATTATCGATTAGAAATTTTGAAGACGCTGATTTTGGGCGGGTTAGCAGAATGTCTAATAAATGACAGCACGTTGTGGCACTTGAACTCCTCTTAGCGTCGGCCAATGGCGTTGAGAGACAAATATGGAGTGCCCGCCCTTCGGCAAATGACTCAGGACGAACGGTTGTTCGGAAATGGGAGACGAATCTTCTAAAAGCGAAAGTTTCCGCGATTAGGAATGGGTTCGATCGTTTGTTTTGTGCAAGTTGCATCGATTTCTAATATTTCATATTTCCGCGATTAGGATTTCACTTTCCCTCCGGCTTTGCGCATAAAACACAAAAGCCACCGAAGCGGCGGCTCGTCGCGGCCTGAAGTTTTCAGGCGCGTCCAGATATGTGTACCAGAGAGTTAACTAAAAGTCAAGGAATAAGATCGAGCAGCTGCTTGCGAAGAGGCTTCTTCCAAACTCCAGCCGAGATACTGTTCATGATGTCGATTATCGACCGTAAACCTCTAGCTACTTCCTTTGCGTACCGCGACAGATCGATTTCATCATCCAGCAATCGCGGATGCACGAGAGAGTCCCGGAGCGACTTGAATTCCATGAATCTGGACCAGGTAGGGCTGTTGTAATTGAAGCCCGGCGCAAACCGTCGCATGACGCAGCGAATTTTGTCATCGAGTTTATGATACTCGTTTTTTTCTACGAATCCCTTGGCTGCACTAAAGGTTAACGTCTTGTCATTAAGAAAGCGGATTTCGTCCTTAGGTATGCTGTCCGCTTTTGCGAAACTGTCCCCGATATAGTTGATAAAGGATTCGATAGCCCCAGCCGCGTAAAACACGGATGCTCGGTAATAGCGCCGGGCTTGGCGGTCATTCTGTTGTCTTGAGAACTTTTGTGCCGCCAGAAGAAAGTGGTGCGAATCCTGTAGATAGTCTTCGAACATAGGTCTATAGCTTCCCTAGCACGGCCGTGGCGTCATGGCTGGCTTTCTTGGCCTCGTAAGACTGTATGGCGGCATTGGCTAGTTCTTTGGTGATTCGTGGCTTTCCTTTGCTAGCGAGAACCCAGAACACCTCATGCATTCGACCTAACTCTTTAGGGCTGCTACGTGTACCGAGCCCTCGATAGGTGTCAGGGTCGGTTCCCTTCAACCTAGCGTCTGAGAGCGCTTTCGCATTTAGTGGATCGTCCGGCGGGGAGACGTTGTCAGGGATGGAGTATAGATTCTTTAGTAGAGTTGGATCGCGTTGGAATAGTCCGGCGGCGTATCCCCAACTCGCCACGACCGATAGTGACAGCGCCTTGCGAGCGAACTCTGCGTTATCGTTCTCCTCCCGCTCCGAGACGGTCTTTCTCTGAAGTCTGTGAAGACGCGCGAACTCTTTTCCCATTTGTTCCAGGGCGGGCTCCGACCAGACGATCTCGCTTCTGATTGTCATGTATTCTTCGTCTATGCCCCCAGACTTGCAGAGTATTGGCTGGTGAAAGTCCGCGATATCTTTTGCCGCTTTTCCCAAGCAGAAGTTCAGGATGAGTGTCCTTGCGGCCCTGACCGTTGGTACGTCTGGGCTGCGTCTATCCGAGAAGTCGGTCGATTTCTCTAGTAGACCCACCTTTTGACACCAATCGCGTAGCTCAGTTCCCAATAGCTGTTCCTTCATCCGATCTAGCAAGTCATTTGGCACGGCGATTGCAGTATTGTTGATTGTCGCAATCTCGACTTTTTGCTCGCGAGAAAGCTCGAAATATATCCGCACGCCGTGAAGAATCGCGCCTTTTGCTGGCAGTGCTTTTGTTATTGCCCTAAGCCTATGCTGGCCTCCATATACTTTTAGTGGTTTCTTTGCTCGGTACTTCGTGTCGTATTCCAGGACCATGTCCTCGAAGCTTCTACCCTTGGTTGCATCCTGCTCCATCACTTTATAGGCTGCTTCGTCTTCCGTTATTTCTCGATTGAGCTTATATATCTCGTCTTCCTCGTCTCCGTCTAAACTCGCTTCGGAGTCACACGCTCCGGCAAGAACCTTGCCGTCTAGATGACAGCTCATGTAGTAAGCACCGCTCTTCTCGTCGAGAAAAAGGAACGCCTTGCCGCCACTGCTGACTTCATGCGGTGGGAACTTCTCTAGGAATTCCGCCACTTTCTTAGTTACCACTGTGGACGGATGTGGTTCTGAAGGCAGGACAAGCGACTCTGACATTTATGTTCTCCCAAACGCGGATCATACCACTCTGGCAGATTACCGCACAGTACCTGTTGGATCTTGCAGACGGCACGAGGTGAGAAAGTTTCTTCCCGCCCTTTGCAAAGGCGCAAAGGATGGGGCACCCGAAGAGGCAAAGGCAACAGCAGATTCCTCACACCGTCCCGATTCAGGGCATCGGGACGGGTTCGGAATGACAATGTTTGCTGCGTCTTGCTACGTGAGAGACGCGCAGACGGATTTTACTTCGGTGTAGTGCTCGAGCACTTCGTGCCCCATTTCGCGGCCCCAACCCGATTGCTTGTAGCCGCCGAAAGGAAGCGCCGGATCGAAAACGTTGTAGCAATTGATCCAGACGGTGCCGGCGCGGAGCTTGGCCGCAATGGTGTGAGCCTTTTTAATGTCGCGCGACCAGACGCCAGCGGCCAATCCGTAAATCGTATCGTTCGCGCGCGCTTCGATTTCTTTCGGATCGCGGAACGGCGTCGCCGTCACGACAGGGCCGAAGATTTCTTCCTTCACAACTTTCATTTTGTCGTTGGTATTCACGAGCACAGTGGGCTTGACGAAATAGCCGCGATCGCCGAGCCGCTTGCCTCCCGCGACGGTTTTCGCGCCTTCGCGGACTCCGGATTCGAGATATCCGCAGACACGATTCAACTGCTCCTCGGAAACCAGCGGACCCATCTCGCAATCGGGATCGAAGCCGGGCTTCACTTTTATGTTTTCCGCGATCTGCGCAACGCCCTCGACGACTTTGTCGAAGACTTTCTCTTCGACAAAGAGACGCGAGCCCGCGCAGCAGCACTGGCCATGATTGAAGAAAATCGCGCTGGCCGCGCCGGGGACTGCGGCGTTCAAATCGGCGTCGTCGAGAATGATATTCGGCGATTTTCCGCCGAGTTCGAGCGAAACTTTTTTCAAATTACCAGCGGCTGCTTGCAGAATCAGCTTGCCAACTTCGGTCGAACCGGTGAAAGCGATTTTGTCCACATCAGGGTGCGCCGCCAGCGCCGCGCCTGCGGTTTCGCCGTAGCCAGGAACAATATTGACGACTCCGTCGGGGAAGCCAGCCTCTTGAATCAGCTCGCCGAGGCGAAGCGCCGAGAGCGGAGTTTGTTCCGCGGGCTTGAGGACGATCGTGCATCCTGCGGCGAGCGCGGGGCCGAGCTTCCACGCGGCCATCAGGAGCGGAAAATTCCACGGAATGATTTGGCCCACCACGCCGACGGGTTCGCGCAGCGTGTAGGCGAGGAATTTTGAGGAGTTGGCGAGCGTGAGCGGAATCGTGTTGCCCTCGATTTTTGTGGCCCAGCCAGCGAAGTAGCGGAAGTTTTCAATTGTGAGCGGCACGTCGGCGATGCGCGAAATTTTGAGCGGCTTGCCGTTGTCGAGCGATTCGAGCTGCGCGAATTCTTCCTGGTGCTGTTCGATCAGGTCAGCGAGCTTCCAGATTAATTTTGCGCGCTGCGCTGGAGACAGCTTTTGTGACCATGGGCCAGTCTCGAATGCTGCGCGAGCGGCCTTCACCGCGCGGTCGATATCCTCGCGGTCTCCTTCGGCGACGTTGGCGAGCACTTCGCCAGTGGCCGGATTATAGGTTGGGAAAGTCTTGCCTGAGGCGGCGTCAACCCACTTCCCGTTAATCAGCAATTTTTGTTTTGTGGCTACGAATTCGGAAACTTTTGGATCCATTGGTGGTGCGGTAACTGCTGTTGCCATTTTCTTGCTCCTTCCTTACTGATCTCATTCAATCCCTGAACACTTCTGAACATGACATCTGAACTTCGCGGGCCGCATCGAATCGGCATGGGCGAATGAGTACCGTATCGAGGGTCGGCCAAGCCCGGTTCCGCATATGCGCTTGAACGATAGAAAACGTACACCCAATTCTACCCTCAATGCAACTTGGTGGGCGCACAAGAGCGCTACCTGCAAGGCTCGGTGTGGTCCCCGGAAAAGGCGCGAAATGCGGAGGCTACTGATCATTCTTGAAGATGGCACCTTCTTTCATGACGAAGGACATTTTGCCGGGCGCGCCGAGCTGATCGATGTGCGTGAGCGGATCAACTTTCATCGCAACGATGTCAGCGATTTTGCCAGGGGCGATGGAGCCGAGCCCGTCGCCGCGCCAGCCGAGAGCGGCGGCGGCATTGACCGTGGCGGCGCGCAGAACTTGCGCGGGCGGAAGTCCGGCAGCGGCGAGCAGGCCGAATTCCTCGTGGCTACGCTCGGGGCCGAAGATCCCAAGGTCGGTGCCGTAAATAATTCGAACGCCCGCGCGATAGGCTTTGCCGGTTCCCTCCGAGGCGTCTTTGAAGCGATAGTCGACAAGCTTGGCCGCCAACAAAGTTGGTGTATAGAAGATTCCGCGCTGGACCATAAGAGCGATGGATTCATCGTCGAGCGGGCCGTGTTCGATGGTGTCCGCGCCAGCTTCGATAACCGCGTGGAGAAAATCAGGCGCGCCGTCGGTATGCACGGCGACCCTTCGATCGAGCTGATGAGCCGTGTCGATGATGGCTTTGATTTCGGCTGGTGACTCAACCATTTTCACGCGAGGGTCTTCGGCGGGCAGGCCGGCCTGACGGAATTTGATGACGTCTGCGCCGCGGCGGACTTCTTCGCGGACGACTTTGGTGCATTCGACGACGCCGGAGCAATTGCCGCGATTGGTGACGTATTTTTCGAGGTCGCGGCGAACGTCCCAATTGGAAGGATCGAAGTCGCCGCCATCGACAGCGATTTGCGCTTCGGTGACGAACATGCGCGGGCCTTCCACCGTGCCCACGTTGATGGCGTCGCGGAGTGCATACGTGGTGAACGTGGGATCGCCGACGTTTCTAACGGTGGTGAAGCCCTCCATCAACAGCGCCTTCACACGAGGGATGGTGTTGAGCACAGCTTCGGCGGGACGGCCGATGAAGGCGTAGCCGATTTGGTGCGAGGCCGGCTCGTCAAGATTGAGCACGCCACTGACGTGAGTGTGCATGTCGATCAGGCCGGGCATGACCCACGAATCGCGGAGTTCGATGACCTGGTCGCCCGGGTGCGGGGCAGGAATGAAGCCGTCTTTGATGGACACGATTTTGCCGTCTTCGATGAAGATGGACTGGTTGGTGGTTTCGGGCTTGCCGGGCTCGGCGATGAGATGGCCTGCGTGAATGACGATGGTATTGGCGGATGTTGCGGAAGGTAGAACGACTCCGGCAGCGAGGATGAGGATCGCAACTACAAGGAATCTCGGCAGAAGTGTACGCTTCATTGGCTCTCCGTTTTTGGGGTGTAGAACAGAGGCTTATACACCGCGAATTTTGGATGCGCAAATCATTCCCAGGCCTCGGCAGAGCGAGAGCGTAACAGCAGATCCCTCACACCGCCCCGACTCAATGCGTCGGGACGGGTTCGGGATGACAACGCTAAGGCTTGGGAGTACACAAGCTGAGAACCTAGCACACAAAGGCCGCAGAACTTCGCAAAAGCGGCGAAGCTCTGCGCTACAAAGGCAGCGAAGGTCCCTGCCTGCGGAAAGGAGATCGAGTTTCTTGACGAACAGAATTAACAGTTAGCCGCTTATTGGGCCATAGAATTTCCAGCTCGGTTCATGATTACGCTCAAGAGGAGCGTTGGCAACGGCCGCGCGGACCATTTCGATGGGCATACTGCTCTGCATGAAGATGGCATCGTGGAACGCGCGGTTGGTCATCTTGCCTGAATCCACAAGTTCTTTGTGCAAAGCGTGGAACTGGAGCGCACCGAGCATGTAAGCGCACTGATAAATGGGTTCGTAGGAACCGTTGAAGGACCTGCGCACTTCGCCTTCGGCATTGGCGCGTTCGTGACCGACGCGGTCAATCAGAAAGTCCACACACTGCTGCGCGG
Source organism: Candidatus Acidiferrales bacterium (assembly GCA_030037335.1). Lineage (GTDB taxonomy): Bacteria > Acidobacteriota > Terriglobia > Acidiferrales > UBA7541 > DAHUXN01. Next base: position 14,535 of record JASHRN010000175.1, on the reverse strand, counting down.
TCCACTTGCCCAAGTGAAAATTCAGCGAAAAAATAATTCGCGCGCAGCGGTGCATGCGCCAGAAAAGAACGCCGATGCGCTCCTCAGGGGTGCGGTCGTAGCCCAAATCCCACATCAGCATCTCCCAATAAAACGCCATGCCTTCAATCCAAAACGCGGTGTCGAATGGCCTTCGATAGGGACGATATCGCGCCAGCATATAAAACTGCATGTGGTGCCCGGGAATGAGTTCGTGAAACACGGTGCCACGCGAAAAATAGATGTTATTGCCACGCATGCTTTCGAGACGGTCCTCATCCGTCATGCTGCTCGCGGGAGAAGAGACATGAATATCGTCGCCGCCGGTGAAAAATGGATTTACTAATTGCATTCGCGGAGTCATGGCTTCCTCCCACCAGTCTTGTCTGCAGAGCGGCGGGATGGTCACCAGATCATGCGCGTCAACGAACGCAAGGGCTTCCTTTTCCTGGTCGCGGACGAGATAAATCATCTTGCCTGGCGCGACGTAATCGTTTTTTACTTTTTCGAGCGCCTTTTTCCATTCATCACCGAATCCCATCTCGTGAGAAGCGCGCAGCATCTCGCGATCGCACCACGCAAACTCTTTATTGGCGATGACGATCAGATCTTCCGGGGTGTACGCAACCATGTTGTAGCGCAACGCTTCGACTATGGCGTCGCGGCCAGCAGGTCCAACGCCGGAAAGGTCTCCGTGTTCTTCCGGAGGCATGAACTCGCGGGAGCGACTACGCTCCCACTGGAGCCGACCATTGCCTTCGGGCTGAGTGTTTTCCGGCGGAGGGGTAATGCCTGCGGCGAGGAGCAGCGTTCGCAGGTGCTGATACAAAGCGGCGTCGACTGGTTTGTAGACGCCTTCCATCCACCAGGCAAAATCGGGGTCGTAGAGATCGTAGAAGTTGTACCACCATCGCAACGTGTCCCTCAGTTCGTTGACGCGTGTCGCTGCGCGCGCCAGCACACGCGCGTCGGGTTTCGGGGTCGGGATAGCAGACTGCTCCTTCGGAATTTCACCGAGGATGCGAACCAGAACATCGGCAGCCTTTTGTGCATCCATCGTTTCCATGCGGCGGCGCGCATCCTCTAACTCAATGATGTCGGCCTGGTAAGGGATCATAGGGGCGATTTCGGCGTTCTGTTTATCCTCTGCGATCATTCCTTGTTGCTGGTGCTCAATGTGATTGCGGAGAAGCGTGAAGTCTACTTTGCCATCCTGGCTTAGCGCATCGAAATTGACAGCCTCGAGCAATTGCATTTGCCTGGAATAGAACTCATCGAGCTTGGTTTTCCGAAGAGCCGAACCGTGCTGTGAATACACGCGATTCAAATCGTCCAGATCCGCTCCGTAACGCTCAATCATGGGGCGGAGCTCGCTTGAACTAAAGTCGAGCGGCGTTCCATCGGCGGCGTGTTCACAAGCACAAGCGGCTGTGTTGGCGGCAAGATTTGACCTTGCAGATTTTTTCTGTGCGGCTGCGTGCTCTGCGCCGAATACAGTTGAATCACAAAGAGCGGCTGTGCCGAGGAGAGCCAGCCCTCCCTTCAGCACTTTTCTTCTGCCCGATTCGATCATCATCAATTTCCTCCTTAGGTGTTTAGTACAGTTCAATATCGTTCTCCGCGTGAAAGGACTGCGAAAAATAGCGGTGCGACGATTCCACGGCCGCGCAAATACTACCAGACCGTAGTAGAGATGAACTGGCATTGCACGGCGAAGGCAGTTCGCGGGTAGTCGCGCGCTCCGCCGGCCAACCTCAGGAAAACGAGCCACAAGCAAGCAGGTAAAGGCCGCAGCAACTTCATGAAACGCGCTGCATCCGGAGGCTGAAGGTAGGCGCTGGAGAGACAAGAGCGTGACGGGCCGATAAATCCGATCGGCCCCTACAAATTCAAAAGCAAGGTCAAAAGCACGAAGGTTGACGAGCTAGCGATATGAGTGGGGTTTGGGGTGGCCCCAGCCGAAGGTGCGAAATTTGGAGGTGGATTTGACGCGGACGCGTATACCGTCGAGTTCGAGGGGAATGGGATTGTGCGGCTTCCCTTCCTCGACGAAGATCATGATGGCAGCTTCGCTGGGATTGTCGAGGCTGGAAGTGACGCCGACGCCGAGAATGCCGGGCTGCTTCATGAGCGAGGGCGCGTACTTGTCGTTGACGGTTTTGGCGGCGGCGAGCTGCTGAGCGGTGGGATTCGCGGCGGGCGGCGGACCTGCGCTCTTCACGAACGATTCGGTGGTTTGCTGATCGAGAAGGCCGGATTTTGCGATGGAATCGACCGCGATGACGCGCGTGGGGACTCCGGCGACATTATGCGGAATGGGGCGCACAAGCGGCTGGCCTTTGCGGAGGAAAAGCACGACGGCGGCACGTGTGGGGCGGTCGAGGCTGGGCGCGACTCCGACCGCGAGAAGCGCGGGATGCTCGGACATGAGTTGCGAGGCGTTTTGATTTGCGGCGGCAGTGGCCTTCGAAAACTCGGCGGCGGAAGGTGCGGCGGTTGGGGTTTGCGCTGGCGCGGTAGCGTTGAATGCGTCGGTGCCGGAAGAAGTGCAGCCGGCGACAGCGTTGCGCGTCGCGGACCCGACGAAAGTTAGATTCGGCGGCGCGCTGGGGTTGAGGAGGTTGTCGAGAGCGGTGAGGGCGGTTTGGACAGGAGCGCCGACGGTTTCGGTGTCTGAGCCACCGTAGAGGAGGGCGATGGGCTGCGCACCGGCTTGCGAAACAATCAATGAGCCGGAGTCGCCTGCGGCGCTGAACGTGCCGCCGTTGACAGCGATTTGATCTGTGTAGGTGACGTTGAAGGACGCTCCGCCGAGGCCGTGAGTGTATTGAATCTGGACGCTGACGTCGGTGGCTTCGATGGTGGAGCAGGTGAGACCGGTGCTGCGTCCGCTTTTGGCGACGGCGGTGGAGTTGGGGACGAGCGAAGTGACGGGAAGAATTGTGCTGGCGGGCGCTTCGTTGGTAGGAACGTCATCGGGCGCGGAGTCACCGAGTTCGATGATGCCTCCGGTGGAATCAACGCTTGCGGGAGAAGTGACCACCTCCGCGATGGCGGCGTCGGCGGGCGGATTGGCCTCTTCGAGATTGATGAACTCCGAAAGATGCGCGACGGTATTCGCGCCGGCTGAGAAGCACGGATTGATGGTGTCGATAAGGCTGGGCTGGATGATGGCGTCGCCGATGGTGCCAGCGTCTTCGTCGGCGAGCACGTGATTGTTGCTGAGAATGTATTGTGTTGAGCCAACGGCGACGAGCGAGCCGAGAGTGCCGCCGGCGCATTCGGTGGTGTCGACATCATTGATGTTTCCGCCGGAAGTGCCGAGTTCGATGGGAAGATTCTGAGCGAGCTGATTGGGAGATGTGATGGTTACGGTCGCGGAGGCGGAAACAGAGGCGTTGGCCTGAGGGACAGCTTCAACAGTGACGGTCATGGTTTGGCCGCTGGAGGCGTTGGCAGGAACCGATTCGGGCGCCTGATAGACGCCACCGACGCTGATGGTGCCAAGCGAAATGCTGCCGCCCTGAATGCCATTGACTTCCCAGTTGACGCTTTGATTTGTCGAGCCCTGGACTGTGGCAGTAAATGAAGTGGTGTTGAGCGTTTGAACGATGGCGGAAGCGGGCGAGACGGTCACGGCGATGGTGATGGTGATGCTGGCCTGACCGCTGACGGAAGCGTCGGCTTGCGGCGTGGCAGTGACGGTGACTTGCGCGGGGCTGGGGACTTGGGCAGGCGCGCTGTAGAGTCCGGAGGCGTCGATAGTGCCATTCGCGGAGCCGCCCTTCACTGCCCAGGTAACGCTCTGATTGCTACTGTTCACCACGGTGGCGCTGAAGACTACTTGGCCGTTCACCGGCACCGAAGACGCGCCCGCGGTGACGGTGACGCTTACGGGCGGCGCGCTGCTGCTACCTCCGCCGCAGGCGTCGATTCCGGCGAGCAAAGCTGCCATCAGGAAACCGAAAAGAATGCGGTACCGCATTCTTTTCGGTTGAAACGAGTCGATTTTAGAGGTCATTGGATTCGCTGTGCAACTTGTTTGTTACAGGACCGGAAACTACGATGCGCGTAGCGCTTCCGGAGTTTCTTTGGTGCCTACCGCTCTGGGCCAAATGAGGGAGCGCTACTCGTGTCTTAGAACAACTGCGGGATCGACGCGAAGGGCGCGGCGTGCGGGAATATAGCTGGCAACGAGGCATACAATTATGAGCACCGCGGCGGCAAACACGAATGTCAGGGGGTCGTCTGGAGCAACGCCATAAAGCCATGAACGAATCAGCCGGGTAAGAACCAGCGCAGAAATCACGCCAATGCCCACTCCTACCAGGCTTGTTACGGCAGACCCGAAAAGCATAGTTTTCAGCACATCCTTTCGCTGCGCGCCAAGGGCGACGCGAATGCCGATCTCGCGCGTTCGGCGCGTCGCGCTAAGAGACACGGCTCCAAAAATCCCGACGATCGTAAGTGCCAACGCGAGCCCGGCAAAGGCGGCGAGCAGAAAAGTAAGAAACTTCGGGCGCGCGATAGAAGACTCGGAAAGGACACTTGTGACAGGTTTTACGTCAAAAATGGCGAGACGGTTGTCCGCTTGCTGAAATTTCCCTCGGAGCGCCGGGACAAGCGACGCTAGAGGCGCATTGCTGCGTACATATAGCGCTCCGAAACCGCCGTTCTGCCAAAGGCAGGTATAAACCGTGGGCATGAGTGGGGACCTAGGACCGGCGAGTTTTGCGTCGCCGACCTCGCCGACAATCTGGGCATTCACAATCTTGTTCATCCAGCTATAAGCGAAATACTGTCCGATGGGATTCTGACTATGCAGATAGATACGCGCTAAAGTTTCATCGATAATAACCACCGGCTGCGTTCTTAAAGTGTCGCCATCGGTGAAAAAACGCCCTCGAAGCAGCGAGATTCGAAGGGTGTCAAAGAAATGCGGACTAACGTTCTCCCAGCTAGCCAGCGGTGCGTCCGGCGCATTCGCCGGAGTTTGACCAGTGCCGAACGGAACCTCAGCGCGTTCACCGACCGGTATCGCCGCCATGGATGCAACGTGAATGGACGGTATCTCCTTAACTTTTTCGAGCAACGATTGCGCTGCCAACGTGAGGCGAGCGACATCCCATGCGCGAACATTGTCTATGTCCGACACGAATCCAGGACTTATTTGCGTGACGTTGTGCGGATCGAAACCGAGGTTTTCCGTAATCAGGAGCCAGAGGCTGCGGCCCATCAGACTTGCGCCAGCCAAAAGAATCATCGCCGCAGCAACCTGTGCGACTAACAATGCTTTCTGCGTTGCGAAATGAGAAGGGCCAGTCGAAAGCGAGTTCTGTTGATCGGCGATTGCTGAATTAAGAGACAGGCGAGAGAACGATGCGGCGGGAATTGCTGCAGAACCAAAGGTGCAAATGAGGGTGACGAGGACGACAAAGACGAGCACCCATCCGTCCACTCTCACCTCGTCGATGCGCGGAATGTACCCTGAAGGGGCAAGAACACGGACGAGGTTCACAGACCCGATTGACAGAGGCAGACAAAACACGGCCGCGGCAGCGGATAGGAGAAGGCTCTCTTCAAGAAACAGGCGAATGATTTGGCGGCGACCCGCACCGAGCGCCGTGCGGATAGCCATCTCAGACCGGCGGCCGAAACCGCGAGCAAGCATCAAACCAGAGACGTTTATACAGGCAACCAGCAAGAGGAGCACAGCGCCGCCGAATAAAGGCCACAGGATACGCCCGATTGGACCTGTTTGGACGTACCTCAGCGAATACAGTTGCAAGCCCCGCAAAACCTCATCCTCGGAGTGTTCGGAAATAAGCCGCGTGATGATACTGTCAAGATTTTGCTGTGCCTTTTCAAGAGACACGCCCGGATTCAATCGAGCGATGATAAGCGTTGAATAGGAATCTTTCGAAGTGATTTCGTGAAAACCCCGTTCTTCCATCTGGAGAGGAGAGAGCGCTAGCGGAAACCAGATGTCCGCCTGTTTGTCGAACCAAGTGGTTTTGAAGCGGAAGGAAGACGGGAGCACGCCGACAACGGTGTAGGGCTTCGAGTTCAGAAGAATTGATCTTCCCACCATATGCACATCCGAGTCGAAGTCTCGAACCCATAGCGCGTGACTCAACAAAACAACGCGGTCGCCGCCGGGATGAAACTCAGCCGGCTCGAAGCCACGCCCGAGAATCGGGGCTACGCCAAGCACTGAAAAGAACTTGGGCTGCACGGCCTCGCTCTGGAGGAGATGAGCTTCACCTGTTCTTGAGAGAAGGTACTCGCCGGGCTCAAATAACGCCATCTGCCCGAAGACGTGGTTTTGGGCCTGGATGTCGCGAAAGTCGCCAGCGAGCAAAGGTTGTACGGCCACGACCAGACGGCCAGAATCCTTATAAGAAGGAAGGGGACGAAGAAGCACACAATTCACGACGCTGAACAGACAGGTACTCGAAGCTATTCCCAGAGTAAGAGTGAGGACAGCGGCGATGGTGAATCCGGGAGTGCGGGTGAGGCCGCGAAGGCTCTGTCGCATCATAGTGCATCAAGATATTAGGTCGGTCGGCGCCGAACTACCATTACACGGATAATTCGGCGCCAGCCCTACTGCTACGGCTGAATGACTGGTCGACCGCTACAGGAGCCTTTAGTGGGGAAATCTACTCCGGTGCATTGGCAAGCGAGAGCACCACCACTACATTCGGAAGCAAGGTAACAAGAGCCCCCACACGCTGCGAGCGGACTAGGCCCACTGGTTGCGAGCACGATGCCGGATGTTGCAGTCATGGCACCCATCGCGCCGAGAAGTACGACGCCTAATACGCTTGGCCTAACTGCCTTGAGCATTTTTTTCATCTGATTCTCTCCTTAAGGTGAATGATCGATATTGGGCGTGGGTTCCGGTCGATAAGATCCACCGCATTCAGGATGCTGGCCTCTCTGAGGGGGATGGTACGTGCGTCGGTTCTGTCTGTTCCTCAATTTGCTTGACGTCCGCGGGATGCAAAACTCCGAACCATGCACCTTCGACTTTGCCGCCTGTGCCGATCAAGACCGTCTGTGGCGTATAGCGAAACAAATAGCGGTACACGCCATGGGATTCCGGCGTAAAGACCTCCGTATTCGAGAGGTCAAGTTGTGTAACGTAGTTCGTGGACAGTCCCGGGCCCAAATTCAGTGCGAGCAAACGAGTATGCACAGGGTCTCTGCGTTTCAGTATCTGTTCCCAATAGGACCAGTTCACCGTGCACTCTGGGCATGTCGGTGAAAACACAAAAAGCAGAGTTGTTGACGGGCCCGACTGATAGTTTAGAAAGACCCGCTCTCCGGAGAGACTTGTGCCCGAGAATGGCGGAGCATAGTCGCTGATCTGAAAAGGCTGAAGGTTAAGCTCGTATCCGCGGGCTCGATTGGCCAGCACTCGATCTTGTCTTACCAACGCGAGATTTAGGACGATAAGCGAAATGCCGAGGATAACGAAAACTGCTACGACAACCTTTGGAACACGCATGACAGCACCCTGGGCTCAGACGTGGGGGCCGGACTGCATTTCAGAATGAGGATGACGCTACCCCCCCCATAGTGTTTGTCAATAGGTAAAATACTGTAGACGTTAAGGTCTCAGTTCGTTATCTAGTTCACCGATTAACAAACCATCAGGATTGCGGATTTGGGAAGCGCTTCGCGGGCGGATTGTGGGCCGCAGCAGAAGCGTAAATTCCTTCGGCAAGGCTGTTCCCGCCGAAACGCCACCACCATCTAACAATTGGAGAGATTTGCAAGAGGAACGTTGCCTCGCCGGGCGGGACGTGACTGCTCGATGTGACAGGTGCGAGGTTGGAATCGCGGCTGCGATGCGCGATTGAAACCGCGGCCGGAAGTTGTCACCCTAAAACATCCCAGCTTTGTCTCGACACAGAGTGGCATCTGTGAGTAACGTTCATGAAGGCCCTGCGGGTCTGGAAAGGTTGAGATATGCTGAGGCAGGCGATATTGGGGTGCGCACTGGCACTTGTGGCGTTGCCGGCGCTCGCGCAGAGTCGGGTACCGGGTGTGCAGCGCGGAATGACGGTGGAACTGGGCGGCGGCTTCGATTACACACAGTTCAACGCTTCGGGCTGGCCCAATTATGCTGGATACTACGGGTCGGTCGGAGTGAACATCACGCGAAACCTGCAACTCTACGGGGATGGCGACCAGCAGTTCGCTTCCGTGTCTGGCGGGAATACGCGGCTCTACGGCGATCACATAGGCGTGCGGTATTATTACCGGCCGTGGTATTCGATGCTGAACCCGTTTGCGGAGGCGCTGATTGGCGTTTCCCGACTGGATTTGCATTACCCTTCTGCCGGGCAAACTTATTCAGAGAACGGATTTTCGTTCCGGCTGGGCGGCGGACTGGATCTGAATCTGACGCGCCACTGGTCGGTGCGCGCGTTTGAGGCAGACTATTACCGGACGCCTTTTCTGCAAGCTCATCAGAACAATATGTGGTTTTCGGCCGGGATCGTATTCAAGATTGGAGAGCGTAGATATCCGCAGTAGCAAAGTGCGCGATGGGAAACTTTATGGCGAAAAAGAAGGCGAGTTCGAGAAAGAGTACGAAGCGAGGAACTTCAAAAAAGGGACAGAGCAAAAAGGCGCGAGCGAAGAGCAGCGCGCGGAGCGAGCGTCAGCGGACGAGTAAAAACCAGCGTGCACGGCGCGCGAGGCTTTCGCGCGGGTTCGATTCGAGCCGTGCGCAGGTGATTCCCGAGAGCGAGCCGGAGCGCAGCATGGCGGCGGGGCAATCGGGTGATATCGAGGGCCTTTCGGAAATTGAAGATGCCGATTCCGAGAGTGTGGAAGAGCTGACGGAAGAAGGGCAGGATTACGAGGCGGAGATTATCGGCGGGGTGGAACGCGCGGCGGATCGTCCGGGAAGGCCCGTCCGCACTGACGTTGAGGAAGAGCCGCGTCCGAGGCCGAAGCGGCAGACGCTGTAAGCTTCCTGGATTTTTAGGATCAGGCACCGCCTTCGACGCTCGCAAGAATCATCGAACGATAGTCAATCGCTTTTCTGCATATATGAGCGCTGGTAATGGCGACTCTGGGCCTTCCCTACCATCCTGCGCCTAGGGCACGGCGGGCTGGTATTCTGTGCCAGATAGACGTCTACAAGATTAATGCTTGCGATAAGGCCGCCGAACGATAGAATCATGGGCGCAAAAAGAAGCCTCTGAGGAATCGCAGTTTTGCGTGCGACTGGGTGGCACCGGTGCGGGTTCCATCACTTAGCGAAACGAAGCTTGCCGGTAAGTGCGGCGAAGTTGCTCCCGATGAGGAGCGGCGAGTCGGAAGATGCGCAAGCGAGCGTTTCGCGCTAACAAATTGAGAGGACAGGTGGCGGATGAGAATTGCGAGCGTTGCCGGCGCGTTTCCCAAACACTACTTTAGCCAGGAAGAACTCGTCAGCGCCCTGAAAGTTTACTGGGGTGACCGCCTGAAAAGGCCCGATGTACTCGACAAGTTACACGCGAATGTTAAGGTGCGCGGACGGTACATGTCGATGCCGCTGGAAGGCTATTACAACCTCAAGACATGGGGCGATGCGAACAACGTATGGATCGAGACCGGACTCGATATTGGCGAGCAGGCCATCACGGCGGCGCTGAAGCCGATTGGATTGCCGGCGCGGGAAGTGGATGCGATTTTCGTGGTATCGGTGACGGGGATTGCAAGCCCGTCTCTCGATGCGCGGCTGGTGAACCGGCTGGGGCTTTGCCCCAATATCAAGCGGAATCCGCTGTTCGGGCTGGGATGCGTGGCAGGAGCAGCGGGAATTGCGCGCGCGGCGGACTATGTTCGCGGGTATCCCGGGCACACAGCGATATTGCTGGCGGTTGAATTGTGTTCGCTGACGATTCAGCGCGATGATTTGTCGATGGCAAATTTGATTTCCGCGGGGCTTTTCGGAGATGGCGCTGCGGCGGTGGTTATCACCGGAGACGAGAGAGATTTTCAGGGGCCGGAGATTATTGCGACGCGGTCGACGTTTTATCCCAATACCGAACGAACGATGGGCTGGGATATTTCGGAGAAAGGATTTCAGATTGTGCTGTCGCCGGGCGTGCCCGACGTGGTGAAGGAAAATCTTGGGCACGACGCGGCCCAGTTCCTCGATGATCTTGGATTAACGAAGAAGGACATTTCGAGCTGGATTTTTCATACCGGCGGGCCGAAGGTGCTGGAAGCCGTGGAAGATGCACTGGAATTGAAGAACGGCGAGCTGGATGCTTCATGGGAGTGCCTCGCGAAGGTCGGGAATCTTTCCTCCGTGTCTGTGCTGCTGGTGCTGGAAGACGTGATGACCAATCACCGACCGGAACCGGGGAGCTATGGGATTTTGGGCGCGATGGGGCCGGGATTCTGTTCGGAATTGATTTTGCTGAAGTGGTAGTTTGTGCGGGCTGGCGAAATACGCCTGCCCCTACAAAGACGGGCACAACCTTCACTCTGTAAGGATGAAGCACCCCTACGATAGTTGGTTCGAATTCGGAATGTCAGCCAGCACCAAAGCCGGTGCGCCGTGGGTCAATAGTCGCGCTTCAGCTCCGGCCATCACACGTCGAGTGTAATGAATCAAATCAGTCTCCCTCACAGCGCCCTTCCGGGGAGAATCAGCGGCCGTTGGGAACACGCTGAGGGGCTTCGTGTTTGTGGGACTTCGGAGTTAGCTTGGGAACGACGAATTGCTGAATGATGTTGTCGGCGGCGGTTGCGGCGATCCCAACACCGGCGACTTCAAACGTGAGCGCCGCGCCTCTCTGGTTTTGCGGCGGATAGTAAAGATTTGACATACCGCCTGAAGCGAGATTTCCCAAAATGCTCGAATAGTTTGCCTGCCAATGGCCATTGTCGCCTTTGCAGATGACCGCATTGGCTATGGCGTAGAGAATCCGCGCGCGCGTGCTGCCCGTGCTCTTATAAAAGTAGCGCGGATCCTGTTTTAAAATAGCCGGAAAAATGACGCTGCCAAAGAGCGTGCCGGTCGCGAAGTCAGCATAAGAAGCACCGTATCGCTTGCCGTAGCCTTGCGCACCCTGGCCGTATCCGGCGAAGTTATCGGTCGCTTGTTGAATTCCCGCGGTGGCGCCAATCAAGATGAAGGTTACGGGGTCAATGGCATCTCTCCAGGAAAGCTCGAACTTTTGCCGCGAATTGAGAGGAGCGGCATTGGAGACGTAGGTGACATAGAAATTGGGAACGACGCCAAGGACGCGCTGCTGTTCCTCCGCTTTGATCTGGCGCTCGGCCACGACGGCGGTAGGCTCAACGACAACGGTGGTGTTGACGGTGGCAAGAAGCAGCGTGATCGGTGGAACGATATAGTTTTGGCCGGAAGCAAGGATGCCGGAGAAGGTTTGATCGGCGAAAGCCGGCGCGCTGATGGTGATCTTGAAAGTCCCCGGAATGACGTCCTTGAAAGAATAGTTGCCGCTGTCGTCGGAGGCAGCCTGCTGGCTGGTGGATTGGCCAGTGAGGGTCAATGTGATTTGAGCACCGGAGATGGGATTTCCTTCCTTACTGAAGACTGAGCCGGTGATGGTTCCTGTTAACTGCTGATTTTGCTGAGCGGATTGAACAGCGGGCGGATTTTGCGACTGCTGAGCAGTTTGCCCAGTTTGTTGAGCGGGGGCGCTTGGGGCAAACGAAAACGCAGCCGTGAGAACGGCGGCAAGGGCCGCGAACTTAAGCGCGCTGCGGATTGGGGTGACCCCTTTCGTTCAATATGCCAAATCCGGGTCTTGTTTGCCAGCGCTCCCCGCACCGGGCTCGCAGCAATAGTTACGGTACTTTGATTCAGGAAATGGGGTAAAGGGTTTCAAGAAAAAAGAGGGTCGCGAAGCCTTACATTCACCTGCAAATCCATTGATGCCGCGCCTCAGACCGCTTTCTTTTTCCTTGGCGCGGCTTCTTTGGGCTTGGGAACGACGCGCAGCGGCTGCTTCTTTTCGGCAGCAGTCTGTTTGGCAAGGCTTCGCTTCAGCGCTTCCATCAAATCAATGACGGGTGCGGCGCCTTGCTGTGCCGTCACGGCAGCCACTTCCCTGCCCGCGGTTTTGGCGTCGACGAGCGCGCGCAGGCTATTCTGGTACGTGTCGCTGTATTTTTCCGGCTCGAATGCGGCGGCGAGATTTTCGATAAGCTGCCGAGCCAAAGTGCGTTCGGCGTCTTTGATTTCGGGCTTGGCGGTGCTGCCGTATTCAGAAGAGCGAACTTCGTTCGAGTAAAACATGGTGTGCAGCGTCAAGCCGCCGTCGCGAGCGCGTATGACCACAATGTTTTCGCGATTGTGCATGCTGACTTTGGCGATGCCGGCGTACCCGACCTCTTGCATGGCTTCGGTAAGCAAGCGATAGGCTTTTTCGCCTCCTTCGTCGGGGGCGATGTAATACGAAGCGTCAAAATAAACGGGATCGATCTCATCGAGCTTGACGAATTCGAGAATTTCCATGGTGCGCGCGGACTGCGGCTCGACCTTCTTGAGCTCTTCTTCGGTGAAAAGGACGTATTGGCCTTTCTCGTATTCGTAGCCCTTTTCCACTTCGGAACGCTCGACCTGGCGATCGCAGGTGGGGCAGAAAAGCGGCTGCTTCAGGCGCGTGTGGCATTCCTTGTGGAGCTGGTTGAAACTGATGCGTTCGGTGCGCGCTGCCGGAGACAGGCGGATAGGCAATGAAATCAAGCCGAAGGTGAGATGACCGCTCCAAGAGCTTGGCATAGTTCTAAAATTGTACATGGAGCGATGCGTAGTGCCAATACGCGTGCAACATTCATACAGCGAACATAAGGCGAAACAGCGAGGCGGGCGCGCGCAAACTGGCCCATCCTTGGGGCCTTGGATGAGCCAGTTTGTAGGTTGGGGTGACTGAAGATCGAGTCAGCGGAACCGGGGCGCGCTTTCCGCCGCGTTGGATGTACGATACACAGGGATTCTTATCGGCGCATTACGGCAGATTGAATCTCCTATGAAATCGCGCCGAAATGAGATTATGAGCATCGATTGCGAATTTGACGAATTTCCCGATTTTGTGCAGGTCGCGATGCTATAAAAACGAACTGGCTCGTCCTTGGGGCGAACAGGACGAGCCAGAGGTGTGGTCAGGTTTTACTGAAGATCGATCAATTACTGCAAAACGCGTCCGGTGCTTGGATCGAGAATCAGCGCCGGCGCGTGCTTGCCATTGTTGAAGTCGAAGAAACCAAAAAGCGAGCCGGCCTTGGCGTCGTTAGAGTCTCCGCCGATACGGCTGAGGCTCCAATTGTCTTCGATGAACCGGATGATGGAAGACTGATCGGTCATGCGGCTATCGACGTAATTCTGCTTCGCAAAGGACGAAATCACCATTAGCGGCAGGCGGGGACCGTATCCACAACGACCCGGATTGCCACCGACGGGAGTCGTGCCGCAGGAATCAGGGCCGGCCAGAGCGTCATCGTTGGAGTTGGACTGGTTTACAACGGTATCCATCTGGTGGTCGTACCAGCCATCGGAATCGTCGTACGTAATGATGATGGCGGTATCGCGCCAGTACTGACTGTTGGCGATTGCATTGACGACTGTTGTCAGCCAGACCTGCTCGTCGAGAGGATCGGAATTGCCCGGATGGCCGTTTTGGACAGCCTTGGCTTTGACGAAGCTAACGGAGGGCAGCCGACCTTCATTGATGGCGGTAAACAACAGGCTTAGATCGTACTGATGATTTGCCTGATCGGTCTCGCCAATTTTGGAGTCGTCACTCGGAGGCAAGTGGTGCTGATTTGCGGTGCTCTGAAAATAGTCGAAGGGATTGTGGTGCGAGACGTAGTCGGTGATTGCGACCGGCGGAATGCCCCCAATGCCTATAGAGGTTGATCCACACGACGCCTTGCCTGCGGTGACCGAGGTCGGAGCAAAGCCGCCCTGGAACCAGCCCCAAGTGAGGTTTTTGTCGTTCAGGAGATTACCGATGTTATTTCCCTGGGTGACAATCGCATGCGACGATGACGTGGAGCAATCGTCGAGACCGGGATCCACATCGCCGATCAACGCGCCGGAGACGTCGCCGTTTACGATTGCGGTGTTGGCAGTTCCGCTGGTCGCCATTACATTCGAGGTTGTGCCGGCGATGAGGTTCAAGGCGCCAACGCTGGACGGACCGAACATGGTGCCGTAGAAATTGTCGCTCATGGCAAAATGCTGCGCGTAGTTCCACATCGCGGTGACGGTGTTCCCATCGAAGTAACCCATAACGAGCCCCGCACCGTGGCCGTAGTCGCACTCAACACCGTCATCGGTGCCTCCGGTGCCGGTGTTTTGCACGAACGCGTCCATCAAGCCATGATCGAAGGCCATTTGCTCGGGTGTGTAATCATGATTCTGGTCGCAGGTCCACGCTTCCGAGCGATCCAGACGAAACGGCTGGGCGGAATTTGGATTGTCATCGAGCAGTCCGCCGCTCAGGAGGTTATTCACGCGCGGCGTATCAGTAG